>JABIHL010000123.1 GCA_018649665.1 Chloroflexota bacterium | reverse complement strand
TTGCTTTCGGCAGAGTACGCAGCCGATCGTGCTGCCGAAATAGACATGCTCCAAACTTCTGGTCCTCCCGCTGAACGATGGGAGCGATCTCGTGTCGATCACCCTCCTGTAGGCGTGAAGGCCGAATATGCGAGCGGCCTGACGACTCACTTTGTTACCGCCGACTCTGAAGGGAACGTCGTAACAGTCACGCAGACGCTCGGCGGGGCGTTCGGGTCGGCAGTTGTTGCTGGCGATACAGGCGTGTTCATGAACAACATGTCCAAATGGTTCGACATCAACCCGGATACCAACTCTCCAAACTTGATCGGACCGGGCAAGGAACAAGATTTCTGCATCGCTCCGGCACAGATTTACGCTGATTCAGACGATGGTTCTGGAGAAAAAGAGATTCGTCTCTCGATTTCTACTCCGGGTAGCTGGGGCATTCTGCACACAACGGCTCAGATGATGCACAACCACATCGACGCCGGAATGAACGTTCAAGAAGCGATTGAGGCTCCTCGATTCAGGCACTACGACACCGGAATGCTACTTCTCGAAAACCGATTCCCCGTTCGTATGCGTGAAGATCTTGCACGTCGAGGTCACCGTGTTCACGTTGCTCCCGATTGGCACAACGCCGTTGGAGGTGGTCAGGGCATCCAATTCACCGAACACGGCTCGATGCTCGGCGGAGCCGACCCAAGGCGCGACGGTGTAGCGATGGGCTACTAGGTGGTGGATTTGGCTTTAAAGTCCTCTCCCGCGGGAGAGGATTTAGGTGAGGAAGATTCGGTCGCAGGCAGCTATTCAAACATCTCTCCCTCAACCCAACCTTCTCCCGCTGAGAGAAGGAGTTATTCGGACAGACATACCAGCACAACCATTCAAGAAAATGTCATCCTGAGGCACTCGAAGGACGACAGCTCGCCCATTTCAGGCAGCATCACATCCCCTCATCCCGACCGAAGCAAAGCGAAGTGGAGGGACCTGAGAAGATGATGCCGACGTTAATTCACAATAACCAACAACTTCGTTCGAACAATCTCAACTTAAAATCGAACATCCAAGGTCCCTCCGGCAAGGTCGGATCGATCATAATTAGCTCATGACCGACATAAACAAAATACCCGCCAGCAACGCCGATCTCACCGAATTCCCAAAGATGGTATTCGGGGTGATGGGATCTGCGGGTGGCGAAGTCCCAGAATCTGCACGTAAGAAGATTTACGATCTCGGTGCTGAAGTTGGCAAACGCGGCTACACGCTGGTCACAGGGATTGCCCCTGGGCTTCCACACGATTCAGTACTTGGGTCGAAATCTGAAGACGGTTTGACGATAGGAATATCGCCAGCCCAAAGCCTGATTGAACATATCGAGCGATACAACTCACCGACTCGTGGCTACGACATCATCGTCTACACCGGAAGCGGTCTTATGGGACGCGAGGTCGAGAACATTCAAACGTGCGATGCCGTGGTAATCGTCGGCGGACGTTCTGGAACACTTGGCGAATTTGCAATCGCTTACGATCAAGCGAAGATCATCGGGGTGCTCGAAGGCACTGGCGGAATCGCCGATCATATCGACGAATTGCTCAATGTAATTAACAAGGACACCGGAGCCAAAGTAATCGGACATTCCGATCCGGTCAAGCTAGTTGAACTGCTCGAAAAGGCGTACACAGACGACGTCCTTCCGGGTTACCTAGAACTGGTAAATAACCACGAAACCGACGGCGAGTTGGAATGAGTAGTCGCGGTCGTTCAAAATCAGCTTTGTTCTACGAGTACCCTCCAGAAGATGGCGACGTTTTCGGACAGGGTCGACGCGAACGAATTGAAAAACTCACCGATCTCTATCCGACTGTGATCACCAGAGATAATTTCGATCAGCACGCTGCCGCTCTCGCCGATGTAGAAGTTATTTTCGCAACATGGGGCATACCGAGTTTCGACGATCAACATTTCAAGGCAATGCCAAATTTAAAAGCGGTTTTCTACGCCGCAGGCAACGTGAAGTCGTTCGCAACGCCGCTGATCGACCGGAACATCACGCTCGTTGGAGCATGGGACATCAATGCAATTCCAGTCGCCGAGATGTGCCTGTCGCAAGTTCTTCTGTCGCTTCGTGGATATTTCCGAGCTACTCGGCGGTATGCCGATCTGAAAACGCATGATGCAAAGTCTTTTGATCGATCGGGGATTTTTGGTGAAACAGTAGGACTTATTGGTCTGGGCAAGATAGGAACCCGGCTCAGGAACCTTCTCGCGACATATCCAATCAAAGTGTTGGCATATGACCCGTTTTTGACCGATGAACGAGCAAAAGAATTGAACGTTGAGTCGGTCTCTCTCGTTGAACTTTTCAAGCGTTCGCTAGTGGTTAGCAATCACATTCCCGATATCGAATCGACCGCAAGAACGCTACGTCACGAGCACTTCTCTGAAATGCGAGACGGAGCGACATTTATTAACTCGGGTCGAGGTGCACAGGTAGTCGAAGCTGATCTGATCCGTGTTTTAGAAAATCGATCCGATCTAACTGCCTTGCTCGACGTGACACTTCCAGAACCGCCGCCGCCAGATTCGCCTCTGTGGCAGTTGCCAAACGTGGTTATCTCACCTCACATCGGCGGGACTGTGGGAGATGAAGTTGTCCGCCTCGCCGACTGCGTGGTCGATGAATACGAAAACTGGCTGGCTGGAGAATCTCTTAGCTACGAAATAACGGCCGAAGTTCTAGCGACCATGGGGTAATCTGCCGCACTAGTGGCTTCCAAGATCGACTAGGGTTTAGCCATATAAATGTTTGTCGCCCCGTTGGGCTGGCTTTGAGGAGACGACTTATGAGTATCGTAAAAATCAACGCAATCGCAGTGGGCGAAGGCAAGGGCGAAGAGCTTGAGAAGCGATTCCAGCAGCGAGCTGGCGAGGTAGAGAACCAGCCCGGATTCGAAGGATTTGAACTGCTTCGACCTGTTGAAGGTGAAGACCGATACTTCGTTTACACCCGCTGGGATTCCGAAGAGTCGTTTCAGGCGTGGGTTAGCTCACAGGCATTCGAACGTGGACATCGTCAGGCTTCTTCGAACAAGACCGACGGCACAGTAGCCCACGGCTCAGCGATTCTCGGCTTTGAAGTCGTGATCAAGACCGAAGGTAATAAGGGTTAGACCGGAGACTATTTGTTGACTTCCCGACCCCTGTAGAGAGACCTTCGGTGCGGTGCTGGTGCTGGTGCTCGGCAGTATGCGACGGCAGCAAGCAACCCTTCGACGGGGCTCAGGATGATGAGAATGCTGAAATCTGACTGAATAGTTAGGTAGTTGCCACTTGAACGTTTGATACTGAAAATGAATTCAGCATGACAGCGTCGAGTATTAGAAACTTAATGAACGAAAAAATACCCTGCTGAGACATTTCTCAGCAGGGTATTTTTTTATTTATCGAACTAACTAATCGCTCAGCAGAGCCATCCTTCAACTCAGCCGACAAATCGCCGACCTCGCAGAAAACGTGCCATTGGCACTAGCGTTGGACTCTGCCTGAGGTGTCGCCGCCTGCGACTGCCATTACTTCCTTCACGCTGACGAGGTTGAAGTCGCCGTGGAACGTGTGTGACATCGCCGACGAAGCAACCGCGAAATCGAGAACCTGTCGAGAGTCCCAATCGCCTTGGTTCAAACCGTAAATCATCGCTGCACAGAACGAATCGCCACCACCAACGCGGTCGACAATTCGTACTGGGTACTTGTTACCAACGAGAATCTCGTCGCCATCAAAGTAAATCGCGCTCCAACCGTTGTCGTCAGCCGAGAAGCTCTCACGAAGCGTGATCGCAACCTTCTTGAATCCAAACTTGTCGACAAGTTCCTGAACGACAGGCCTATAGGCTTCAGGGTCGATCTCACCAACCGTTACATCGACGCCTTCAGCAGCAACACCGAGGCACTTTTCAGCGTCCTCTTCGTTGCCGATAGAAACATCAACGTACTTCATCATCGGAATCATCGTTGCCTGTGCCTCTTCAGGAGTCCACAAATTCTTGCGATAGTTCATGTCTGCCGAAACGGTGATTCCAAGCTCTTTGGCTGCCTTTGCGGCTTCGATACACACTTCGCCAGCGTTCTTTGAGATTGCAGGAGTGATGCCTGTGAAGTGGAACCAGTCGGCGCCATCAAACACTTTCGCCCAATCGACATCGCCGGGCTGGATTTCAGCTATCGACGAAGCTGCTCGGTCGTATACAACCTTCGAAGCTCGCATTGCTGCGCCCGATTCGAGGTAGTAAGTGCCGAGTCGCTGACCCTGTCGAAGGATTTCAGAAGTATCTACACCGAACTGCCTGATGTAGTTGATGCACGACTGCCCAATGTCGTTGTCAGGAATAGCCGTTACGAACGTTGCATCGACACCAAACTGAGCGAGCGAAACTGCAACGTTACATTCGCCACCACCATAGGTGACTTCGAACTCACGAGCCTGAGTAAAACGCTCTCGTCGCATAGTTGCGAGCCTGAGCATCACCTCACCAAACGTAACTACCTTAGTCATGGTATCTCCGATACTTTTTCTACCGCGAACTGGATGTTTTCTAGATTGAAATATGTCAGCGTATAGGCAATTGAGAAGCAATCAGCCCACGCTGAAAAAAGGTGGCTAAGCCACACCGCGAATCGACTTGATTAGTGCGACGGTGTCTCTGCTGCGCTGTTCGAGCTTGTCCCATGCACCATCCTTCAAGATGTCGGCTGAAACGAGCTTCGATCCCATTCCAACAGCTACAACACCGGCCTCGAACCAAGGTCGAAGCGACTCTTCGGTGATATCGACTCCTCCGGTAGGCATGATCGATGACCACGGCATAGGAGCGAGAACGTCTTTCACGAATCCGGGACCACCAACCGCGCTACCCGGGAATGCCTTTACGATCTCACAACCGAGTTCTTCGGCAGATGAAATCTCTGAAGCAGTGCCACAACCGGGGACGTAACCGACTTTTCGGCGATTGCAAACCTTCGCAACGTCGGGGTTTGTTACTGGCCCAACGATGAAGCTTGCGCCTGAGCCGATGTACATCGAAGCGGTTCCAGCATCGAGCACTGAACCAGCGCCAAGAATGGCGTCGGGAAGTTCTGCTGCGCAATATCGGTCGAGTGCTGTGAACACTTCCCAGGCGTGATCGCCACGGTTTGTGAACTCAAGAACCTTGATTCCGCCGTTTACACATGCCTTTGCAATGTTCTGGGCTGTTGCGATATCGCCGTTGTAAAAAACGGGCACAACGCCAATTTCGTTAACTGCATTGAATGCTTGCAGCCGGGTGTGTCTGGCCAACTCGGTTTCTCCTTAGCGATCTGTTTTGAAATTCGTCCGCAAGCTAGTTTATCGCTCGCGAGGCAAGTAGTAACCTCTGTGTTCTCACAACTTCAACAACCTCTAATCGAGCGTTAGTCGTGTTCCACCCGGTGCAGACTAGAAGCTCACACTCTACGAAGTTACCGTAAGCGAAGAAAGAATCCCAAATGGACTCGAATCCAGTCATAGACAAGATGAAACGTGGCGAAGCTACTGTTGGCACGTGGTCAACAACCGGCGACCCCTCGGTTATCGAAGTGCTGGCATACATGACTGAGCTCGACTGGATCGTAGTCGATTTCGAGCATAACGCCATCGATGTTTCGACGGCTGTGAATTGTCTCAGAGCGGCTCAGGGCAGCGGTACTCCGATGTTCGCTCGGGTTCCATATGGCGAAAAAGTTTGGATCAAGCGAATTCTCGATATCGGATTCATGGGCATCGTCGCACCAGACGTCAAAAACGCTGAACAGGCTCGCGAAATCGTTCAGGCAGCCAAGTACGCCCCCGATGGAATTCGTGGAATCGGCAGTGCACGTGGTCAGATTGCATACGGACCCGGCTTCTACAAAAAAGCTAACGAGATGACTCTTGTAGTAATCATGATCGAAGATCCTGCAGCTGTAGACCAGATCGACGAGATCATGGCCGTTCCGGGTGTGGACGTATGTTTCATTGGACCAAACGATCTTGCACAGAACATGGGCGTTCCTATTGGGCTAGATAACAAGCATCCCGATCACATTGCAGCCGTTCAGAAGGTCGTCGACGCAGGAAAGCGCAATGGAGTGTTCACCGGCGCTCACACAGCGTCTGGCGAAGAGGCAGCACGACGTATCAAGCAGGGTATGCAGTGGTTCCCTATTAGTTCAGACGCAGGAATGCTCAAAATGGGTGTCGAAGGTCAGCTTGCACAGGTAAAAGCGGGTCTAGCTGGTGAACTCGACGACGACGGCAAAGACGGCGGCACGTTCTACTAAGGTCGCTAGGCGACTTTTTCTTCCGTGGCGAAGATGTGAACTAAGAAGGACGATGGTTTGACCCATCGTCCTTTTATTTGGCTGAAACGGCAACGAATGAACGGCCAAGTGCCGAGTTCAAAAACAACAGCACTATCGCAAATATTACGAATATCAGCGTAGTTGGCGACAATGGTGAAACAAGGACTGGAAAAATCACCATGAATGGGGTGTATATCCAAAACCGCCGAGAACTTGTTCTGTGCCCCGAACTTCTCATCCAAACTGAGCGTGACATTGCGACTGTTGAGACCGCTAGCAACCCCATAAGCGAAATGCCCACGATGCCGATTAACGTGCTGTTGGCTTCGTTCGGGCGCATCACCAATACCGCGTATAAAAACCACCCTACGTACACGATCGCGAACAGTGCGAACGTGACCGCAATTGTCTTTGCGACTTTCACAGCGACCGTTTTAGACGTAGAAGTCATAACGTCCCACTGGCCCCTAGAGATTCTCGATTTCGTGGAGTAGTTCGCCTGAGGCTGGGATCGAGTCGGTGTAGACGTTCGACCAACGGATGATGCCTTCGCCATCGATGATGAACACCGACCGCTTGGCTTTTCCGGTTGCTTCGTTGAACACGTCGAACGCTTTGATCACTTCGCCATGCGGCCAGAAATCGCTGGCGACCGGGAACGGCACCACACCATACGCGTCACTGTCATCTTCCTGCATGCTCGCAACCCACGCCTTTTGAACAGGAACAGGATCTGCACTAATCTCGATGATCTCAGTGTTCAAAGCGACGAACTTGTCGTAGTTTGCGCGGAACCCGCGCACCTGGTTCAGTCAGCCTCCAGTGAAGCTAGCCGGGTGAAACCCGACAACCACCGTTTTGCCTCGAAGATCGGAGAGTTTCACCTCGCCTGAATGGCTATCCAAAGTGAAATCTGGTGCCTGGGTGCCCGGTTGAAGTGCCATGTGTCGATCGTGCTCCGTGTAGCCCTAGTTCGTTGCCATGAGGGTGATAGGAATTCTACTCGCGATTCCAGTTCCATATGCGCATAGCGTTGCCGCCGAGGTATTTATCTTGCTCCGCTGACGATAGCCAACCAAAGCCTTCTCGCACTAATTTCAGCTCGTCGGCGAGTGAAAGCCAGCCGTGCTCGACGCGGTGATAGCCCGGATATCCAGTGCCCCACATCACTCGATTTGTTCCGAAAGCATCCATCGCCATTTTGATCACGTCGTGCATATCGCTGAACGGGTGCTGGTCGCTATCCGACCGATTGTGAATGTCGGAAATTTTCATGAGAACGTTCTCGTGCTTCGCCAGCGCCAAAACAGGCTTGTAAACGTCCCAGTCGGGAGCCATGTTCGGCTCTGGATACATCATGTGATCGATTAGCCACGTGATTCCCGGGTATTTAGCCGCAACGTAGTCGAGTTGATGCGCATGCTCGGGGCGATTGTGAATCTGAACAATGCCTTCGCGCTTCTCGATCGCCTTGAACATTGCCTCGTTCTGTGGTCGCTTCAGAATGTCGACTTCCGAGTAGTACTGCGGGTGAAAACGAAAGCCCTGCATCTCGCGTTCGTCCATCCAGTAGACGGCCTGCTCAGCATTTTTGTCGTCCATCGGATCGACAAGTCCCATCGAAACGAATCGATCTGGATACTTGATCGCTGAAGCCGCTACGTACTCGTTGTCCCAAGTTGAAAACGACGTCTGAACGAGAACGGTCTTATCGACTCCGTTGGCGTCCATATCCGCCAGTTGCAACTCGGCATTGCCGTGCGCTTTTGGTTTCGATGTGAAGTTGGGTGCGCTCGGGCCGATAGGCGCAATCGGCGGCATCTCCCAAATATGAACGTGGGTATCGACAATCATTTGGTGGCGTGGCATTCGGCGTGGCTACTCTCGGAAATTATCTAAAACTCTAATTCCGGGCTAGCTTACCGGCGCGACAGCCGAAGTGGTGAGTGATATATGCCTGCTTACTGCCAATCGCCAGAGGACGATCGCAAAGCCGAACTACAATTCCGCTGTCCAGCGAAGCACGGGCTTGCGTGCTGCCGTGGCTTCATCTAGTCGGGTTACCGGTAGGTCATGCGGTGCATCGAGCACGAGTTCTGGTGCCGAATCGATCTCGTCGTCGATCTGGCGCATGACTGCGATGAAGTGATCGAGCGTTTCCTTCGATTCCGATTCCGTAGGTTCGACCATTAGCGCTTCGTCGACGATCATCGGGAAGTACATGGTGGGCGCGTGGATACCGAAGTCCAACAGGCGTTTTGCGATGTCCAGACCAGCAACTCCACGTTTCTTCTGGCGAGTCGCTGAAAGAACCGTTTCGTGCATGCAATAGCGATCGGCGGCGAGATCGTATTTATCTCGCAATTTCGCCTGAATGTAGTTGGCGCTAATGATCGCGTTCTCAGATACCGACTGCAGCCCTTCGAGCCCGAGCGCCTTTATGTAGGCGTAGGCACGGGCAGCGATTGAGAACGATCCATGAAATCCGTTGATAGACCCAACCGACATTTCGGGAGTTGCCAGAACGTAGCCATCGTCGATTTTCTCTGCGACAGGCTTCGGCAGGAATTTCGCCAGTTCGTCGGTCACCATTACCGGGCCAGAACCTGGCCCTCCGCCGCCGTGAGGCGTCGAGAATGTTTTGTGCAGGTTCGAGTGGCAGATATCGACGCCAAGGTCACCCAGTTTCACCAAGCCAAGCAAGGCGTTCAAATTCGCACCATCGGCGTAAACGAGTCCGCCAACATCGTGAATGATCTTGGTTAGTTCGAGAATGTTTGGTTCGAACAATCCAAGTGTGCTCGGAATTGTGAGCATGAACACTGATGTGTTTTCGTTCGCCAATTCGCGAAGATTTTCGACATCGACGTTGCCCTGATCGTCAGATCGCACCGTAACCACTTCGAGCCCTGCCATCGCAGCCGAAGCTGGATTCGTGCCGTGTGCGGAGTCAGGAACGATTGCTACCGTGCGTGCCGAATCGTTCTGAGCGTTGTGGTACGCCCGGGCAATCAACAAGCCTGCGTATTCGCCTTGTGCACCAGCAAGCGGCGCAAGCGAAACTCCGGGAAGTCCGGTGATCTCGCCAAGATCGTCTTGAAGATCCTTCAGAAGTCTGATCGCACCCTGAACAGTTTCATCGGGTTGCAACGGATGGATATCGGCGAGTCCCGGCAGATTCGACAACTCGTCGTTGATCTTCGGGTTGTACTTCATCGTGCACGACCCAAGAGGGTAGAAATTCGTGTCGATGGAGAAGTTCAACTGGCTCAATACCGAGAAATATCGGATTACTTCAAGCTGTGAGACTTCTGGCAGTTCTACGTCGTCACGCAAGAACGATGAATCAGGAAGATTCTGCGCCGGTACGTCGGATTCAGGAAGCGTGAATGCTTTGCGACCCGATACTGAACGATCCATCAATAATCGGCGATCGATGTCACCTGCGCTTGCGGAGATGGTCATGCTGAAGCCCCGATCTGACTCAGAGCTTGAACAAATTTATCGATATCAGCCTTTGAATTCGTTTCGGTCACACATACAAGCATGCCGTTGTCCGAACGATCAGAAATATCGAGTCCGCCGATGATCTTCTTATCCAACAGGGACGCGTTGATCTGCGAAGGAGAAGCTGGACAGCTAACTACGAATTCGTGGAAGAACGTGCCATCAGAGTCCAACGACTCGACAGAAAAACCGTCAAGACGGTTGATTTCAGATGCGGCGTAGTGCGCCTTTTGGTAGCAGAGGCTCGCAAGATCCTTCATGCCCTGCTTGCCGAGTGTTGCTGTGTAGACAGTAACCATCAGGCCGATCAACTGCGTACTTGTGCAAATATTCGAAGTCGCCCGTTCGCGTCTGATGTGCTGCTCACGAGTTTGGAGCGTGAGTGCATATCCGGTTCGACCCTTGGTATCGGTAGTTCGACCAATAATTCGACCCGGCATCTGGCGTATGTGTGCCTTCTTGCAGGCGAACAGTCCTACGTACGGCCCTCCGAACGCCATTGGCACACCGAGCGGCTGCCCTTCGGCGGTCACGATGTCTACGTCGAATTCGCCGGGAGCCTTGAACATGCCAAGCGCCGTCGGGTTCACGTGCACGACCGAGAGTGCGCCGTTTGCGTGTGCGAGATTGGTTAGTCGCTCGATGTCTTCGATCTCGCCAAAGAAGTTCGGACTTTGAACACCGATACATGCAAGATCGTCGGGAATTTCAGTTGCGTCTGGCGAAACTTCAACGATCTCGATGCCCTGGTATTTCGAGTACGCCATAAGCGTGTTTGGCAACCGTTGATCGGCTGTCGAGAGAACTCCGATTTTCGTTCGTTTCGTAACCCGAGCTGCCATTAGACATGCTTCTGCGAACGCCGTTGGGCCGTCGTACATCCCGGCATTCGCAACTTCCATGCCGGTTAGCTGACAAATGATCGTCTGGAACTCGAATCCAACCTGCAATGTGCCTTGGGCAGCTTCTGGTTGGTACGGCGTATAGGCGGTTACGAACTCTCCACGCTGGAGAATCGAACGCACGGTAGACGGAATGTAGTGGCTGTACGAACCTGCACCTAAAAACGATATATATCCGCTCGATGACGAAGCGTTTTCGGCTGCTATCGATCCGAATACGGTCGATAGTTCTTGTTCAGATAGGCCGGCATCAATATCTAACTTTGGATGCCGGTGTTCAACAGGAATATCGCCAAGAAGACCGTCGAGCGAGTCGACACCGATTACATCGAGCATTTCTGCTCGCTCGGAATCGGTCGATGGGATGTACGGGTGGTTTACGGAGGTGTTCACAGATGAAGCCATTGAAGTAGTCGTTACTCCAACGTTGCCTGGTAAGTGGCGGAATCCATAAGTTCGTCGAGCTGCGAAGCGTCGGCGAGTTCGACTTTGATTAGCCAGCCCGTTCCGTACGGCTCTTCGTTCACTACTTCGGGCGAGTCGGTGGCGGCGGCGTTTACTTCAACGATTTTGCCGCCAACTGGAGAAAAGAGATCGCTCACAGCTTTTACCGATTCGATTTCGCCAAATTTAGCGAACTGGGCAACGTCGGTACCGGCTTCAGGAAGATCTACGAACACCACATCACCGAGTGATTCCTGTGCGAATACGGTTACACCGACTTCAGCGATGTTGCCGTTCATTCGCACCCATTCGTGTTCTTTTGAATATTTGAGATCTTCCGGGTCCATGTGTGTTCACATTCCTATCGTTATTATTTGGCTTTGACCGGCCATTTTTAGACCAAATTCGTTACCAGTAAACCAGCTATTCGAACCATCCGCTAGCTGCGTTTGTAAAAAGGCATATCAACAATTTCTGCTTCAACAGGCCGCCCTCGAACATCGATGATGATCTTGGTGCCAGTCGCAGAGTACTTTTGCTCAACGTAGCCCATGCCAATACCACCGTCAACAGTAGGCGAATGAGTGCCTGATGTCACCCCTCCGATTATGTTCGATTCGTCGATGTTACTTGAGTTAGATTCGTGGATATTTAGACCCGATCTTGGGATGCCCCGACCGGTCATTTTGAAGCCAACCAGCGCCCGCCCCGATTCCGTCTCTGAAATGCGCTTTAGGGCTGCGCCAGCAATCGAGTTAGGAGCCTCGAAATAGGCGAACCTGCCGAATCCAGCTTCGAACGGATTCGTTTCGGTCGATAAATCATTGCCGTGAAGAGGCAAGCCCGCCTCTAAACGAAGCACATCACGCGAGCCGAGCCCACTTTCTATCGCACCCGCATCCCGAAGTACGTTCCACAGCTTTTCGCCTTGGTCGGCAGCCACGATTATCTCGAATCCGTCTTCGCCTGTGTAGCCGGTTCTTGCGAGAGTGGCCGATATGCCAGCGACCGTCGCACTGCCAATTCGGAATCGCCTGATGCTGGACGCTTCGTCGTTCGACAGGGTATCTATGATTTCGACTGCCTTTGGACCCTGAATGGCGATCATTGCGGTTTCGTTGGTCACAATTTTCATCGTGAAGCCCTTCGATTTGGCGACCAGTGGGTTTATCCACTCCATGTCGATATCGGCGTTTCCAGCGTTGATCACCAGTAGAAAACTTTGATCGCCTGTGCGGTAGACCATGGCGTCGTCGATAATGCCGCCATCTTCATTGCAGATGAAGTTGTACTTACCGCGGCCTATCTTCAGTGCTGGCAAATTTGCGGAAAGAAACGAACTCAAGAACGACTCGGCGCCTTCGCCTTCGAATTCGAGTCGCCCCATGTGTGAAACGTCGAAGATTCCAGCTACGTTTCGCACTGCGCTAATTTCGGCGATTATGCCGTCGGCGTACTGCACCGGCATGTCCCAGCCGCCAAACGGCACCATTTTGGCGTTCGATTCGACGTGTGTTGAGTGAAGGACGGTTTTCTTGAGAATTTGCTCTTGTGATTCGTCGCTCAACATCAACTCCGGTAGCTCGCTTGTTCGATCAATTCGGCCCGCTATCTATGCCGTGCAAACCTGCTCACGCTCGCTCTTATTTGCTGGTGTATCAAATCTTAACCTGATTCCACCGAAAACGGACGGGCGAATTCAGGTGTAACAAACGACTATGGCTCGTCACTAAACATCTGTTCCCACGTTGGCATTTCGCTCGGCTGTGGTTGGCTGGGAGATACGAACGGATTGCTTGCTCGAAGTAGCCTGGCATGATCTGCGGCAGAATCGTTCAGCGTTGGAACGTTATGACCGCCAGTAAGCGGCACACCTCCAATGACTCCTGTGAGCGAGCGTAAACGCTCTCCGTCGTCCTCAGCCGCTCGGGAATGAACCGCAACCCTGAAACGACCAAGACCTTCAGGATCGATCAGCGATCCGATCCCTGCGAGGTCTTCTTGAGCCTCGGTTTGAGATAATTTTCCGGCCACCGCTCGTTCGTTCACTTCACTGAGAAACCCGTCGATGCCCACGTTCGATAAAAACTCTTGCTGTGAAGGTTTTCCGATCCGTTCGATACCCATAACCATCAGCATGTGATCGACCGCTGTGAAATCGACGTGAGCAGTGATGTCTTGTTTGCCAATACGGTTCAGAGGATTTTGACTAAGAGTGTGCTGGTAGTAGCAACGCAATGACCCGTCGACGCGCGCTGGCTTGTACAACTCAGGACGGTCGTATCCGTAATCGATAGTCATGACGTAACCACGTTCGAGAGTCGCAGCAACTGAATCGGCCCAGTAGCCGAGGTGCAAGTTCACTTCGCCTCGATATGCCTCTGGCAGCGAAGCTAAAAACGGATCTACGCGCCCGGCGATCTCGGGCTCACTCAGGTCGCCGAGCGATTCCACGAACTGGCCATCTTGATAGTCGACGTATATTTCTCGAACTTCGCCGTTCTGAATCACGAATCTATTCACCGGGTGCGCATCAAGCAGTTCGTTCGAAATCACACACCCGGTGATTCCGACCGGCAACGCTGAATTCTCGCTGACGGCATCGGTCCCGGCAGGAGGCGCTAGATCGATCGCAATGTATGACAGTGCGTTGGCGAATTCAGGTAGTTCACGTTGAACGTATTCGGTGATATCAGATCGAAGTACGCCATCGCCAGCACCCATCTCGACGACCGTGAACTCATCGGGAGTTCCCAGTTTTCGCCACATTTCTTCTAGCTGAAGTGCCATAAGCGCCCCAAAGGCAGGGTGACTCGACGGGCTGGTGAAGTAGTCGCCGTCGGTACCAACTGGCGTTGAGCCGGGATGCCGACGCCTACTTGGATAGTAGCCGTGTTGCTCATCGTAGAGAGCAGCATCCATGAACGCCTCGAACGTGATCGGTCCGTACTGAGCGATGTGATCGATCAACCGCTGTTCAAGGTCACTTGGTGACTGTTTTTGGGGAGGCGTGTTCATAAAATTTGGAAATAAAAAACGGAATGCACAATGCGCTCCGAGATTTTATATGTAAGAGAGAACGAACTGCCCGATCCGGTCCCCCTTCCTTCGGGAAGGGGCTAGGGGATGGGTAGATTGCAGCTGCGACCAAGTCACGCCAGTGACGCCCGGAGCTAACGAAAACGCCTAACGCTCTGCGATAGGAACGTACTGGAGGTCGTGTTCGCCTGTGTACTGAAGCAGAGGTCGAATCAGAATGTTGTGGCGGAACTGCTCGACAACCTGAATCGTCCAGCCAGGAATTCGACCAACCGCGAAGATCGGTACGAACAGATCCTGAGGAACACCGTTCAGGTAGTAGATAACACCAGCGAAGAAGTCGACGTTCACGTGAATTCCACGACGGGCGTAAGGCTGCATTGCCTCAACCACTGCTTCGAGAATCTGGTACCACTCTGGCTGACCCATCTCTTCGCTGAGCTTCTTTACGCCAGCTCGTAGGTGACCAGCTCGTGGGTCCTCTGCCTTGTAGACGCGGTGACCGAATCCCATGACTCGTTCACGGTTTGAAAGCAGGTTTTTTACATAGTCGGCAGCGTTTTCTGGCTTACCGATTTCTTTGGCCATCTGCATAACGTTCTCGGCGGCTCCACCGTGTGAAGGACCTGAGAGAGCAGCGATTCCCGCCGTTACCGCGCCGTGAATGTCGGCGGCTGTACCAGCGACCACACGGGCAGTGAAGGCTGAAGCGTTCGAGCCGTGGTCGGCGTGAAGAACAAAGTCTTTGTCCATCAACTCAGCTGTATCTGCGCTCGGCTCGTCACCGTTGAGCATGTATAGGAAGTTTCCGGCGTGATTCAGATTAGCGCTTGGCTTGATCGGGTCTTTGCCCTGGCGAATATTGTGGTGCGCCATAACGATCGAAGGAACCTGCGAGGTAAGGCGATTACCTTTGCGTATCGTTGCTTCGGCAGAGTTGTCGTTACGATCTTCATCGAACGAAGCGAGTGCAGATACGGCAGTTCGAAGCGCATCCATTGGGTGCGAGTCTTTTACCAGTTCGAGAACATCGAAAATCTGCTCAGGAAGCTCTCGGGCAGCCTTGAGCTCGGCGTCGAACTCATTAAGTTCAGTCTGAGTCGGAAGCTTGCCGTGAATTAGCAGGTAGCCCGTCTCTTCGAACGTCGAATGCTCGGCAAGCTGGTTGATGTTGTAGCCCCGATATTCGAGAACACCCTCTTTACCATCGATGAAAGTCGTTGCACTCCTGTCGAAGTAAACGCCCGTTAGTCCTCGATGTATCGTGATGTCGTCAGATGTCATTTGGGGTTATTGATCCATAGTGACATCTGCGAGGATGCCACGCTCTGAAAATATTTACTCTAAAAACTACGCGGGATGCACGGTTCAATCGGCATCGTTTCAGATGGCGCGCTGAACGCGTATCAAGCGTTTCGAGGCTACACACAATCTAATAGGTCGTCAAATTGACGGCCTATTAGATTTTACGAGTTTTTTCTGTTGAATTTCGTACGTGAACGGTTCGGTTATGAGCGTTCTTCGATTTGCTGAAGGAACTTGGCGACGACTTCATCGACAGTCATCGGATCAAGGTTCTCGCCGGTACGTGTTCGCACTGCGACAGTTCCTGCTTCGATTTCCTGATCGCCTGCAACCAGCATGTAAGGCACTTTTTGCAGCTGTGCCTGCCGGATTTTCGAGTTCATTCGATCGTTCGAGTCATCGACATTCACTCGAATTCCAGCTGCCTTCAGCTTGGCGCCAACTTCGTTACAGAAGTCGATGTGGCGGTCGGCAATCGGAACCACTACAGCCTGCACCGGAGCCATCCAAAGCGGGAATGCTCCCGAGAGGTGCTCGATGAGCACA
Organism: Chloroflexota bacterium; assembly: GCA_018649665.1. Lineage (GTDB taxonomy): Bacteria > Chloroflexota > Dehalococcoidia > Lucifugimonadales > Lucifugimonadaceae > Lucifugimonas. The sequence continues at coordinate 5,258 of JABIHL010000123.1, read as the reverse complement.
CCCAAGAATCGTTCGAGCGATCCGTACATTGCTCGGTGAATAACTACAGGACGCTGGCGAGTTCCGTCTTCGGCTGCATATTCCATGTCGAAACGTTCAGGCAGCGAAAAGTCGAGCTGAACTGTTCCAAGCTGCCAGTCACGACCAATAGCGTCGGGAACGAAAATATCGATCTTGGGGCCGTAGAAAGCACCTTCTCCGGCTTCTGCTGTGTACTCAACACCTGAAGCATCGAGTAACTCAGTGAGAGCCTTTTCCGCTGTGTCCCACATTTCATCAGTACCGACACGTTTTTCAGGTCGGAGCGAAAGTTCAAGTCGGTAACTGTCGAATCCGAGTGTGGCGTAAGCCTCATTCAGCATCTTAAGGAACGAGTTGATCTCGTCACCGATCTGATCGAGAGTGCAGAAGATGTGTGCGTCGTCTTGAACGAACGAACGTACGCGAGTCAGACCGTGCGTTACTCCGGAACGTTCGTTGCGGTGCAGACGACCAAAATCGGCCAATCGCATCGGAAGTTCACGGTAGCTGTGCGAATCGGCGAGATACAGCATGGCAGCGGCAGGGCAGTTCATAGGCTTTACGCCAAATTCCCGCTCATCGACGTCAACGAAGTACATGTTCTCTGAGTACGCATCGAGGTGACCCGACCGCTTCCAAAGCTCAGTGTTGAAGATCTGGGGAGTCATCACTTCCTGATAGCCGTACTTCACGTAAAGCTCTTTGACGTAGTCGATCAGGCTGTTCATAACCTGGGCGCCCTTGGGTAGGAAGAACGGACTCGCCGGTGCGATTGGATCGAAGAAGAATAATCCAAGCGCTCGACCCAACTTGCGGTGGTCGCGCTTTTCAGCTTCTTCGACACGCTTCAGATAGTCCTTTTGAGCGTCGCGAGATTCCCAGGCAGTACCGTAAATACGCTGCAACATTGCGTTATTTTCGTTACCGCGCCAGTAGGCTCCGGCAGCCGAAAGCAGCTTGTATACCTTAATGTCGCCCGTTCGAGCCATGTGACCACCACGGCAGAGATCCTCAAACGCTCCGTCGGAGTGACTACAGAACGTGACCCGCTCGTCGGCTGGAATTCCCTGAAGAATCTCTACTTTGTATTCGTTGTCTTTCACTAACTCAAGAGCTTCGTCGCGGCTGGTTTCGCGCTCAACGAACTCTGTGTTGGCTCTGATCGAATCGCGCATTTCGAGTTCGATCTTCTTTAGATCATCGGGAGTGAACGGCTCTGGAACTGCGAAGTCGTAGTAGAACCCATCTTCGATCGGAGGCCCGATCGTCAACTGAGCTTCTGGGAATAGCTTGGTTACCGCTTCGGCAAGTACGTGCGCTGTCGAGTGACGCAGTCGATCACGGTGATCTTGCTTTTCAGCAGGTGATAAATCTTTGAATTTAATTCTGTCGGCCATGGCAATAGGCTCCAAAATGTCGAAACGCTAGCCAGAAGTTATCTGGTGTTTCGATGTGCAAATCGTGACACGCGAAGAAACGTCGATAGTCACGAATAAGTAAGTGAGTTACGTAAGAGTGGGGGCACGGCGCCGAGCCTTGGTTGGCGTGGGGGCGGCGTGCCTACGTAGTGGCCGTGCTGCGCCCAGACGATGGGCTGCACTCCGGTATGCCGCGTTCAACCTGCGTGCTCAACTCGCTTGAGGCGAGCACTGCAGTTAGCTGTATGTGCGACTTATTGCTCATGAAACATGTTCTATCTACTAGAAGTAGATTATGTGGTGGGCGGTACAGGATTTGAACCTGTGACCTCGTCGATGTCAACGACGCGCTCTAGCCAACTGAGCTAACCGCCCTCAAAAGGTTTGCCGAGTACAACAAAGTGCATTCGACAGAACCCTAATTTTATATGAAAACCAACCCAGTGCCGCTATACCTAATTACACGCATTTTCGACGAGGTTGGTTAGCTGGCGATGAGCAGGAGTGCTGGCGCTAGTAGATCGGCGAATGCTTCTTTGGGGCTGTTGACTATGACATCAGCAAATCATTTTGGGACAAAAAAAGTCTCCAAAAACACGTAGCCCCCGACAAAAATGCCGAGGGCTACGAAATTATTCGTTCAAAACGAAGCGATACGAACTACTCTGCCGAGCTGTCGCCTTCGCTAGCGTCGCCGTCATCCACGAATTGTGGTGCAGGCTCAACGCTTTCTTCAGCTGTCGATGTCGATGCACGAAGAGCCTCGGCTGCTCGTGCTGCGTCACCGTCGCCAGAGTCAGACGAATCGCTTCCAGCTTTAGCAGCATCGGTCAAAGCCGTAACTGCTGCGAGAAGCCCACCGTCGTCCTTAGGAGTGTCTGTTGAAGAAACTGCCGCCGCTGCAGCTGCTACTGCGTCCGCACCAGCAGGAGGACCTGTCTCGGCACCAACGCCGACCAGTTCACCACCACCAATAGCTGCGAGAGCTTCTTCGAACGTTGCAGGAGCTTGCGTGAAGCCGGTAAGTCGGCCAGCTTCGCCTTCGCCTTCCTTGACGCCGAGTCGCTCGCGACCTTCGACAGTCAGATCCAGTCGAGCTGGAATCAAACGTCCGATGATCACGTTTTCCTTCAAACCGTTCAAGCGGTCGACAGAACCGTTTACAGCGGCCTCTGTCAGCACTCGTGCGGTTTCTTGGAATGATGCTGCTGCCAAGAAGCTCTGGGTATTGAGGGAAGCCCTCGTTACACCGAGAAGAACCGGGCTTGCTGTTGCGGGTTCGCCGCCTTCAGCCAGCATGTTGTTGTTAGCGAATTCGTAATCGTGTCGGTCGACCAACTCACCCGGCAGCAAATCGCTGTCGCCTGGGTTATCGACTCGAACCTTACGCATCATCTGTCGAACGATCACTTCAATGTGCTTGTCGTGCAACTGCACACCTTGTGATCGGTAAACAGCCTGAACTTCGTCAACCAAGTAACGCTGCACAGCGGCTTGACCTTCGATTCGCAGAATGTCCTGCGGATTCTTAGGTCCGTCTGTAAGCGATGCACCCGGCTGAATTATTTCGCCGTCGGCAACTGAAATTTCCGATGCGGCTGGAACAACGTATTCACGTTCGTCAGTCTCGTTCCAAGTGATTCGAACAGCAGTCTTAGTCACTTGAACAGTACCGGCGACCGGGGCAAAGATCTCTTCTTCAAGAGAATCGCCCTCACCAGCCTTGACGGCTGCTGCCATTGCTGTTTTCTTCACAGAAAGAACTGCTTCACCCGCGTCGACCCAGTCACCCGTTTTCACGGTCTGACGATGGGTATCAGGAATGTCCATCTCTTCTGAGAACGCCTCAGTCGAAATAACCCTGACCACACGGCCTTCTGGCAGTTGAGCAAGTTCAACCTTGCCGCCAATTTCCGAAAGAATCGCCATGCCTTTTGGCTGTCGTGCTTCGAACAATTCAACAACACGAGGTAGACCGGACGTAATGTCCTTTCCGGCGATACCACCTGTGTGGAACGTTCTCATGGTGAGCTGTGTTCCAGGCTCACCAATCGACTGAGCAGCGATGATTCCGACAGCCTCACCCATCAGGGCAGGCACACCGGTAGCAAGCGATCCTCCGTAGCACTTCTGAGAAATTCCACGCTGAGTCGTGCTAGAAAGCGGCGAGAATACCCACGCTTCTTGCACGTTCGCCGCAGTAATTGCTTCTGCTATTTGACGAGTGATTAGATCATCACGATCGGCAATAACTTCGCCCGTTTCAGGGTTCACAACTGGTTCAGACAAGTACCGAGTCACAATACGGTCGGCAAGCGGTGCCTGTATGCCCGTTGGGTCATGACTAATCATGATGCCCTGCGCTCCTGGGTCGTTGTCAGTCGTGATAATCACGTCCTGCGCAACGTCAGCGAGTCGTCGAGTTAGGTAACCCGAGTCGGCAGTTCGTAGAGCGGTGTCGGCAAGACCCTTTCGAGCTCCGTGAGTCGAAATGAAGTACTCAAGAACCGATAGACCCTCAGCAAAGCTGGATCGAATCGGCATTTCAATAATTCTGCCCTTAGGGTCTGACATCAGCCCTCTCATGCCAGCCATCTGCTTGATCTGAGCGATGTTACCTTTCGCTCCAGAGTTGGCCATCGTGAAGATACCGCCGTAGTTAGGCAGAGTGTCTTCCACTGCTTTAGTCATCTTGTCTGAAACATCGGTCCAGATTTCTACCGTAGCTTTGTAGCGTTCTGGATCGGTGATCAGACCTTCAAGGTACTGATCTTCGAGCTTCGCGATTTTTGTGTCAGCAGCAGAAAGCAGCGACTGCTTCTGCGGCGGAACAACAATGTCCTTCATAGCGATTGTCGTACCAGACTGCGTGGCGAACTTGAATCCAAGTTCCTTTATCTGGTCGAGCATCTTCGCAGTTTCATGGTTTCCGTGCTCATTCACAACTTCAGATACGAGCGCCTCGATGGCACTACGGTCGAAGAGAATGTTGCGGAAATCCATGACTTCAGGAAGCGCACGGTTGAAGATGATTCGACCAACGGTCGTCTCAATCCACTTGCCGTTATCGTCACGAACGTTGATCGTCTCACGAAGTTTCACGCGCTCAATATCGTGTGAAAAACGTGCGTCTTCAAAGTTTGCGTAAGTCTTGTACTTAGCATTGCCTTCTTCATCACGTACAACAGGAGTTAGCTCTTCGCTGTCGAGACCGGTCAGGTAGTACATACCAAGAACCATATCGAGAGTTGGCGAAACGATCGGGAAGCCCGAGCTTGGAGCAAGCATGTTGTTCGTCGAAAGCATGAGTCGGTTTGCTTCGTTCACTGCTTCACGTGAAAGCGGAACGTGCACAGCCATCTGGTCACCATCGAAGTCGGCGTTGAACGCAGTACAAACGAGTGGGTGAATCTGAATAGCAGAACCATCGACCAGTACCGGCTGGAAAGCCTGAATACCTAGTCGGTGAAGAGTAGGAGCACGGTTGAGCATTACCGGGTGGTCTTGGATAACTTCTTCGAGAAGATCCCAGATTTCCGGACGAGCACGCTCTGTCATTCGCTTTGCGCTCTTGATGTTGTGGGCGTAACCCTTCACAACAAGTGCGTTCATAACGAACGGCTTGAACAGTTCGAGAGCCATCTTCTTAGGAAGACCACACTCGTACATCTTCAGCGTTGGACCAGAAATAATGACCGATCGTCCACTGTAGTCAACTCGCTTACCGAGAAGGTTCTGGCGGAATCGACCCTGCTTACCACGCAGCAAGTCGGTTAGAGACTTGAGCTTGTGGTTGTGGCTGCCCTGAATAGCGCGACC
>JABIHL010000122.1 GCA_018649665.1 Chloroflexota bacterium | reverse complement strand
CGGCGGGCAAGACGAGCTCGTGTTCGATGGCGGCAGCATGCTTGCAGGGCCCGACGGTGAGCTACTCGGAACCTCGCCTCGGTTCGACGAATCGTTGCTGGTCGCGGATATCGATGCTGCCTCAATGGCGAGTTCCCGTCTTCAGCATCAGGCGTTCGCTATCTCCGAAAAAGAGCTTGACGCTATCGGACAGCCGTCGGCTATCGACATAACGGTTGCGTCTTCACCGAAACGCCCCAAGCTGCAGGATCTTTCGATTCATCGACTCGGTCGACATGATGCCGTGTACCGAGCACTAGTTCTCGGCACCCGTGATTATCTAAAGAAGACCGGTTTCAAAAAGGTCGCAATCGCAGTTTCAGGTGGAATCGACTCAGCAATCGTTACTGCTATCGCAGTCGATGCGATTGGTGCAGAGAACGTCGTCGGGGTAGCACTGCCATCGAGATATTCGTCACCCGGCAGCATCACCGATGCAGAAGATCTTTGCTCTCGTCTTGGAGTCGAACTCTGGAAGATTCCTATCGAACCCGGACACTCCGCGTTTGAAGAAATGCTTACCGACGTATTCCAAGGGACAGAGCCAGGGTTATCGGAAGAGAACACTCAGTCTCGAGTACGCGGCAATCTGATGATGTCGATTGCCAACAAGTTCGGATGGCTGATCCTCACTACTGGGAATAAGTCTGAGATGGCAACCGGATATGCGACTCTTTATGGCGATATGGCAGGAGCCTACGCTGTTATCAAAGACGTTCCTAAAACACTTGTCTACGAACTTTGCGAGCATAGGAATCAGCGAGGTCCCGGATCGCCTATTCCAGTTGCGATCATCGAAAAGCCGCCAAGTGCCGAACTACGCCCCGACCAGCTCGATGAAGACTCGCTGCCACCCTACGATCAACTCGACCGGGTGATTCACAATTACATCGAAGAACGAATGTCGCCCGATCTAATTATTCAAAACGAGCAGACGTTCGGTAAAGATGGAGCGAGCGAAGCCGTTATTCGCAGGATCATTCGCCTGATCGATATCAACGAATACAAACGACGCCAATCACCTCCTGGTCCGAAAATCACCGGATTGGCATTCGGCAAAGATCGACGTTTACCGATCGCTTCGGGATGGCAAAAGTAGGTATCTGATCGAGGCAGAGAAGACGATTTCGTTCTCGATACGCCATGTTCTCAGATCGGATTCACTTCGACCCACAAAGTTACTTCACATTCGCCTCGTAAGTTTAACGTCAACTAATTACTACATCTCACCTGTGATCTGGACAGCCATACGGTCCGAGGTGATTCAACGCTAACCGTTTGGTTCGGCGAAGCATCAAAATAATCATGAATATGTTGAACAATCTCAAAATACTGTTTATTGGCGGACTGCTTGCTCTCACATTGGTCGCAGTTGTCGCCTGCTCGAACTCGGCCGAGCCTACAGAAACTTTAGCTGTAACCGAAGCAAGCACTCAGCAGGTATCCAACGTCGCGCTGAGCACGGCTATCCCGACACCAACAGAAACAGCCGCTTCTGGCACTGAAACATCACCTACCGAATCAGTCGATTCCTCCGACCAACCGATTCAGGTAGCGTTCGAGGGTGGTCCAGATGACACATCGACTGGCGATGCAATTACTGAAGCTGCCGAACAAGCGCCTGAGGTAGTTCAATTAACTCCCGCCGAAATCGTCGCCGCTCAGGAAGAGCACTTTGCAAATCTCTATGAAGACACTGTTCAGTCGGTCGTTTTCATCGTCACTAGCAGCACCCAAGGAGTCGGTTCGGGGTCGGGATTCGTTTGGGATGAAGATGGTCATATCGTCACCAACTACCACGTGGTTCAGCGAGCAAATCTCATAACCGTCAAATTCTTCAACGGCCGTGAATATCGGGCAGACGTTGTGGCGTTTGACCCCGCTGCAGACCTAGCCGTGATCAAACTTATTGACGTCGACGCCGAGCATGATTTGATACCCATAAAGATCGGCACATCGGCCAATCTACGTCCCGGTCAAACTGCAATCGCCCTCGGTAACCCGTTCGGTGAAGAATTCACGATGACGACCGGAATTATTAGCGCTGTTACCCGGACGCTCAAAAGCGGTTTCTCTTCTTACAACATTCCAGCAGTGATTCAAACCGATGCTTCGATAAACCCCGGTAACTCGGGGGGGCCGCTGCTCGATAAAGACGGCGCAGTTATCGGTGTCAACACGCAAATCGTAAGCGAAACCCGTCAAAGTTCCGGCGTTGGATTCGCAGTACCTGTCGACCTCGTAAGTCGGGTAATTCCGTCTCTGTTGGAATTCGGCGAGCACACTTACGCCTTGATGGGAATCAGTGGGCTTGAAGTCGATCTAGGAGTCCGAGAAAATGCTGGACTAGAAGGCGACGTAGTGGGTGCATACGTAAGTGGTGTGACTCCAAACGGTCCCGCTGACACAGCAGGCATTAGAGGCGACTCGACTGCTACACAATTCAATACGCCAGCATACGACGGCGACGTAATCGTATCGATCAACTCTATCCGCATGAATTCTATGGACGATTTGATTGGCTATTTAGCTCTCAACACTGCCCCAGGTGATGACATCGTCGTAGGGGTTCTCCGAAACGGAGTTGAGATTGCAATTCCACTGACTCTCGGCGCTCGTCCGCATGTTTCGTAGTAGCAAATCATACAAGCGATCATAGTCGCAACAGAAAGCCCGTCAGATGTGTGTACTTGACGGGCTTTTTGTTGCAAATCCAACTCATTTTCCATACCGATTTTGCACTGGAAATATACGCATTAGTAGTTAGACTTAAACGGTCGAGAATTCGGTACGCTGCAGTTTGAACTCGCTTTTTGGTCCGAGTAACTACAGCGCTTCGCATTCGCTCAAATTCGACTCGTTTTTATCAAGTTTTGAGATTAGACGTTAGCGAATGTTCGTCGGTTTTCACTAATTTTTCACCATTCAGGGTTATTATTAAAGAGCAACGATCAAAACTAATGCGTAACATCAAATAGCATGCCAGTCGCATGTGCGGAGATTATGCCCTACAGCCGGTATCCAACTATCGGAGGTCACGAACTATGAATATTGCAGAATTAGAAGCCCTTAAAGCTGTCGCAGAAACTGGAAGCTTTACAAGAGCAGCAGACCGACTTGGCATGAGCCAGCCTGGCCTGAGTCGACAAATCCAACGTCTGGAACGAGAGTTAGGTACTCGCCTACTCGAACGGCGTGGGACAGGGGCACTTCTTACAGATGCCGGCCGCGAGTCGATGCAGTTCGCCATTCGAACGATTTCGGATTTTGATGCACTGGTTTCTCGATTCGGTCCCGACCCATCAGCGTTAACCGGGGTCATACGAATCGTCGCCAGTTCGACGCCAGCCGAATATCTCATTCCCGCACTCGTATCTGAATTCACTCAGGCCCACACGGGTATTTCTGTCGAAGTACTTGTTGCTGACTCGGCGCAGGTAGCTCGAACGCTTGGTGACCGTCAGGCCGATTTGGGTCTTTCAGGAATGCCATCGTCTCCAGTCGGATACTCGACAATCTCTATGGCAAAAGACGAAGTCGTACTAGCTGTATCTTCCAACCACCGATTTGCCGACCAGCGATCGATCACGATTGACCAACTCCGAGATGAGAACATCATCGAGCGAGAAGGTGGATCAGGCACATGGCAAACTGTCGTGCATTCGCTCTCAGCAGCCGGAATCGAACTACCTGAGCACAAAGCGTCTATGACGCTCGGCAGCACGCAGGCAGTAGTAGCGGCAGTCGGACAGAATCTCGGCGTTGGATTCGTATCAAACAATGCCGTCGCCAGTCACGGAACCAAAGTGGTTGCCGTCCGTATCGACGGTCTATCTCTTGAACGTGACCTCAGTCTCGTTTATGAAACGGGACGCGTACGTGGTCGCCACACTCAGGCGTTCATCGATTTCGCTGAGACGAAATCTTCCTAGTCGATTTTCTCGACACCAACACAGCCCTGTGGGAGAACGTTATCGTTGTGCCATAGGGCTGTTGCAGCTTTAGAACACTTGTGCTAATCTGCCTTACATTGCGGTCGCACTGCACCGCATGTCCGGCCATTAGATAGCGCAGAAAGAAGAGCGACGTTGGCTGTTAAGAAAGCACAAAAAACCGTCTCAATCAACGGATCAGGCGGCGACCGGGAAAAAACTCTCGAGCTAGCGCTTGCACAGATCGAAAAAGCGTTCGGCCGTGGTGCCGTTATGCGCATGGGCGAATCTGGTGGAACCGACGGCATCAAGACTGTCTCTACAGGATCGATCGCTCTCGATCTCGCACTCGGTGTCGGTGGACTTCCCCGCGGTCGAATCGTTGAGATTTTCGGTGCTGAATCAGCCGGTAAGACGACTCTTGCCATGGCGGCTATAGCTGAAGCTCAAGCTGCTGGCGGTCAAGCCGCTTTCATCGACGTAGAACATGCCATGGATCCAGCGTACGCACGCTTGATCGGTGTTGATGTCGACAAGCTTCTTATTTCACAGCCTGACTCTGCAGAGCAGGCTCTGGAGATCACGGAATACCTCATTCGCAGTGGCGCTCTCGATATCATCGTTGTCGACAGTGTCGCCGCTCTTGTCCCTTCCGCTGAACTTGAAGGCAATATGGGTGACATGCAGATTGGCCTGCAAGCACGAATCATGTCGCAGGCACTTCGCAAGCTCACGGGAATCATTCACAAGACCGATACCGTCTGTGTCTTCATCAACCAGCTTCGTGAAAAAGTTGGTGTGGTATTCGGCAGCCCCGAGGTAACCCCTGGTGGTCGTGCGCTCAAGTTCTACAGCTCTGTTCGTATAGACCTACGCCGAATTGAAGCCGTCAAGGTTGGGCAGGACATCGTAGGTAACCGCGTCAGGGCACGTGTCGTGAAGAACAAAGTTGCTCCACCTTTCCGAAAAGCTGAGATTGAGATTATGTTCAACGAGGGAATCAGTAAAGAAGGCAGCTTGCTCGATCTCGGCGACGAAAAGGGTGTCATTACTAAGAGTGGATCGTTCTACTCGTACGGTGATACACGTCTTGGTCAGGGTCGAGAAGCTTCTCGCAAGTTCCTAAAGGCAAATACTGACATCCGAGACGAGATCGAACTTAAGATTCGCCGCAGTGAAGCTGGTATTCCACTGGACGGCGAAACTGCCGAGGCTCCAGTGTCTGACTAGGCACTGTTAGCGATTACTCTCAGAGTCGATAGATCAATTCAAGCGTAACTGGCATTTTTTTGCCAGTTGCGTTCTGGTGGTCATTGCCCGCTAAACTTGATTAAGAGCGATTTGCTGTCTTGTTGACGGTGGTGCTCATGGAATCAAGTGACTACTTCAATTGTAATAATCGTAATCGGTCTGCTTGGTAGCGCTTTTATCAGTGCTACCGAGGCAGCCATATTAGCCGCGCCTCAGTATCGAATCGAGCATCGTGGCGAGGCAGGCGATAAGCGGGCTCAACTGGTAGTAAAGATCTTCCAGCAGTATGAAAGATTCTTCGGAACGATTTTGCTTGTTGGAAACTTATTCAACATCATGGTCGCAACCGTTGGAACAACGTTGGCCATCTCGGCCATTGGAGACGATGGCAAAGCAACGCTGCTCTCGACCATTGCTGCTACAGGGGTCGCAACAATAGCGATCGTAATCGTTGGTGAACTGACCCCTAAGACGTTGGCTGTTCTTGCGCCCGAAAAATGGTCGCTCATCACCGCACGAGTCGTCTTAGTCTTGATGACGATCACGTGGCCAGTTGTATTCGCATTTACTCTTGTACCCCGCGGCATCACACGACTGCTTGGTGGCAAAGAATCTTTAACAAGCCCGATCGTAACCTCTGCCGAACTTCGAACACTTATTGACCTTGGTGAAGCCGAAGGCACGGTCGAAGAAAACACCGGTGAAATGCTCGAAAACATCTTCCGTTTCGGTGAAATGGAAGTTCGAGACGTTATGACACCGCGCCCTGAAATCATTTGGATTCGGGCTGATGCAACTTATCGAGATTTCATGGAGATGTACAAAGTATCGCCGCACACGAGATTTCCAGTTTTCGATACAGACCACGATGACGTAGTTGGTATCTTCTCGGTTAAAGACGTGCTGGCATCGCTATCAGAAGGATCGCTTGATCCAGATTTCTCCGTGATCAATTTACTTCGGCAGGCAAACTTCGTTCCGGAAACGAAACGGCTTGATGACTTGTTTGATGAGATGCAGGAATCAGGTCACAAAGTTTCGCTAGTTGTAGACGAATTCGGTGGCATCGCAGGATTAATCACTCTGTCACGATTGGTCGAGCAAATAGTCGGACGAACCGGCGAAGAAGGCAACAAGCCTGATCGCAGATTCGTCATGGTCAACGAAAACACCTTCGTACTCGACGGTGGCCTTGAGATAGGCGAAGCCAACGACGAGCTTGGATTAGACATACCCGAGGGAGATTACGAAACCATCGCTGGTTTCTTCCTTGAGCAGGCCCAAAAGCTTCCTGACCCCGGTACACGTGTTCGCTTCGGTAACTTACGTATGCAAATCGGCGAGATGGACGGCTCGAAAATCGCCAGCATTCAAGTACGACGGGTGACCGAGGTCGCCGAAGTCGTTCAGTAGACGGAAACCAATGTCTACGAAATCAAAATTTATTGACCTCCTCGACACGGGTCTTGACCGCGCCGGGGTTCAAGACGGTTCGAAATTGGTAGTGGCATTTTCTGGCGGACCCGATTCGAGTGCTTTACTTGCGGGATTAACTGAACTTTCCGATAAGCGTCGTCTGTCATTGGTCGCTGCGCACGTAAATCATCAGATTCAAGCCAACTCATCTGACGCAAATCAGGCATCCGCTCAACTAATTGCGAATAATCTAAAAGTTGAGTTTGCCGCCACTACTGTCGACGTTCCACGGATCGCGGCAGAGCAGAAAATTTCAGTCGAATCGGCCGCCAGAACTTCGCGTTACCTCGCACTCGCAGATGTCGTCGACTCACATGGCGCATTCGGAGTCGTCACCGGTCATACGCTAGACGATCAGGCAGAAACGGTTTTGCAGCACGCCGCCCGAGGCGCTGGACTACGTGGCGTTTCAGGAATGAGGTTTAATTCCGTCCTCAAAATCCCAACTTCAGATATCGAACTAACTGTTCTGCGCCCGATGCTCGATGCACCTCGCTCGGCAGGCATCGAATACTGCCAATACTCTGGCATCAATCCAGTGATCGACGAATCAAACGCCAGTCGTGACTACACTCGCAATAGACTACGACTCGACGTATTTCCTCAGCTAAACGCAGCCATTCCAGAGGCGTCGCAATCACTCGCTAGACTAGCCAAAAATTCCTCCGACGATTTGAGCATCATCGAATGGGTTGTCGATGAGAATCTTGCTAACTCGCGAATCGACAAACGCCGCTACTCTCGTGCCTATCTAGCGAATCTCCCGAATAGCCTCGTCGGAAGAATGCTGATGCGAGCGTACGAGCTTCACGTCGGTCATGCTCTGAATCTTGAACGGACTCACGTTTCTAAAATGACCAGCTTGCTGTCAGGAAAAAGTGGCACGGCAATCGAGCTTCCGAATGCGACAGAGTTTTATGTTGACAAGGACGAGTTTGGATTCCGATTTGATGACCATGACGACTGTCCGTATCCAAGTCTGATTGCGCTCCAGAAGCTCAATGTTCCGGGTACGACTGAACTCGCATCAGGTGTAACGCTGCAAGCCGAACTGATAGACCGACCACAAAATCTCGATCACGAAAACCAGCATGTGACTTACGCTGCTCCCGATCTGTTCGTAAACGATCTCAACTTGCGCAACCGAATCAACGGAGATCGTTTTCAACCCCTAGGGATGAATTCACACGTCAAACTGCAAGATTTCTTCGTAGACTCTGCGGTCCCTGAACGTTGGAGAAACCGAGTTCCGATCATCGATTCTGCGAAAGGAATCGTCTGGATCGCCGGCTATCGACTTGCTGATTGGGCGAAGGTCCTGCCTGAGCATCAGACAGTGGCGAGATTCGAACTCACCGGATCGAAAGAGCGCTAGCAGTTTCGCCCAGCCCCGAGTCCACTGAATCGACACCCGAAAAGCGTGTCTGCTCGAAGCCTAAAGAACCTGTGAAAGTCGAGGATTCACTGAGAGACCAGGGATTCGCCCACGCTTTGCGATCGCTTTACCATCGATCTCTTTGATGTCAGCAGTGAACGAAATCGGGCTAGCGGCGGCAATGTAATAGCCGACAGCGAATACGCTAACTGGTGCACCGGCATCGACGAACTCTCGAATTCGTTCAGGAGTAATTCCACCACTAACGAAAATATCGACGTGGCTGTGCCCACCTTGATCAAGCCGAGCTCGAATTTCGTGAACCAGTTCGGGTGTAACCCCACCACGCTCTTTTGGTGTATCGAGTCTGATCCCACGCAGTCGTTCTCTTAGCGCCTTAGCTACGTCGAGAGCTTCTTCAGCTTCATCCTTGAACGTATCCACTAGCGCTACGCGTGGGACCTCTGGAGGCATGTGCTTGTCGAAGGCGAGAATAGATCGCACTGTGTCGCCCATAAGCAGCACGAGCGAGTGCGGCATAGTTCCCGACGGCGTTAGACCGTGGAGCTGCTGACCGACGACTGACGAGCTTGATGCACACTTCCCGACAACAGCCGAGTAGTCCATCACGCCAACCACTTCAGGGTGAACGTGCCGAGCGCCGTAAGCGATCACCGGAATGCCGTCACCAGCGTCGACGCACTCGGATGCGGCTGTAGCCCAACCAGTGCAAGATGCCAGCGTGCCAAGAATGGCAGTTTCAAATAGTCCGAACGATGCGTAAGGGGCTCTGATTCGTAGAGCGACTTCACCACCAGCGACGCTGACACCTTCATCGAGTGCCCAAACTTCTCGTCCGGTTTCTGGAAGTACTCGATCAAGAAGAGTCTTTACTTCGGTGATGCCGCAGAATATTCCGTCGCGTTCCGCGGTGAATTCGACCACAACTTCTGGGTTGACACCTTCGTTACGAAGGATGGTCAACGCTCTGTGTAGTTCGTTGTCGGCTGTGTACCCGGTTAGTACCGAGCGGCCAATTTCAAAATCGCCGGGAGTAGTCATATTTTGCTGTTCTGGGTGCGCAGTGCGTTCAATTTGCTGCGCAAGTATCCAACTCTAGCGACCGTGCAATTCAACGGTCAAGACCAGATGGCGGAACTGGGCGACCTTTAAACCTTAACCTGAGTAAGCCTTTTACGTCTTCCCACGCTGTTGAAACGATTTTTACTCGGGTGTCTGGGTCATCTTCCCAGTGCACCGGTATCTCTTTTATGTCATAGCCTGCCTTACCGGCAAGTAACAGGAGCTCGGTATCAAGGAACCACGCATTGTCTTTGACGAGAGGCAATATATTCTCGGCTGTTCGTCGCGATATCGCCTTGAACCCACACTGGGCGTCTTTCCACTTAGTGAGAGGAAAGAAGAGGTGAATCAGAATGTTGTAGCCACGGGAAGTGATTTCGCGCTTCAAAGTACGATCAACGACTTCCGATCCTTTGGTTAGTCGTGATCCGATAGCAACTTCATAATCCTCGTCCGCAATAGCAGCGACCATAGGAGGCAGGGCTTTGAGATCGGTAGAGAGATCGACGTCCATGTACAGCCTGACATCGGCGTCACTTTCGCCCCATGCCTTCTTTAGAGCTCGCCCCCGACCCCGTTGCTCGAGTCGTGACAGCGAAATATTCGAGTGCACTTCCGAGAGTTCGCTGGCAATTTCGGTCGTACGATCCGTCGATCCATTGTCAGCTACAACAATCCGCCAGTCACGCTCTGGATAATCGGCGGTAAACGCCAAAAGCTTTTCGATGCAGACAGGCAGCGCCACTTCCTCATTGAGGACCGGAATGACTATGTCTACTGTTGTTGCCATTGAGAGTTGTTTGCGTATTCCATGAAACGGGCGCTTGAAAAAAGATCTCATGCGCACATATTAGTTCTAATTTAGTGATAGAAGTGGCGTGTGCCAGTGAACAGCATCACCAGACCAAGTCGGTCGGCTGCTTCGATCACTTCCTGATCCTTCACCGATCCGCCCGGCTGTACAACGGCAACTGCGCCCAACTCGGCAGCACCCTCGATGCCGTCCGGGAACGGGAAGAAAGCATCACTAGCCATTACGCAGCCTACTGCTTCATCTCCTGCGGCTCGACCTGCAAGATAAACGCTGATCGCCCTGTTCGGCTGACCCGCACCCATTCCTTGAAGCATCGAGTTTTTGGCGAAAACGATCGCGTTCGAATGAACCAACTGGCAAGCCTTCCAAGCAAACGCCATGTCGGAAAGTTGCTGCTCGGTAGGCTGTTTCTTGGTAACAACTTTCCAAGACGACGCATGTTCTACGATATTGTCAGGCTGTTGAACGAGTGCGCCACCAGTGACGTTTCGAACGTTCAATAACGGTGTCTCTGAAGGCTGAACTTCGAGGACACGAGTGCGCTTGCGCTTACTTAATATTTCGAGAGCCTCAGGTTCGTAACCCGGCGCTACGATGTTGTCGTAGAGCACGCCCTTCATTGCCTTCGCTGTCTCAGCAGTGACTACGGTGTTGAAACCTACGATTCCGCCAAAAGCCGAGATCGTGTCACCAGCGTACGCCTTGCGATACGCCTCAGTCTGGTTATCGTCGGTGGCAAGTCCGCACGGGTTGGCGTGCTTGACCACCGATACGCAGTGCTGGCCGAGAGCCTGGAACGAGTTCGCTGAAACCCACGCAGCATCGGCGTCAAAGTAGTTGAGGTACGACATGTCGATGCCGTGCAACTTCTTTGCGTTGACAATTCCACCGGTCTCGCCGGGGGTGACATAAATACCGCCCGCCTGATGCGGGTTCTCACCGTATCGAGGAATGGCGACCCGGTTCCAACCGAAGGTGAGTTCCTGAGGGAACAGCTTGGTTTTATCTTCACCTGCAGAATCTGGCTCACGCAAGTACGCAGAGATCAACGTGTCGTAGCCAGCTACGTGTTGGAACGCCTTGGCAGCCAAGCGACGTCGTTCGCTCATAGAAACTTCGCCGCTTGCCAGCATTTCGCCAATCGTTCCGTAGTCGGAAGGGTCGACGATGATTACTACGTCTGGAAAATTCTTGGCGGCGGCTCGAGTCATTGCCGGACCACCGATGTCGATATTCTCCAGCGCGTCGTCGAGAGTCACATCGGGGTTGGCTATGGTCTGTTGGAACGGATAGAGATTGTTCACAACAACATCGATACCCTCGATGCCCTGCTCTTTCATCTCGGCGACGTGAGCGGGGTTGTTGCGCTTGCCTAGTAGCCCCCCATGAATTCGAGGATGAAGGGTTTTTACTCGACCATCGAGAATCTCTGGCGCACCGGTTACAGATGCAACTTCAGTGATATCGAGACCGGCACTCCTTAACTCGTTTGCCGTACCGCCGGTGCTCAGTAGTTCAAAACCGGCGTCAGCCAACACTTTGGCGAAGTCGACGAGTCCGGTTCGGTCGAATGCAGAAAGTAGCGCCCTCAAATTATTCTCGTTTCTCTTCGTTCTTTACGTTCTGTTCTTGTTCGTTCTTTATTTGGCGGGTGTTCTGCCGCTCTAAAAGCCTCGGCTAGAGACCGATAAGCTTCGTGCGTTCTTCACCCGGTGCACGCTTCACAACTTCACCGACTCGGAACGCTCCCGGCACGCTGTTGAGCACATCATCAGCCAGACCCGGCTCCACGATGATCGTCATACCGACGCCCATGTTGAAGACTCTGAACATTTCCTGATCTTCAATACGACCCTGCTCTTGAATAAATTTGAACAGTGGCGGCGTATCCCATGTCGAGATGTCCACATCGGCGCCAAGATCATCGGCGAGTGCCCGTGGAATGTTCTTGTAGAAGCTTCCACCAGTAATGTGACCCAGTCCCTTGATCTTGTCGAGAACAGGGCTCAGTGCGTCCAGGTAGCTCAGGTGCGGACGCAAAAGCATCTCACCGAGCGTGTGAGATGTTTCAGGAACGTTCTCTGTCAGCACTGAAGGATTTTGATCGGTTTCAAATACCGACCGAACCAGCGTGTACCCGTTGGTGTGAAGACCATCTGAAGCCAACGCTAGAATCACGTCGCCTTCACTGGTGTTCTCAGGCTTCAGCAGTGCGTCTTTGCGAACGGTTCCAACGATGAATCCGGCTAGATCATAATCGTTACCGTGGTAGATATCAGGCATTGTCGCCGTCTCACCACCGAGCAATGCACAACCGGCGTCGGCACATGCCTTTGCGAGACCGGAAACGATCTGTGCGATTTTGTCTGGATCGAACCGGCTAAGACCGATGTAATCAAGGAAGAACAGCGGTCGTGCGCCTGCAGGAAGAATATCGTTGATGCAGTGATTAACGATGCTGGCACCGATCGTGTCGTGAGCACCTAGAGCATCGGCGATTCGCAATTTGGTCCCAACGCCGTCGGTGCTTGCGACCAATAAAGTATCGCCAGCAGGGTCGGGATCTATCACTCCGCCAAATCCACCAGGCCCGGCTACGACAGAGGCACCCAAAGTTGCGGCTGCGATGTCTTTTATGGTGCTCTTCACCGAGGCCGCCGCATCTAGGTCTATACCTGCATCAGCGTAGGTCTTTCCTGCTGGGCGATCAGTCATGATTTCGGCTCCCGTGAACGATTTTGTCTGTCGCAAATCAGACGCGTAATAATCAGCCGTTAAGTATACGTTCAGGAGGGGTACTAAAAAGCCTCAAAATGCACCAACTGTCACTAAGAGAATTACTCTAACTAATCGGCTGTTACAGTTTCGAATCCCATTTTGTTCATTTCAAGTTGAACTGGGATTGGATAGTTGCCTGTGAAGCAGCCTGTGCAGTAGGAGTTTTTGGGTGCTCGCACCGCTCGAAGAAGACCCTCTACCGATAAGTAGGCGAGTGAGTCTGCACCGATGTATGTAGTGATTTCTTCGAGCGTCATGTTGGCTGCGATCAACTCGCTGAGAGTAGCCATGTCAACGCCGAAGTGGCAAGTCGATTTGATTGGCGGAGAGGCGACGCGAACGTGCACTTCAGCAGCCCCAGCATGACGCAACATCTTGATAACGCGAGTGATAGTCGTGCTTCGAACTATTGAGTCGTCAACAACCAATAATCGCTTGCCTTCGACAACACCACGCATGGCGTTGAACTTGGTCTGTACGCCCTGAGCCCGCGCCTTTTGATCGGGTTCAATAAATGTACGACCGACGTATCGGTTACGAATGATCGCTTCTGCATATGGAATCTTCGCGGCGGCGGCGAGACCGACAGCATGCGGAGTCGATGAGTCAGGGATACCGACGACGATATCGGCATCTACGGGATGCTCTCGGAAGACTTCGGCGCCAAGGCGCTGTCGCGTTTCATATGCGAGTTCGCCGTTGAGAATGCTGTCAGGGCGTGCGAAATAAATTTGTTCAAACACGCACATTGCATGTGCTTCTCGTGCGCCAGACCATATTTTCGACTCGACGCCGTTCTCGTCGATTACGAGGGTTTCGCCGTTTTCAAGTTCGCGTACGAACTCGGCTCCAAGGTTATCGAGAGCAGCGGTTTCAGAGGCTACGACCCAACCGCCGTTCAGCGTGCCGAGACACAAAGGGCGGATTCCAAGCGGATCACGAACAGCGATCAGCTTGTCTTTAGTCATGATCGTTAGTGAATAAGCACCTTTGAGGCGGCGCATCGCATAGGCGGAAACTTCAAACCAGTCGTTGCCGGGTGCTTTGGCAAATAATTCGGCAATAACTTCGGTATCGGAAGTCTTCTCGAACGTCGATCCAAACTCCTCAGCCATTTCAACCCGAAGCGCGGCAGCATTGATGACGTTTCCGTTGTGACCAACAGCGATCTGACCTCGTTGCCCGTCGGATATCAACGGCTGTGCGTTGTATTCCTTACTACCGCCCATGGTGGAGTAGCGGGTATGCCCAATTCCTAAGTGGCCGGGTAATCCGGCGAGGGTCTCTTCTCGGAATACCTGAGAGACGAGCCCCATCTTCGCTTTGAGATGGATCTTATCGCCTTCAGATGTGGCGATTCCGGCGCTTTCTTGACCGCGATGCTGGAGAGCAAACAATCCGAAGAATGTGGTGCGAGCTATGCTTTCGCCGGGTACATAAGCACCGACGATGCCGCACTCTTCATGCGGCTTATCGTCAGATTCGGGGATGATCGGGCCTGGGGTCTCTATCACAGGTATAAATGCTCGAGATCAGTCCGTTCAGTTCCTTGAACGCAAAATTACGTCGCAAGTATCAAGTTCGCCTGATAGCTCGGTAATTAATGGCGAATGAAGCACTAACTTTAACGTGCGACAACGGGGTCGGTCAACGTGAACACAGGCGTAACCATGCTATTTCCCGCGAAGGTGGGCCCTAAGGTTCGAGATGCAGTAGAAACTCCCGGTTTCCCTTGTCCCCGAGTATCCCTGAATTAGTGAGATTCCGAACGCGTATCCGCGAATCGCCGGCCCATTTCACAAATCGTCCGATCACAGTGGCATGGACCAATGGATCGATGATCACGCCGCCTCTAGGAACTTCTATTTTTTCCGCTTCAAATTGCGGTTTGAGAAGAACCACCGCCTGCCCACCGGCTTTGAGTTGATCGAACGCAGTCGGCAGCACAGATTCCAACGACGTGAACGATACGTCAGCAACAACCAAATCAACCTGTTCGGGAAGTCCGTTGCCATCGACCAAATTCGTCCGTTCCATACTTACGACTCGCTCGTCGCTCAGCAGTTTCTGATGAAGCTGCCCGCGGCCCGTGTCGACGGCGTAGACCTTCGCTGCTCCCAATTGCAGTAGGCAGTCGGTAAATCCGCCGGTCGATGCTCCAACGTCTAGGCATGTCAGACCACTTGCATCTACATCAAACAGCTCAAATGCTCGGGCAAGCTTCTCACCGCCACGTGAAACGAATCGTTTATCGGGAACGACTGAAATTTCGATGTCGGATCGGACTTGCATACCCGGGGTAGGCGAACGACGTTCGTTAGGGACTAAGACTTTTCCAGCCATAACCAGTGCGCCCGCCTCATTAATGTCGTGGGCGAGTCCTCTTTCAAAAATTAACTTGTCGAGGCGTATTTTCGGGTTGGCTGGCATCTTTTTCGGTGATTTTCGTTAACGTCTCAAATTGACCTAGATTTCCAATAGCACCTATCATCTCTTATATGGCAGCAGAACAGGAAGTTATTAAGAGGGTAGAGCGCATTCCAAGTTTGAAGGCAATCATCAAGGAATCGCGGCCTAAGCAGATGGTCAAGAACGGTCTCGTTCTTGTTCCGCTCTTCTTCACTATCAATATTTGGTACAGCGGCGACGATATTGCTGGCATGGCAGCCATCGTCGGAAGGGCTTTCACGGCCCTGGGAATTTTCGTACTTCTATCAGCTGCGATTTACTTCATTAACGATTCGATAGATATCGATCGTGACCGTGCGCACCCGCGCAAGAAGTTCAGGCCAATCGCAGCGGGAAGAATCAGTATTCCGTGGGCAATTGGCATTGCCATAACCATGATCGCCGCAGCACTGGTAATTGCAACGCTTATTTCTCTTCCCATGGTTATTACTGCCGCGGCGTATTTAGCAACAAATATTGCCTATAGCTGGTGGCTCAAGAACATAGTTTTGCTCGATGTTATGGCGGTGGCATCGGGATTCGTTCTACGTGCGGTGGCAGGATCAATTGCCATCGACCATGCAATCATCGGCCAGTCCGGTTCTTTGACTGAACTGGATCTGACGATTTCACCGTGGCTATATGTTGTCACCGCTCTCGGCGCTCTATTTATTGCTCTCGCAAAACGACGTAACGAGCTTTCTATAGCGGGCATTAATTCAGAGGCGCAACGTTCGATACTTAGCGAATACACATTGCCTCTGCTCGACAATCTGATCAATGTCGTCGCCACGGCTACTCTAATTTCGTACACGCTCTACACGTTCAGCACCGGCGTGACCGAAGCGAACGTGCCGAGCGACCATTCGATGATGCTCACTATTCCGTTTGTTGCTTATGGCGTAATGCGCTATTTGTACTTAATCCATGTCAAAGGAGTCGGCGAGTCACCAGAGGATATTTTGGTCCGAGACAAACCGCTATTGATCAATATTCTCCTCTGGCTAATAACCGGTTCATCCGTACTTATGTGGGCCCGTTTATTCAACTAGATCAACTTGCCGAACCGATTACGGGCACTCGCTTGTTCACCAATCGATTCTCAATGGCAATATCTATCTACTAGCGGCAACAGAGACGACACAACGCTCGGGCAGTACGTAAACTGCCCCCATTCACGATTCCAAGCATCATTCGAACTAACCAGCCGGGGACGAAAGTACGGTCATGTCAGAATTCGCAGGTCGCACTGAGTTTTGGAACATCGGCTATCCGTTCACCGGAGCGTTGGTCTACCTCGTCGCCCCCATCGCCATAGCGTCGATCGCATACGCACTCCGTCGCCGCTGGAAGATATGGCACACCGCCGGTGCCGATGTCGATCTTGGTCCCGCGTCCGACCGCTGGAAAGCGTTTCTGTCTCTACTCACAGTCGGACTATTCGCCCACAAGCAGTTCGTGCGAAAACGCAACCTCTATGCAGGGATCATGCACTTCTCGATATTTTGGGGTTTCTTGATTCTGCTGATTGCAACAACGATCGCTGCTTTAGAGTTCAACGCCGATAAATATCTCGACTGGACATGGCCGACCGCCCACGCACGAGTACCGCTCGGGTTCGTATGGGATGTGTTTGGAGGCGGATTAGCCACTGTCGGACTATCGATGGCAGCATGGCGGCGTTATGTGATTCGCCCCGGTCGCCTAAACACGGCACTCGATGATGGAATCGTTCTCACTTTCTTGTTCGGACTGCTCGTCAGTGGCTTCCTAATTGAAGGACTGCGAATTGGTGCGACTGAGCTCAATCCAGCTTCTAGCTACTACGACACATCAGTTGCTGTCTGGTCGCCAATTGGTTGGGTCTTCGCCAAAGCGTTACTGGGTATGGGTTTCAGTTCGTCATCGCTCGAATCAGCCCACGCGGCCACGTGGTGGATTCACGCCGGAATATTCGTATCGGCAATTATTTACGCTTCGGCAAGGTTCAGTAAATTCACTCACATGATCGTCAGTCCAATGAACTGGTACTACCGATCACTCCGACCTCGTGGTGCACTAAAGCCGATGGGAGATTTCGAAACACTCGAAACGTTCGGTGCGAAAGACATTCCTGATCTTCAGTGGACACAAGCCCTGAGCTTCGACGCTTGCACTAATTGCGGTCGATGTCAGGACGCCTGCCCTGCGTGGGCATCAGGTAAGCCGTTATCACCGCGAGAACTAATTCAGGGCATGCGCGGGTATATGGAAGAGCGGGCTCCTGTTTTACTGGGTACGCCTGAAGGCGCAACCGCTCCCGAGCCAGCGACCTCGATGGTGCATGATGCTATTGGCGACGACGTTCTATGGAGCTGTCTAACTTGTGCTGCGTGTCTCGACGCCTGTCCGGTCGAGATTAACCCCATAGATGCAATCGTAGATATGCGTCGCTTCCTCACTCTTGAAGAAGCAAGCACTCCCGATACCGCGCAATCGGCTTTGCAGTCGATTGAGCAGCGCGGGCATCCTTGGCGTGGAACGACTCTCACACGTACTTCTTGGATGGACGGGTTGGATATTCCAACTCTCGCCGAAAAGCCGGAATCGGAAGTGCTGTTCTGGGTCGGGTGCTCTGGTGCGCTCGTCCAACGAGGAGTCGATACTACGCGATCGATGGCTTCTGTTTTGCGCAAAGCAGGGGTCGATTTTGCCGTGCTGGGCGACGAAGAAACGTGCACCGGCGACCCTGCGCGTCGATTAGGCAACGAATACCTGTTCCAGATGCAGGCTGAAACGAATATCGGTACGTTCAAACAATACGACGTGAAAAAGATCATCACCACGTGCCCGCACTGCTTCAACACGATGAAGAACGAATATCCGCAGCTTGGCGGAAACTATGACGTGATTCACTACACGGCATTCGTCGGCGAGCTGCTTAAAGAAGGCAAGCTAAAGCCGACCGAAGCTGGCATCGGGAAGATCGGCACGGTCACTTACCACGACTCCTGCTATCTCGGACGTCACAACGGCGAGTTCGGTGCGCCTCGGGAGATCATGAGTTCGATCCCCGGCTTGGACTTCGTCGAGATGGATCGCAATCAGGAGCAAGCGTTCTGCTGCGGAGCTGGTGGTGGTCGAATGTGGATGGAAGAAGAAGGCGAACGTGTGAACCACATGCGAACCGACCAGTTCCTCGAAACCGGTGCCGATACGGTCGCCGTGTCGTGTCCGTTCTGTATTCAAATGTTCGACGAAGGCATTGGAGCCAAAGGGCAGGAAGACGCCAAGAAAGCTGTCGACCTCATCAGCATCTTGGATCAGGCAACCGAGTAATAGCGTTATTTCCGAAGCTTGCTAAATGTGTGTGTGTGACCGCTTGAATCCGTGACGGTTACCGGCGATGATGTGTCTAACTCTCGTTCTTGAGCTGCATCACTCCAGCGTTTTCTCTGGTCTTCCATAATTGCTTCAACCGTCTCTTCCGTTGACGAAATTTTGTCTCGAATGTGTTTAAAAAATAACCACAACTTGGACCCTCCAACTGCCGCCGTCAGGATGACAAACGTGACCGCAATCTGAGACCAAGTACTTGCTGAAAATGGGCCCCATTTGACAAAATCTGAAGAAACTATCGTGAGAAGAATAGTTATCGCTGCTATAAACCACGGAACAGAATCCTCGAAAATTGGTTTGGACTTGCTGAGGTAGAAATCGTCTAGAACATTCCTAAATTTATCCTTGCTCATGTGAATATCTTGCTGCGTTGGTTCGATGTACAGCTCATGGTCTACTTTCGCTGACAACGGTTGAGCTTTACGAGGATTAGCCATTGCTGTCCACCGATCCGCTGTATTGAATAATTCCGATCACCGCCGCATCTACATACATGAGGTATCCACAGGCAAGGCACACGAAAGCAACCTCAGCATAGGCCCGACTCCCTTGGCCGGCCCCTTGACCCGTATCTCGATAAGAAACCTTGAGTATCAAGTAGGATCTGTACCACCAGTCACTATCTTTCGACACTGGGCACACAGGCGTGTGATCACTCAACCATTTATCAAGTGTTCCTTTATCTGAGGGGCTCAATTCCCCTTGGCTGTTCGCCATCATTTCTCCATTACTAATAGTCGGCACCGATTCAATTCCTGTTAATCATCGGAATACTACAGCATGCCTATGATTGAGGCAGTTGTATGTCAGGCAACCGAGTAATCACGCCGAATCTACAGGCATTGGTGCAACTTAGATTCGCGCTCGCGCGCGGCAACTGCTAGCATCCTTCTAACAAGATGCCACGTCGTTCAAAAGCTGCTCCAAAACAGCGCCCAACAAGTACCTCTGCCTTCGGGACGAACGGAAGATTCAGCCATGATTCTTCCGAGTACTACGCGCGTGCGCTTCAGCCTGCCGACAGGGAAAGTCTGGACAAGAAACCAGAGCCCGAGCAATCGGTACCTTCCGAATTCCTCGACTCGTTCATCGCTCGCTCCAGCGAGAAAATGTCGGAGCTCCCCGACCGATCAGTTCACCTCATGGTCACTTCGCCTCCGTACAACGTTGGCAAGGACTACGACGACGATCTGACACACGAGCAATACATGCAACTGATCGGTAACGTTTTGCAAGAGACGTTCCGCGTATTGGTCGACGGCGGACGTGCTTTGGTAAACGTTGCAAATCTTGGTCGAAAGCCGTACATACCGCTTCACGCCTACATCATCGAGCAAGCCGCTCACGTTGGATTCCATATGCGTGGAGAAGTGATCTGGAATAAATCTGCCGGTGCTGGCACTTCCACCGCCTGGGGCAGTTGGATGTCGGCGTCGAACCCTACCCTTCGTGACACCCACGAATACATATTGGTGTTCCAAAAACCTCCGTTCGGTCGAAAAGCGATCGAAGAGCGCGAATCAACGATTACGAGAGACGAATTTCTCGAATTCACGAAGAGCGTTTGGGAATTCGCTCCGCAATCAGCGAAGCAAGTCGGGCATCCTGCGCCGTTCCCAGAGGAACTTCCCCGAAGAGCGATTCAGCTATACACATTTACGAATGAAGTAGTGCTCGATCCGTTTATGGGAACTGGCTCCACAGCCCTAGCCGCCGTGAAGAACGGTCGTCATTTTATTGGGTATGACGTATCGTCTGAATACGTCGAACTCGCCAAGCAACGACTTGAGGCTCACGCTTCAGGCACGAAATTCAAGCCGTCATCGCCGATCAAAACGCCCAAAAAGACCGCCAAGGATTCCGTAAGAAAAAGTGCCAAGGCACTTGGCAAGAAAAAATGACTCGCACACTGACCGAACTTTCCAGCGATGAGCGTGAATCTGTGGTTTCCACGGTTCACAAAGAGGCTGAAGCTTCGGGTTGGTCGCAGCTGAGCAACTCTCGTAAGTCGGCACTCTACTCCGCTTGGGAATCGCAGTTCGATCTTTCGCACGCCACGCTGAAAGACGGAATCATGAAGGGCTTCGATGCCGCTCAGGGAATTCCGAAAAAGGCAGAAGCCGAGATACAAGAAGAGGTCACAAGAATATTCCGACTCGCCGGCATCAATGCGATCGAACAGGCTGCGATGTGGACCGGCAAGGAACGTGCAGATCTTCTAATCGGCTATAGCTCTAAATTCCCAACGCACGTGATCGAGATCGAGCGTGCCGACTCGTGGTCGGAGGGTCTGAGGCAGGCTCTTTGGTATCAGGCGGCAATATTTCAGGCAGAGCGTCGGCATGTACTTCCGGTTCTAATTCTTTTCGGAAACACCACGGCAGATCGTTTCGAGCAGATTCTAGCGACGTGCGATCACAACCACGTGACTCTTAGTACGCACCGACTCGAGTTAGACGGCGAACTGGAAGGCGAATATTCGCTTGGTGCGCTGCTGAACGGTTCAACGCTGGAGTAGCTGCTAATAACGGCGTTTCGGGTAAGTTTCACGCGCCCTATTCCAATCTGGTGAATCTAACTTTCCGTAGTACCAAGCACGCGAACCAATAATCACGATCTAACAGAGAATAAATTTGCTCGAATTTTTCAACCAGTACTCGGCTTTTATAACGATTCCGGGAATCATTGTTCTGATGATTGCGTTGCTGCCGATCAAAGGCAAACGCAAGCAAATTTCTATCTACTCGATCGCGGCAATTGTCGGTTTGTCTGCGGTGCTCATCCTTCGACCCGGTGACAGCAGTGTTGCCACCGAAGCTGAAGCGCAGATAGTAATCACTTCGGGAAGTCCGGTGTTCGTCGAGTTCTTTTCAAACTCGTGCACAGCCTGCTTGGCGTCACAACCTATCGTCCGAAGTCTAGAAAGTGAACTAGATGACGATGTGCAAATCCTCAAACTAAACGTGCAGGATTCACTGGCGTCACAGATGATTCGAGACTACCGGGCGTATCTGACTCCCACATTTGTTGTCATCGGACGTGATGGCGAAATCGTGTGGCGGCAATCTGGCGGATTACTGGATAAAGGCGCAGCACTCGAAGCGCTTGAAGCGGCGTAGTCACCGTGTTCGCTCTAACCGAGTCGAGTTTGAATTTGCTCACGAGAGGGACAGCCGCTTAGACCAGTCGACTCAATGGATATCGCTGAAGCGGTGGCGGCGTAAAGACCAGCTTGAGCAATGGGTTGCCCTTCACTAATGGCGATTGCGAACGCCGCGCCCCAGATGTCTCCCGCACCGGTAAAGTCGACCGGATTCGAATACACCACAGGTACTTCGACCCACGCTCCTTCGTGCCAAATCCGAGAGCCCTTTTCGCCTCGGGTTACACAGATGATGTCGCCGAGATCGAAAAGTTGCTGCTCGGGCAGCGTTTCTATCTCAGATTCTGAAACGACGATGATGTCCCATTTCTTCCCTCGAAACGGAGGCAGTATATCGGCATGTGATATTGCCCCATCAGGTCCCCACCGACGCAGCCAACCTGACGGAATCAAACACGATAATTTTGGATTGAACCAGTTCACGCAGTCGGTTGGAAGTTCGTGCAGCAACGGACCTACGAAGAGAATTTCTGGCTCGGCCCAACCTTCAGGTATCGCCGACTGAGGAATTCGATTCCCTGACGCCATCAATACTTGCGTTCGATCTCCAGAATCGTAGTAGTTGGCGAAAGTAGCGGTGTGCTCGCTTTCGACCACTTTTACATCGATGCCTTCCAAGATTAGGTCGACCGGGTAGTCGTCACCCACAGAGCTGATCACCCCTGTCGAAATATCGTGCTTATGTGCGGTCAGTGCCGCATACGCAGCCGCACCACCGGGTATGTGACTTGTCGGCATTCCACTATCGACGATGTTGACGTCGAACGTTAGGTGACCGAGAGATAGGAACGATGGGGCTGAGGGCATATCGAACTGAGATTACTTTCTGTTGCGAGCGAATAATATGTCGGGGCGGAACGATGAAGTTGAAGATACCACCCGAATCGAAATCTTCTCCGCACAGAAGCTAGTTGCATCGCCAATGCTGGCACAAAGAAATACGCCTGAAGCCACATCACTGCGACTCAGGCGTATTTACTCGATTTCTCAGAAAACGTGCCACTGGCACCTAGTCGTTCGGGAAGATAACTACCCGACGCTGGTTGCCTTCGCCTTCAGATTCGGTACGAACTTCAGGGTGACCAGCGAGAGCCATGTGAACGATTCGACGTTCTGCTGGCGACATAGGTTCGAGACTGTCGTCACGACCGCTTGAAGAGACTCGTCCGGCAGTTCGACGTGCGAGTCGGCGTAGCATTTGAACACGGCGTTCTCGGTAATCTTCGATGTCTATAACAACATAGGCTTTTCGACCGAGCTGGCGGTTAGTGACCATTCGAATCAGGAACTGAAGTGCCTGAAGCGTTTCGCCACGTCGTCCGATCAGCAATCCGGCATCCTGGCCTTCGATTTCGAAAGTCATCGAACCTTCTTCATCGTCCTCACGAATGTAAGTTTCGGCTACAACACCCATTGCTCCGAGGAAGTAGTCGATAAGTTCAGATACGAGCTGTTCAGCTTCTTCGTCTTTTTCACGAATAATCGGCTGAGAATTTTCGTTATTTTGCGGGCGTTCTTGGCGTTGTGCTCGATCTGGTCGATCTTCACGCTGTGGGCGTTCGTCCCGATCTTCTCGCTCCGAACGTGCCCGACCTTCGGGACGTTCGTCACGTCCGTTCGAAGACGAACGACCTTCACCACGACCACCGCGACCGCCTCGGCGACCTCGACGTCCGTTTGCAGGCTTCTCTTCATCAGTAGCAGCTTCTCCCGGTGCTTCAGAGGAAGACTCAGCTTCTGGGCGTTGCTCTTCATCGTTAGTTCGGTTATTGCGACCACGACCGCGTCCTCTGTTCCGATTTCGGCTGCGACTACGGCTGCGTGGTGCCGCCTCTTCAGAATCATTTGATTCTGCCTTAGGAGCAGAATCGGAGGATTCTTCGTTCGAATCAACTTCTCTATCTTCGTCAAAGTCATCGCTAAAGGACGAACGACCATCGCCGAGAAGTGAAATTTCAATCTCAGCGGGTTCGCCACCAAAGCCGAGAATTCCCGACCGGCCGGTGCTAACTACCTTTATTTCGACGTCTTCGAGTTCGGCGTCCAGATCGGCGAGAGCGATTTCTGTCGCTTCGTCGACTGTCTTGCCCGAGTACTTCCGTGCTCTGGTCATCTTCGTCTGACTCCTCAGGATCTGTTGTCGGTGCGCTAACGCCAGCGGCTTCTGCAGCTACCTGAGCTGCTCGTTCCGCTCTGCTGGCATCGGTACCGAGGAAAGATCGTCCGAATAGTTCAATTGGTTGTTTGCCACTGACGTAGTACTGAATTACTACTCCAATGACGTTTGAGAACAGGATATAAATAGCCAGTCCAGCAGGGAATTGCCACGTGAATGCACCGAACATAATCGGCATCATCCAGAGCATCATCTGGTTGGTCTGTTTCTGGCGTGGATCCGTAGATGGGTTCGTGGTCATCTTCTGCTGAAGGAACATAGAAGCACCCACCAAAACTGGTAGTGCGTAGTTCCACGGCAATGCCGCAGCAGAAACGAGATCCACGAGCGATAGCCCCAGGAAATGACTATTGAACGGAACCGCCGCAATTGCCGGGTTCCAGCCGTAGAACAGATCCGAGAGGTTCGCCATGCCTTCTGGTGTAGATGGCATAGTGCGCAAAATTGCCCTGTAGAAACCGATCCAGATTGGCATCTGGATGATCATTGGGCCGAGACAACCGACGGGGCTTACGCCTGCATCTTTGTATAGACCCATCGTTTCCGAAGACATCTTGCGACGATCGTCGCCCTTTTTGCCTTTGTACTTGTCTTGAATCGCCTTCAGTTTTGGCTGAATCGATTGCATTTTCTTCATCTGCCGGGTCTGCCGCACGGTCAGTGGGATCATCGCTAGACGGATGAGAACTGTAAATACGATGATGCTGAGTCCGAAGTTCGAAAACAACAATTGATACAACAACGCAAGGATGTTGATCATCGGTCGCATGATTACTTCTGTCCAGAGCATGCCAAATATTTCCATTAGATGGCCTCCCCTTTAGAAGTAGTGTGGCTTCGGAGAACGATTAGTCGCATCGTCCACCGCCATTCAACTCGACACACCCTCTTTGGGTCGTATCGGCGACTGAGAACCACCTGAGATCACCGTTCAGCGTGTGAACGTAAAGATTTTCGTTGTAGACCAGTGGAGTCGCTTTTACAGGTCCGTCGGTGACGAACACACCAAGCTCTCTACCATCGATAACTGAAATAACCCAAACATTCTCCTCGCCAGACGGCACGGCGAGTGCACGTTCCCTCGTGTCACCGCGTTGGCGATCGAACAGAGTTGGTGAAGATACGATTTGACCTTCTATCGACGACGACCAGTTCTCGGAGCCAGTCGCTTCATCAAGTGCGAAGATAGATCCGTCCAGTGCAGATACGTAAACGACCCCGTTTTCAATGATTGGAGCCGCCCAAACCCACGCTTTGGCGTCAAAGACCCACTCACCGTTCGATGAGTTCACTTCGGATATTTGCGACGATCCTGAGCGAGACGATGCGTTGAGCTTGTAAACATTACTGCCAAGATCCCCGAAGTACAGATTGCCATTCTCGGCATGAATCGGACCAGCGATAGCCCCATCAGCATGGAACGTCCACTTGATCCGATCCTCCGGGATCGCCGAATCATCTACGTTCGATATATCGATGGCGTAGAGCGTTCCTTCCATCGTTCCGATATAGGCAGTTGAGCCATCAACCACAACCCCTGTGAACGAGTTTGCGTCCAGAGGTATTCGCCATTTGGTGATCGAAGAGGCATCGGCTGCAGAATCGATAGCGTAGAAGTAGCCATTAGCGCCGTCTTCTTCTTCACCGAAAGCCGTTGTACCAATAAATATTGTTTCGTCAGATACGCCAATGCTGCCGACGAGCTTGGTGTTTAGCTCAAGACCATTTTGGCCCCAAATGGGTGAGCCGTCAGCGAGATTTAACCCAAACACTTCACCGCTGCAATTGTCACCTTTACACGTGTATCCAACGTTGTAGATGTTTTCGCCGATAACAACAGAGTTGCTGTACATCGCACCAAGACCATCGCCATCGGGGTATCGCCAGCTGCTGTCGAGATTGCCTGATTCTGGGTTAAATCGAACGAGGCGCCCATCGTGGGTGCCCACAAACAGGTGACCGCCTTCCTCAACAGGCCCCGACCAACCACCTTCAGGCGTCAGATCGTTCACACAGGCAACTGCTGCAATCATCACAAGGAAAAGTGCGAGCACAAGTGACAATCGTTTTCGATTGCCAGCGAGGTTTTGTTTAGACATGGATCCGACTTCTGCTTTGCGGATCGTGCCGTTTATTGACGGTGGCGTTTTGAGCCTCCGGATTAGTAGGTAGGTTTGGTTTAGCGTTTATCGCTTTGCCATGACCAGCCCAGATTAGTGTTGTTATTTAGATAATTGCTTTTCCGGGACGGGATCGTAACCCCGCGATCGACCGGGATGACACCGACCGATCCTTCCAAGTGCGAGCCATGATCCGCGAATCGAACCATGAGTCTTGATCGCATTTACTGCGAACTCAGAGCATGTTGGGTCATATCGGCACTGGCCAGGCCAGTACGGCGAGATCGCCAACTTGTAGAACTTTATAAACATGAGAAGGACGTTTCGCATTACACAACCGTCCTTGGCTGCTTCGGAGCGTCCTCGCTTACCTTCACACCAACTCGTTCGATCGTTTTTTTGATCGCTCGATCTAGCTCGGTGAACGGAACATCTGAAGATCCGGGCTTCGCAGTAATCACTACGTCCCAACCCTTAGACACGTTCATATTTGTGAACGTGCTACGGATACGTCGCTTTACGAGATTTCTCGTTACGGCGTTACCAACCCGCTTGCTAACTGCCAACCCGACTCTCAAATAAGATAGATCGTTCGGCTTAGCGACGATGTTCGTGAATTCATTCGACGAACGTCGTCCACGCGCAAAGACGGCGCGGAATTCCGCTGGCCGTCTAATTCGCTGGTTGGTGGGTAGTGACAAAGGACTGGGCTACTTAAACGGTGAGCCGGGTCCTGCCTTTGCCTCGGCGTCGTGCGAGAATTGCACGTCCACCTTTAGTGCTCATACGCGATCGGAAGCCGTGAACGCGTTGACGTCGTCGTGATTTTGGTTGGTAGGTACGCTTTGGCATATTAGTAGTAGGAAGCTTTCAGGATCTCTAATTAGGAACCCTAATTGCGATTTGGCCCGATTTGTTACAGGTGGGTAAAGATTGATTTTAAGTTCGAGAACCAGAGGTGTCAAACGGATTTGAAGGGAATTATTTGCGGACTCAAATCTTGGAGGTCTATTATTAAAGGATTGTTCTCCTGAAATCCAGCAGTGGGAAACAGGTTAAACCTGATCTCACAGAAATAGGCAAAACATGG
>JABIHL010000121.1 GCA_018649665.1 Chloroflexota bacterium | reverse complement strand
GACGTCGATCTAGAAACAAACACTCCTTCGAGTCCCGGAGTCTTCCGATCCAAGAAGCACGAAGGCTACACACACGTCGTAATGCCGATGTTCGTTCAGTGGTAATCGTTCGATAGTAAAACCGAGAGAGGCGGAGCGATCCGCCTCTCTTTCATTAACTAGAGAATCCCGACTCGCTTTTTCTCGAACTGCTTCCAGTCCCACTCGGCTCCCCAACCGGGAGCATCGGGATATGTGACCCAGCCATCAATCGGTCTGATCGGGTTTAGCAGGCCGATTTCCTCACCCATCTCTGCGCCATTCGAAGGCGGTGCGTTCTCGAACCAATCGATATTTTCGATACCGCAGTTGATGTGAGCATGAACAATGCCAAACAGCGGGCCATATGCGTTCGGTTCTACGTTGGCGCCTAGATTCGCTGCGTATTTGGCCGATCGTAGGAGAGGAGTAGTACCGTGCCTGCCGTGGACTCTCAATATGTCCACTGCTTTGGTTTTGAGCCAGAGCTCGCCCAGTTCGGGATCGTGCATGAGAGTTTCGGCGCCCGCGATCGGAATATCGAGCAACTCGCACAATCTCACGTTGTTCTCGTGCTGGCGATCCTCGATCGGCTCTTCGAACCAGATGAAATCCAAAGGTTCAAGGGCTTTTCCAACTTCCAGTGCCTCGTCGTAGTTGTATCCAGCAAGAGCTGCATCGTGCATCAGGCCGATTTCACTACCGAACTCGTTCCTGAAATGCTCGAATACGCGGATGTTTTCATCAAACGCAAACGCCAAATGATCCTTCAGAACGGTGAACCCGGCTTCTAATCCCGATTCACCGTCCCGAATTAGTTCATCAGCTGTACTGCCGGCTGTGTTGTAGTAGGCCTGTATGCGCTTTTTAGCGCCTCCAAGTAGTTCAGCGACTGGAACGCCCTTAACTTTGCCTGCGATGTCCCACAGGCAATTGTCGAACCCACCGAACCAGCCTGGCTCGAAGAATCGACCGGCTGTATTCAACTTGGAATGCAAGCGATCACGGTCGAGCGGATCTTCACCAATAGCCAGCGCGCGCAGTTGGGCAAGCTGGCGCCAACTCATTTCGGTGTACCGCCAATCGCCAACCGTGCAGACGCCGTCGATGCCTTCATCAGTTGATACCCGGATTACTTGAACGGGTACTGGGCCGCCGTCTGAGAAAGCTTGTCGCCATCGAAGATTCGGAGCGGGAGCAATCTCAACTACTTGCGTTGTAGCCGGGTACATCGGAATTTCAAATACCGAAATCTCGATTGAAGTGATCTTCATGCGGGCAAAACTACTCCGTTGTTTTCGGGTTCAACTTCCGACAGGGGAGAGACAGCAATACTGCCACTAGCCGATGCGTATGCGCTCGGTAGCGTAGCGAATCGAATCTTCTCGTTCACGACCTGCCATGAAGAGGGCGATAGTGATCGGCCCAAATCGACCGGTAAACATCGTTAGCGATAGAACTAGTTGTGCGCCCTCATTCAGTTGCGATGTAGCGCCCGCAGACCAACCGACGGGACCGAACGCCGAGATGATCTCGAAAACGCCTGTACGGAAGTCTAGGTCGGGCTGAACGATGAACAGGGCGACGACCAACACCAGTACTGCCGCGGCGGCGGTAGAGCCGACAGCGAAAGCTCGCTGAACGTTCACTCTTGGGATCTCTCTGCCGAACACCGTGGTGCGTTGCCTACCACTGAAAATTGCGAACGATGCGAGAACAATCACCATTAAGGTGCTGACCTTGATTCCAGCGGCAGTCGAGGCCGAGACTCCACCTACGAACATCAGGCCTTCAGTCACACTCAAGTTGGCGGTATGCATCTCGCCGTAGTCAATTGTGGAAAATCCTGCAGTTCGGTTGACCGTGTGAAATACGCCTTGTGTGACCTTACTTCTGACCGATTCGTTGCCTATTGTGCCGGCGTTGCTCCACTCGAGAGATATAAACGACACGAAGCCGATCACGAGCATCACGCCTATACCCACCAACACAAGCTTGGTGTCGAGCGTCAGGATGCGCCATCTCCGGATCCTGATCACATAAGCAAACGCAGCATAGCTCGCTGAAATCGTGAGGATTATCAATCCAAGAATTCTCAACGACTGCAGGTCGCTATTTATGCCAATCAATGTGGCAAAAGCTCCAAGGATGATAACTGCGAGTACACCCGTTCCTACTAGCACTCGTTTAGAACCGAGCGCACGTCTGTGCCATCCACGAATTTCAACTACGTTTCCGAGCGTTGCGTAGCTAGTCGAGCCGATGAGGATCATTGCCCCAATGATGAGCAATGTTGGAATATCTCGACTGAGACCAATCAGACTTCCGCCGCCTACGAGCTCGTCTGGAAGAATATCGAATCCAGCATTGTTGAACGAGGAAATCGAAGTGAATATGCTCTGCCAAACACCTTCACTGAGCGTCATTCCTTCCCAGATAGGCGAAACGATGTACCAGCGGACGAATATGAATATCGCCCCGATGATCTGAACGATAAT
>JABIHL010000120.1 GCA_018649665.1 Chloroflexota bacterium | reverse complement strand
TCGTTGCACGGCTTCGTCGGGCGATGCTGCCCCGGAGCCGGTTGAGTCTTTATCGTCGGGAATTCCGAACAGCAGAACGGACTTCACTCCGGCTTCGGCCGCACGAAGAGTTTCTTCTACAGCGATGTCTACCGACATCTGGTCGATTCCGGGCATTGGCTCGATAGGAGTGCGAACGCCCGAGCCGTTTACGACGAAGAGTGGGTAGATGAATTCCGACGCCGAGAGTCGGTTTTCGTTGAGCATGTCGCGCAGTGTGGCACTGCGTCGTAGGCGGCGAAGGTGAGGGTATTGGTCGCTGTTCATGTCGCTATTATCCCTGTTTTTCGGATGCTGTAACGTGCGCCAAGATCGCTTTGACGATTCCGGTGATCGACTGCTCTTCGGCTTCGATGTCGTTGTTGACGTTGAGCTCTTTGGCGGTGTCGGCGGTGATTGGCCCGATGATAACGGTCTTGCTGGTGTTGATGAGATCGGGACTGCCACCGAGTAGGTCGATCAGGTTTCGTACTGTCGATGAACTGGTGAACGTGGTGAAATCGATGCCTTCTTCGTAGGCGGCTCGGGCTAGATCGCCAGTGTCGTTCGGCGATTCGGTTGAGTAGGCGACCACTTCGTCGACATTTGATCCGAGTTTACGTAGGCCGCTGGCGAGGGTTTCTCGTCCGATCTCGGAACGTGGGAACAAGACGTTCTTTGGCGTGATGCCATCGGTCTTCAGTAGTTCGACCATTGCGCTGGCGAGGTACTGATCGGGAATGGCATCGGCGTTGATGCCGATCTCGGCGAGTGCCCTTGCTGTCGATGGGCCGTTGACGCCGAAATTTAGATGGGCGAGTGATCGCGAGTCGATACCGAGTGATTTCATACGAGCAGCAATTCCGCGTACTGCGTTTGAACTGGTGAGCATCATCCAGTCGTATTTAGATACGTTTCGGAGTGCTTCATCGAGTGGTGCTGGATCACGTACCGGCACGATTTCGATGGTTGGGTATTCGAGCACTTCGGCACCGAGATTTTCGAGCTGTGCCACAAGCTTGCTTGCCTGCGATCGTGCACGGGTGACGAGCACTCGTTTGCCGAAGAGTGGTCGAGTGTCGAACCACGCCATTGCGTCGCGGAGACCAGCGACTTCACCGATGACTAGAGAAACTGGTGCTCCGATTCCTGCTTCAACGCCACGTGCAACGATTTCACCAATCGGTCCGGTGACTACTCGTTGCTTGGGGGTTGTACCCCACTGGACGAGTGCGGCAGGTCGGTCGGTTGGCACACCTCGGGAGGTGAGGGCGGCGACGATATCGTTCATGCCCTTCCAGCCCATTACAAATACGAGATTTCCGGTGAGACCGGCGAGGGCGTCCCAGTTGATTGTCGAGTCGGGTTTGTTCGGGTCTTCACTTCCGGTGACGATCGTTAGTGATGTCGACATTCCGCGTTGTGTCACAGGAATTCCTGCGTAGGCAGGGGCTGCGATGGTCGATGAAATACCGGGAACGACTTCCCAAGGAACGCCAGCAGCTGAAAGTTCGAGCGCTTCTTCGCCACCGCGACCAAATACGAACGGATCGCCGCCTTTGAGTCGGCAAACGTTGAGTCCACGTAAAGCTAACTCAACGATCAGTTCGTTTATTTCGGACTGCGTCATTCGGTGGTCGTCTCGACCTTTTCCAGCGTCATACAGTTCTGCCTCAGGACGTGCCTGAGCGAGAAGTTTTGGGGATGCGAGTCGATCAAATACGACGGCATCGGCAGTCCGTAGACTTTCGAGTCCTTTGACGGTAATCAGACCGGGATCGCCGGGTCCTGCTCCAACGAGTAGTACTTTTCCGACCGGGGTGTTGCCTTCGTTTTGGGTGGTGTTTGACATAAGTTAGTTAGCATCCCCTGCTACAAGCTGTCGTGCGCCACGTTCTACAAATAGTTGGCCCATTTTCTTGCCGACTTCTTCTGCTTTTGAAGCTTCGTCGATAAGGCTTTCGCGTATGACCTGCGTGCCATCGGGCGTTGACGCAAATGCTGAAAATTCGAGTCGTTCGCCTCGGATTTTTGCGTGCGCCGATACTGACGCCGAGCAGCCGCCACTGATTTCGTCCAAGAAGGCTCGTTCGGCAGTAACTTCGAGGAGCGTGCCATCGTGATTCAGCTTCGCAGCGATAGCTACAGTTGTTTCGTCGTTTGCACGAGTTTCAAGAGCAAGTGCGCCTTGTCCCACCGCAGATACGAAATTAGAGCACGAAAGGTGCTGAGTAATTCGATCTTGAAGACCGAGTCGTTTTAGTCCTGCTGTCGCAAGAATTACTGCGTCGGGTCCGCCTGCCACGTCGAGCTTGCCGAGCCGGGTTGGAACGTTTCCTCGGAGTGGTTCGACGACTAGATCGGGGCGTATGTTTTTCACTAGAGCCTGACGTCGTGCGCTTCCGGTAGCGATTCGGGATCCGGCGGGGATTTGTTCCAGCGTTTCGCCGTTTCGACTAATAAAAGCGTCACGCGGATCTTCACGATAAGGCACGGCAGCAAGAGCGAACTCAGGCGGCAGCGACGATGGCATGTCTTTGAGACTGTGCACTGCTAGATCGACTCGATTGTCGAGCAAAGCAGCTTCCAACTCGCGAACGAATACGCCAACGCCCAGTTCAGCAAGATTCTGACGCTGGTCGATATCGCCGGTCGTTTTGATTACGACGATTTCGAATTCAACGTCAGGATTTGCTTCCTTGAGTGCATCGACCACATGCCCGGTCTGCGTCAGCGCCAAATCGCTTCCGCGTGTTCCGACTTTAACGTGACTTTTCACGGCCGGCGTGCCGGTCTTGTTATTGTCGGTGCTAGTCATAAGGATTAATTCCGAAACGGCTTAGCGAACGAAGCTTTACGCTTTGCTAGCTGCGTCGTGAGTTTCGAGTGCTTCGACGAGCATGGCGCGTGCTTTATCGGCATCGCCACTCTCGAAGATCTCGAGCATCTGGTCGGTGATTGAAACTGCCCATTCGCTTGGTGTTACTTTGAGATCGCGTGCTCGCTGTTCAACACGCACGTCGGCGAGTAGCGGACCCATGTCGGCCCATCGGAGGCACTGACAGTTGTCTTTATCGCTCATTCGCTCACGAAGTCGGCGGGCAAGCGCAGGGCTTGTTCCAGCGGTCGATATTGCGACTGTTACATCGTTGCGCTGAATCAGTGACGGCGCGATCCATGTGCAAAGAGGAGTGACATCCATAACGTTGAGCAGGATGTTTCGCTCGGTTGCCTCTTTTGAAACTGCTTCGTTAGTTTCCATCGACGAAGTGTCGGCAACGATAACGATCCATGCTCCGGCGAGGTCGCCAGCTTGGTATTTCCGTTTGATCCATTCGATCTCACCGGCGTCGGCCTGGGCACGAAGCTTGTCCGAAATTTCGTCGTCGGGGCTGAACAACTTTACAGTCGCTCCGCATTCGAGCAGGTAGTTAACTTTGCGTTGGCCTTCGTGGGCATCGCCACCAAAGACGATTCCTAAGCGTTCTTGCACATCGAGGTACATTCCGTAATAGCGCGGCACAGTGGTCTCCAGATTTGTTTTGGCTAGGTAAGTGGAATTCGAGCGGATGATTCGAGTGAGATCAGCTGATTGGCTGAAGCTCTTCAACTACGAATTCATCTTCTACGAAGTAGCGAACTCGAGTCTTTTTATATTCACGAAGGCTGTAAACGAGCGCTCGCTCGTCCATGCCAGTCGCTTCGGCGATTTCGTTGCCGAAACGTTCACATTCTTCTGCCGATGTTCCGTGAACCATCGTGAAGTGCGAGTATGACCAGTCTTCGTATGTTGGTCGTTGGTAGCAGTGGGTTACTGCTGGGTGCTCAGCCATAATTGTGCCGATTTCTTCAGAACGCTCTTCTGGAACTTTCCAGACGATCATTGCATTCGACGAGAAGCCGGCGCGGCGGTGGTGCAACACTGCACTGTATCGACGCATTAGCTTCTGCTCGACTAGTTCGTCGGCTCGGGCAAACATTTCGTCGATAGTCATGCCGAGTTGTTGAGCCATCGCATCGAACGGACGTGACACGGGTGCAAGATCTTCTTGCATCACTTTCACGTAGTCGATGATGTCCTGAGTAACATCTGGTGAGGATGTACTTGTCGTTCCCTGATCGTCGGGTCGGTAGCCTTCGGTGGCGCTGGATTTACCCTTGACCATGTCGAAGTTCACACCGATTTTGAAAAATTTGATCGTCGGGAGCAGTCGGGTAGATGTGGCGCCAGTGAGCTTGGCGAGCAGTTCGACATCGCCTTCGAGAGAACGCTCGGGCGGAACTGCGATTGTGAACCAGAGATTGAAATGACCGTCTCGTTCGTAGTTGTGGCTAATTCCGGGGTGACGGTTGAGAAATCGAGCTGCTTTATCGAGCTTGTCTTCCGGGAACTGCATTGCGACAAGCATCGACTGATACTTGAGCTTGCGAGTGTCGAAGATCGCACCGATTTGTCGAACGACGTTCTTTTTTCGGAGTGCACCGATACGGTCGATCACGTCTTGTTCGGTTGTGCCGACGCTTTTAGCGACTGCTTTGTACGGTTCGGCAACCAACGGAAAGGCTGCTTGAATCGTATTCATGATCTCACGGTCGATCGAGTCGAATTCTTCGAATGGCATAGTTTTTGCTGCTCTAGGGCCGGGCTTTCCTCGATGGTTGGTGATGAAGAAGACAGTTGTGGATGCTCTGGTACAAAGTGTATCGCAGAGGTCAGTTTATCTGTACCTGATTTATTTACGGAACTTCATGAGGATTTCGACTCTTACGTCTTAGTATGGTCTACGACTAGAAATCGGCGATAGAAATGCATTGTTGCTGTTTTAGGGTAATTATTGTGTTTTATCGGAGCTGACGACATCGTTGAAATCAAATCCGATCTTACCAATGCCAGGGATGATGCATCCGAAGTAGACGTTGTGATCGCCGGGTTCCAGTTGATCGCTGTCGACGTTGATGACGATTTCTTTATTCATCTTTAAGCCGAATGTGTTGTCTTCGGTTACTTGATCGAAAGTAACTTCTTCGCCGTCATTTTCGAACCATGTCACTGACATGGGGATTTCTTGTGATTCGTCGAGCTTGAGTGGTACTAGGCCGACGGCGTATCCCGAACCGAGTGAGTTTCGAAGAGTGAAACGCCAGCCGCGCTGGGTGTTTCGTAGGCTATTTTTTACGTAGAGACGCCTGAGAATGAACGCAGGAACAAGTGGCATTTATCTTCTCATTTCAGGTCGTTTTAGGTTCGACTTGCTCGCTGATGTAGACGCTCATTGCTCGATATTTCCGATCATCCGCTCTTTGTGACGCCACTCAGAATAGAGTCCGTCATAGATCGCTGAATGTGATGGATCGGGTTCGTGTTTGACTAGCTCTAGTGCCCGTTCGCTGGCGATTTCCGACACTGATGGTCCGCTGCCGATGCTGGCGGCGACTTGAGAGAACGTACCTAGGTTGGTTGTTTCGCCAGACTCGGCGACTCTGATTTCGCAGTCTAAAACATTAGCGAGAATAGTTCGGAATGTTTCTGTTTTCGCCATGCCACCTCCGAATGAGATGTTGGCGGCGGGTCCGCGGAAGCTGTTGAGACGTTCGATGTTGTAGCGAATAGCGAATGCAAAACTATCGAGTGCTGACCGGGCGATATCGAACCGATCGGGCGGATCGTTGGTTGCAGGTATCGGGAACATCAGGCCGCCCATTCGTTCGGTGATATTTGCTGAGTGAACAAGGCTTGGCCCGAGAAACGCGTTGACGCCTGTTGAGCCTGGTTCGATTCTGCCTAGCGGATCATCGATCGACTTCATGACTTCGACGTTATCGAGGGATCCATATATAAGGGAGAGTAGCCACTGATACGTAGCGCCTGTGTCGCCAGCGTTGCCTTCCAGCACCCACCGATTGCGAATGACGTGTCGACCCGTGAGCATGGCTCGGGTGTCGTCGAATACCGGCAGCTCGGTGATTCGCATGCAGGATGTGTTCCATCCAGAAATGATGCCGATTTCGTTGGATTGATATGTCCCGAGACCGATAAGCCCTGATTGGGTGTCGGGACCACAGGCTACAACAGGAGTATTCGTGTCGATGCCGAGTGGATCGGCATATGCCTTCTTCAATTTTCCAACGATTGTTCCTGGTGAACACGTGGCGGGAAGTTGGATATCGCCGAGATTATAGGCTTGGGTGAGTACGTTGGTGGGGTCGCCAGTTGCGACCATGCCGAAGCCCGATTCCACGGCGAGAGTTTCTTCCAAAAGTAGCTCGCCGGTTAGTTCGAGGATGATCCAATCGGCGATGCTGCACGCTGTTCGCGTTCGGTCGTAGATTTCGGGTTTGTTGGATACGAACCATTGGAGGCGGGCCCAGCCAGAAGTCACTCCGGGTGCGTGTCCGGTTAACTCCCAGAGGTCAACCAGAGCGTTGGCGTCGATCTCGGCGCCTTCCTTTGAAGCTCTCATGTCGCGATAAGGACCTACGTAGAGTGGTTGGCCGGCTAGGTCGAGCAGGACGAGTCCTTGCCGTTGAGAGGTGACGCCGATACCTGATATTTCGGTTGGTGAAATGTCGGCAGCACCGATAGCGCGTTCTGCGGTTGTACTGAGCAGGTGCAGAAATTTTGTCGGGTCGAATTCCAGGGCAGAACTAGGCGCATTATCTGGTTTGAAGAATTCGACTGGTGCTTTGATCGTTGAAAGCGGTGCGCCAGTTGCTGCCCCAACGGAAATGGTGAGATTGTTCTTTCCGAACTCAATTGCCATGTAGAGTTTCGGGCGTTTTTCGGTGTTCAAGTTAGTTCACCCGTCTTGGTTTAATAAGGCTTGAACGTTCGCCGGTGCCGATATCTTCTGCAATGCACTCGGCTGCGAGATTTCCACTTCGAACTGCTGACTCCATGGTCGATGGCCAGCCTGTGTCAGTCCAGTCGCCAGCAAGGTAGAAGCCGGGCAGGGGTGTTCGTTGAGAGAGACGTTGTTTGCGAGAGTTGGGGGCAACTTGGAATGTGGCTTCTAGCATTTTGACGACGGCGAATTTTTCGATGTTGGCATCGTTCACTGCTGGAAAGGCGTTGGCCATCTCTTTGGTGAAGATTTCTCGTAGCTGGTTCTTAGATTTATCTTGCCATTTCCATGCACCGCTTAGGGAAATGACGATGTGTTGGCCTTTTTCGTTTCGTGATTTGAGATCGGTGTCGTTGAAGACCCATTGGAGCGGAGAATCGAGTGTTGCCACGAACTTATCGGTCATTACAGGGCGGTCGTACCAGATGTGGATTGCGACGATTGGTCCAGTTCGTACTGATTCGGCTGGCGTGAAGAAATCTTCTTGATCGCCTGATCCGCCGGGTAAAAGCGGGACCATTGCAGCTGCGGGAACTGCCGATACGATCGCTTCACCCTCGATAAGTTCGTCGTTGGCGGTACGAACGCCCGAGATTCTTCCTTTGGCGATTTCGAGCGATTGCACGTCGATACCGGTGCGAATCTCGCCGCCGTTGCCTTCTATGAAGGTTTTGGCATTTTCGCCAACGAGGGTCGATAGTCCAGACAGGGGGATGCCCATTGCGGGATTCTTGGCGGCCCCGAGTAGAGCCACTTTGAATAATTCGATGCCAGTGTGAGCACTAACGGAAGTGATGTCGTCGTTTAGTGACGGGAGAATGATTAGGTTCCAAAAGTTCTGAATCGTCTCGTCGGTTTGGGCGTGATCCCGCAACCAATCATCGAAGGAGAACAGATCATGTGGGGAGGTCGCTCCGAGGCGTGTCATCTTTATGCTGAGCAGACCCCAGAGAATCCTGAACTTCCCGATTAGTCCGACGTGTTTGTAGCCCAGTAATGCCGATAGATTTGCAAGAGGCCCGGGAAGGTTTCGCGCTTTAAACCAACCGATTTTGCCGTGCTTCAACACAGGAAAACCGATTCGCTTCTCCAGACGAATCTGGTCAGATGCTCCGATGTCGGCAATGTACTGCTGGAACTGGTCGCAAGCGCCGATGAACACGTGTTGGCCGTTGTCGATTTCGATGCCGGTATCGCTGTCAGTGAACGAGTATGCCCGACCTCCTAGAAACGGCCGTTTCTCAAGCACGATTGGCTTGATGCCGATCTGAATGAGGCGCACGGCGGTTGCGAGTCCTGCGATTCCGCCACCGATGATGAGTGCTGTGCGATTTGGTAGCGTTGGCATTGGCTAAACGAACCTGATCCCACGACTGCGGAGCCAAATGACAGACAGTAGTTTGAACTTTTGGAACTTGCTCAGACTGGCGCGGTGGTTGAGCGTGTCGTAGCCATTTTTTTCGATTCGATCGAGAAGTAATTCGTAGACATGGGTCATGGTTTCGGGGCACTGCCGAGACTGCTCGTCGAGAAGAGGAAATAGCCGAACGCCAGATTCGAGATATTTTCTTGCACGAGCTACCTGAAATTTCATGAATCTTATGTATTCAGGGGTAACGCGCTTGTTTCGAAGATCGTCGACCGATACGCCGTATTCAGCAAGTTCTTCCGCTGGCAGATATACGCGACCGATTTCAAGGTCTTCGACAATATCGCGAAGGATGTTCGTTAGCTGAAGTGCAATGCCGAGGTCGATGGCGTATTCGACTGCTTTCGGATCGTCGTAGCCGAAGACTTCGATTAGGGCTAATCCGGTCGCACTTGCCACTCGTTTGCAGTACTCGACAAGATCGTCCCATGTCTCATAGGTAGTGCCGACTAGATCCATTCGGCAGCCTTCGACCACGTCGAGTAAGTGCTGCTGATCTATCGGGTATTTGTGGAGCGTGTCGCCGAGTGCTCGCCATAGTTCAGTCGAGGCTTCGGTGATGTATAGCGTATCGCTATTGGTCGAATAATCGCCTGCGTAAGCGGCTGCAAGATGTGTTTGTAGCGAGTCGAGTGCCTCGCCCGTGCGGTCGCCATAGTCACCATCGTCGACGATGTCGTCTGCAAGTCGGCAGAACGAGTATCCGGCGTACACGGCGTTTCGCTTTTCGGTCGGCAGGGTGATGAAGGCGTAGTAGAAATTCGAGGAAGCTGCTTTGGTAGATGCTGCTACGGCTTCATACGCATCGACAATTTGCTGGTCGGCTGTTTGGGCGGGTTCAGGCATCTTGCTTTGCATCGCTTGCAGTATGCCTTGTTGCCGACTTGAAGGCACTCTTCGGGATGATGCTGATTCCGAGCTTTGAGCGTAGCCATGTGGACACGAAAATCTTCGCTTTGCCAAGTTTCGATATTCGAGGGCGTGACGCGAGAACGTTGTAGTTTTGACGTTCGATGGCTTTCAGTATTTCGAGTCCACCGCGAGCGAATAGTGCGAAGTCGGAACGGAGAGTGCTGTCGAGATGATCGGCTAGTGAGTAGCCATCGATGAAGAGTTGGCGCGCACGATCGACTTCGAACTTCATTAGGTTTTGGAAGTTCTTGTCGTACTGGCGGTCGG
This sequence comes from Chloroflexota bacterium, assembly GCA_018649665.1. Lineage (GTDB taxonomy): Bacteria > Chloroflexota > Dehalococcoidia > Lucifugimonadales > Lucifugimonadaceae > Lucifugimonas. The sequence continues at coordinate 38,990 of JABIHL010000120.1, read as the reverse complement.
TGATCTGTTGTTCAGTTACGCCGAATCGTTCGAGGTCCTCAAGAGGAATGTAGATTCGCCCAATTTTGATATCTACGCTTACGTCTTGCCAGAAATTCGCTAGTTGTAGCCCCGTACAGGTTTTGTTGGCTAGTTCGTGAAGCTTTGAGTCACGGATACTGCTCAGGAAGAGGACCAGATGGCCGACGGGGTTCGCCGAGTATGTGCAGTATTCCAGAACATCCTCGTACGTCTGGTGTTTGGTAATCGTCTGGTCGCGTCGATTCGCTTCGATGAGTCGCTTGAATGGTTCTGCGGGGATATCGAATATCCGGATCGTTTCAGCAAGCGCTACGAAGTACGGGTGAGCTGGCTGGGATGAGGGCGTCGCTGCGTAGCAAGCGTCGAGTTCCCTTTCCCATTGGTCAAGCAATGCGAATCTATCGCCGTCGGCTTCGTCACCAAGATCATCTACGCCTCGGGAAAAGGCGTAGATCGAGTAGAAATGCTTACGAAGGTGTTTCGGTAGAAGGCGTGATCCGACGTTGAAATTCTCGTAGTGAGTCTTTGCTAGGTTTTCGCAGGCGGCGAATGTGGCAGCGAGGTAGTCGGGCGAGTCGGAGCCGACTTCCATGTCGGGAACCGGAAGCTCAACAGCCGTTGTAGCTGACTGAGTCATAGGCAAATGTCTCGACACCGTAAGGAGTATCGACGTGGAGCTTAGAGGCCCATTACCTGAACGGCTACTTGCCGAGGTTTTGGCTCATCAAGTTCGACGAGGAATACACGTTGGAATTCTCCGAGTAGCGGGTTTCCATCGATGATTGGAACGATTTCCGACGTACCGAGGATCATGTGCTGGCAGTGGGCGTGACCGTTAGGACATTCGTTGGGTCGCATGCTTACGGTGCGAAGTTCGAAATCGTTGTGACCGTAGTACGCGTCTTTTGGTGCGCTTCTCTCAAGGAAGTGCTCCATATCTTGCAAAAGCAATGGCTCGTTCTCGTTGATCATTACTGAGAACGTGGTGTGGGTACTGAATATCGATACCTGACCATTTTTCACACCAGACTCTGAAACGAGTTGGCGAACGGTGTCGGTAAAGTCGATTAGCTCGGGAGCGTCGGTCGATTCGACTTCGACGATCTTGCTAAATACCTTGTATTCGGTGCCAGTGGTTAAACCACCGGGTGAGGTGCCATTCAACACGCTTATTCGTCCTGCCTCTATAGCAGTTAACGCACGTGCCTTGTCCGAATGCAAACTTATTCCCCCTCGGGCAAAAAAACTAAGTGAAGCGACCTTCGAGCAGCCCCACCGAGGATACGCGTTCCAAAACCGTCGAATCTCCGAATTACACCGGATACGTGGCGGTTGTAGCTACGGTTACAACCATGTTACTTCAACAAATGCGCGTAAGCATCTGTGGATTATATGGATAAGTACCGTACTTGCCACCGATATATGTTGCTTTAATCAGCACCAAAATCGCTGATTCAGTATATCGATTCACCGGAGTTGCCCAGCCATATTACGGGTGAATTTCGGTCGCAGATCATGAATTTTCGCTAGTTAAGGGCGCAAATAACTTGAATCGGAGAATGTTGATTACTCGGATGCCGCTGGTTGTTCAGCTTTGGTCAGCGCTGTTTGAGCTTGCATGAATGCAGTGATGAAAGTTGTTAGCGAGGCGCTAGCGCGGGTCGACGATCTGCCAAGACGCATCAGTGCTGGTAGATCCTGCGGAGTATTTGACACGTGCTTGATGTACGCGGTGATTCCACGTTCGTTTGGCCCTGAACCTAGTCTGTCGACTACCGCAGGCGAATCGGAATCTCGATCATCCAGCACGCTAGCTACGACTCCCCAAGGAATGCCGGCAGCGCTTGCCGTCGCAGCGACTGCGTGTGCTGAGGTAACGGCAGCGGTGGCATTTACGGCTTCACCGAGCCATTTTTTTGCCCCTGAGGTAGTAGCCACTTTTGAGATGGTTACGATTGTGCCGTGATGGAAATCTAGCCCAGATATTTCAACGGCGGTTCTGGCAGCAAGCAGCATCGTTCTATCTGGTCCCATTGAGTTGGTGTCATCGACAATGGACCATTCAAATGGGGAGCCGGGAAGATCGAGAACTCTGGCTGCGATTACGATATCGCCTGATCGGGCGTAGTTCTTAGTTGCCCCGCAGAATCCAAACGAGACGATCGCTTCGGGAGAAAATTCTTCTATTGCCCATTTAGCGGCGCGTGCAGCTCTATCGGAACCAGAGCCTGAGAGGACTATCGCGGGGTACTCTTCTGATTCAGACCGGTATGCGACGAAGTCTTCAGGTGCTTCGATTGCCGTGTATTCACCGGATCGTATGATTCCGGCTGCTTCACGACGTAGAGATCCGATGGCGACGATCATAAGAGTTTCGAAAATTATCCGAGCTGTTGGCGGTAGGTCGTGCTGGCGCTAGGAATCCCGTATTAGAAGGAATTCCCCAAGTTCAGTGAATTCGTCGGCAGTGGTTCCAGATAGTTCGAGCGACTCTATCATCCGTTGGCAGTCGAGCCATCTATCTTCTGCCATCGATTGGCAGTAGTCCTGGGTGCCTAGGTTTTCCATTTCTTCGAGCACTACGTGAACATCTTCTTGTTCAAGTTCGCCCTCTGTACGGAAAATTTGCTTTAGCCGTTCGGCTGTGGCTCCGGTTGATGCGCTAAGGGCGTGAACGGCGGGGAGGGCTTTCTTTTTGCGCTTGATATCGGCTCCGACTGGCTTGCCGGTTTCGACTCCGCCCCAGACGCCCAAGACGTCGTCACGAATTTGGAATATTCGTCCCAGATCGTAACCAATGGCTTTTAGCGCCGTCGCTTTCTCGCGATCGGGTCCTGAATCTGGAGCGACGAGACTGCCGAGATAGATGGAGGCTTCGATTAGTGCGCCGGTTTTGCGTTCGATCATGTCGAGGTATTGCTCGACACTGACTGATTCTTCAGATTCAAACGAGATATCGAGGTACTGGCCTTCCATCATTTTTAGGTAATGACTGGTTAGTTCTGCTTCAGCTTCGAGAGCTACAGCGTCGTCAACGCCAGCGGCTCGTAGTTTCCAGGCTGCCGCATCGGCGATTTTCAGCATTGCGTTGCCTGAGACGATCGCTGCGGGTTCGCCCCACACTGCCCAGACGGTTGGACGGTGATGGCGGACGCGGTCCATATCTTCAAGATCATCGTGAATCAGCGAGAAATTGTGCACGTACTCAAGGGCTACTGCTATTGGCGTTGCGCGGTCAAGATCGCCACCTACTGCGTCGGCTGCGAGTAGTGCCAGCGTAGGTCGCATGCGTTTGCCACCAGATGAGTTGGAGTCTGATCCGTCGATTTCTTGCCATCCCATGTAGTAGCGATGGATGTCGTAGATGTCTGGCTCGAGCCCCACGAGTTCAGCGCGTAAAGCTTGGTCAATTCGCGATTGGTAGCGCGAGAAGAATGCCGGTAGGGACGGGGAGATTTTCTCTGAAGTTAGAGATTGACCGGAGCCTGAGTTCGGTTCGGATGGAGTTGAGTTCAAGAAATGTTCACGCAGTGCGGATTTGTCGAGGTATTTAGGTTATCGCTTCACGGGGTACGTGGCGAGTGGTGGGTGGGTTTGTTGCTTTGATATTCGTTTAACGAAAAGAGCCGCCAGAACGAATTCTGGCGGCTCTTTTCACGTTCGGTCCTTCGGAGGGAGGACGTTCATCGACTCGACACGTTGTTACACGGCTGAGATTTCGAGCTTTCGTGCCTTCTTAGATTCGAGTTTCGGGAGCTTAATCGTGAGGACACCGTTCTTGAACTGCGATTCAGCGTTCTCGAAGTCGACAGTTTCTGGAAGCCTCAGTGCACGGTAGTACGAGCCGGTAAGTCGTTCACGAAGCAGGTAACCGTCGGTTTCCTTGCTAGAGGAATCGCCGGTCTCTGCCTTGATCGTAAGAACGTTGTCGTCGACTGAAACGTCGATGTCGTCTTTGCTCGTGCCGGGAACCGACGCGGTCACGACAAGATTGTCGCCGTCTTGAACCACGTCGAGCGGGATGCTCCACGCCTCAGGCTCGGAATTTGAGACCGCACCCGCGCTGCTGCCAAGGAATCGGCTGAATAGATCGTCGAAGTTACGGACGCTGCCGAAAGATTGTCGTTTTTGAATAGCCATTGCTTTGTTGTTCCTTACACGCCTTCTGTGGCAGTTATTTTTCTGCCTTGGTGGCCGCAGGTAGATTGCGGCGCGCTGTTATTAGTTGATTTAGGCTTTTACTAAAACCTACACGAATCAATTATAGAAATCTGATAAGGAGATTGTCAAATCATATGTTGAACGAATAGTGCGATGTGCTAGTATTACTACAAATTGAACTGGTAATCCCGTTGCGTGCATCTGATTTGACGCAGCGGAAAATCTATAAAGCGACTTATGGCACAGAACTACTACGAACTACTCGGGGTGAATCAAAGCGCCTCCGACAAAGAGATCAAGACGGCTTACAGGCGGATGGCTCGTAAGCTTCATCCCGATGTGAATCCGGACGACCAACGCGCACAAGAGCAGTTCAAGAAGGTCAATGAGGCGTACGAGGTTGTTGGTGATCCTGCTCGTAGGAAGGACTACGACCAGTTTGGTGACAACTGGAAGCACGCCGACCAGATGCGCACTATGGGCGGTGGGCGCAGTCGCGGCCGTGGTGCGGGTCCGGGTGGGGGCGGATTCAATTTGAACGATCTGTTCGGTGGAGGGGGAGGTCAGTCTGCTGGCGGGTTCTCCGATATGTTTGGCGGAGCGGGTGGACGTGCCCAACATCAACAGCAGCAGCGTCCTCCTGAAATCATCAAGCACAAAGGCACGATCGATGTGTCGCTTGACGAGGTTTACACGGGCGCTTCACGGCGTATCTCAATCGGTACATCAGGTACAGCCAAACGCAATCTAGAAGTTGATGTGCCGAAGGGCGTGTTGGACGGCAAGAAGATTCGGTTGCGTCCTGACGCTAAAACCGAGGTAACTCTTACCGTAAAAGTTCGTCCCAACAAACGATTCTCTCGTGAAGGGGCGAATCTCCGCGCTGATATCAACATACCGCTCTTCGATGCGATTCTGGGCGGTGAGGCGGAAGTGCCGACTATGACTGGGCGGATCGCATTGAATATTCCAGCGGGAACTCAAAACGGTCGGTCGTTCAAGATTAAGGGGCGTGGACTTCCGAAGGCGAATTCGGATGGTTTTGGCGATCTGTATGCCACGATCAAAGTTCGACTTCCAGACACGCTCTCGGATGAGGAAAAACGGCTCTATTCACAGCTTCGTGATATTCGAAACGGCAGACCGTCTCATGATGATCTGATCGATGTTCTGAATCACAAAGAGGAGTCGGCTGAATGACGATGGGACACAACGATCCGGTGTTCGCCATCGGAATCGTTGCATCAATGTGTGGAGTTCACCAACAGACGCTTCGAAATTATGAGCGCTGGGAGTTGGTTATTCCGCAACGGTCGAGCGGTGGAACTCGCCTCTACTCGAACCGTGATGTGCAGTTGATTCAACAGATATTGCGATGGAAGGAAGAGTTCGGTTTGAATCTCGCTGGCATCGAAGTAATGTCGAAACTTTTGAATCGGATCGATCGATTGGAATCACATGTGCAGGACTTGACGGTCGAGATAGTCAAGTTACGAGAAGGTCAGACGAAGCTACCGGGCTAGTAAATCAAACTCCACTTCGATCCTAATCGGGCGGAAAGCCAAACCGGTTGTTGAACCGACCAGACGGCAGGAGCAATTGTTACTCAAAAAGGAACACGAAAAACGATGGTACTGAAACAGGAAGATTTTACAGAGCAGGCTCAGGCCGCCTTGGGCGCGTCGCAACAGTTGGTTGTGCAGATGCGTCATAGTCAATGGGACGCTGAACACCTACTTTCGGGTCTTCTTCAGATCGAGAATTCACTATCGGCAAAGATCCTCGAAGAACTTGGGGTCGATGTGGGTGATCTGTTGAAAGAACTCGAAGCGAAACTCGAAGAATCGCCCAAAGTTGGTGGTTCTTCGCAGCAGCCTCAGATTTACCCGACGCCTCGGGTCCAGAAGGCTATTGAAGTTGCCAAAGAAGAGGCCAACCGTCTCAAGGATGAGTTGATTGGGGCCGATCATCTATTGGTGGCAATTGCTAAAGAGTCGAGTGGTGACATCGCCGAGATATTTACCGGTCACAACATCACTGAAGAACGTGTTTATCAGGCGCTATTGGAAGTTCGTGGCTCAGCGAGAGTCACCGATCCACGTGCCGAGAGCAAGTACAAAGCGCTTTCGAAGTACAGCGTTGATTTGACTGATCTGGCTCGTGAGGGTCGGCTTGACCCGGTAGTAGGTCGCGACCTCGAAATTCGTCGAGTGATGCAAACCCTCACTCGTCGTACCAAGAACAATCCAGTGCTGATCGGTGATGCCGGAGTCGGTAAGACCGCGGTCGCTGAGGGGTTAGCGCAACGAATTGTTGCTGGCGACGTTCCGCTTAGCCTTCAAGGTCGTCGGGTAATTGCGCTCGAAATGGGCTCGTTGGTTGCCGGAGCGAAGTTCAGAGGTGAGTTCGAAGAACGTCTGAAAGCCGTGATGGACGAAATTCGTCAGGCTTCTGGAGAGATCGTACTTTTCATCGACGAGATTCACACCGTTGTAGGTGCAGGTGCGGGCGATGGCGCCCTCGATGCTTCAAACATGATGAAGCCTGCGCTTGCTCGAGGTGAATTGCAGACCATTGGGGCGACTACTCCTAACGAGTACCGTCGTTACATCGAAGCCGATCCTGCTTTGGAGCGCCGGTTCTCGCCTGTTTGGGTTGAAGAACCCGACGTTGAAACGGCTATCGAGATGCTCGAAACTCTGCGACCTCGCTACGAACAGCACCACGGGTTCACGATTGAACAGTCGGCATTGGAAGCTGCAGTGCAGCTTTCGGCTCGATATATCTCAGATAGGTTGTTGCCGGATAAGGCTGTTGACCTGATAGATGAAGCTTCGGCGAAGAACCGTATCGAAAACGAACTAATGCCTTCTGAATTGAACGATATGCAGGTTGAGCTGCAGCGTTTGGATGAAGAGGAAGAATCGGCTTCGGCACGTGGCGATTACGAAAAGGCGGCTCACGCCAAGGCTGAAAAGCTACGTGCGCTTGAAGAGTACGAACTTGCGAAACGTGAGTGGGATAAAACTCACGTGGTTAGCGAGATTGTTACCGATCAGGACATAGCGAGCTTGATCGCCGAGCGAACTGGAATTCCAGTTACTCGATTGGTCGAAGGCGAGGGTGATCGTCTATTGAAGTTGGAAGAACGATTGCACACACGTGTGATCGGTCAGGATCGAGCAGTCGAAGTTCTCGCTGATGCAGTGCGCAGGGCGAGGGCGGGTCTGAAAGATCCTAAGCGTCCTATTGGTAGTTTCATCTTCTTGGGTCCTACGGGTGTAGGTAAGACCGAGCTCGCTCGTGCACTTGCCGAATTCATGTTTGACGACGAGGACAATATGATCCGGGTCGACATGTCGGAGTACCAAGAGAGGCACACTGTTTCAAAGTTGATCGGAGCACCTCCGGGGTACGTTGGTTACGACGAAGCTGGTCATCTCACTGAAGCAGTTCGCAGGCGTCCGTTTTCGGTCGTTCTGTTCGACGAAATTGAAAAGGCGCACCCTGACGTATTCAACACGCTGTTGCAGGTTTTGGACGACGGTCGTCTAACGGATAGCCACGGTCGAACTGTGGATTTCCGAAATACGATCATCATCATGACCAGTAACTTGGGCTCTGAAGGGGTTTCTCAACAGGCATTTGGGTTCAACAAGCAGTCGCGTGAAGAGTCGGAAAGCGCTCGATCTAGGATGAACGTCGAAGATGCTTTGAAGCAGAAGTTCAAGCCTGAATTCTTGAACCGCTTGGATGAGTTCATCGTTTTTGATTCACTGACTCAGGAAGACATTGTCTTGATCGTCGATAAGTTCATGGGTGAGGTATCTGAACGAGTCGAGGATCTCAAAGTTTCGATCTCCCTGACTTCTGATGCGAGAGAGTGGCTCGCTAAAACTGGATTCGACCGAATGTACGGAGCGCGACCGCTCAAGAGGGCGATTCAGCGTTACGTCGAGAGTCCATTGTCGAAGCGGTTGCTTGCGGGAGAGTTTCCTGAAGGATCGCACATTGTGATCGGTGAATCTGATGGCGAAATTACGTTTGCTGAGGGCAGTGTTGAAGACACTAATACTGCTGAAACAAAAGTGACCAGCGAGCCACTGACGGACGAGACGGCCAAAGAAACGGTTACCAAGTAGCTCGATCGTTCGTTGGATATGAGTGAAATAGTTATGAGAATAGACCTCGCTTTATACCTAATCGGGTGGTGAAGCGAGGTCTATTCGCGTTACGTGACGTACTATGCGAATGTGACAGACCAGTCAGATCAGATCTCGGAAGCCTCAAGAGTTAATTCAAGTAGTGGAAAATTCGCTAAATTTGCAGCGAAACATAATCGCGCGTATCAGACGATTCTGTGGACCGTGGTGCTTTCATCGGTAGTGGGCGGAACCGTTGCTTGGGTATTCGATCTGGTTCAGATCGGATCGGCGGGTTACTGGGGAGCATTTCTCGCAAACCTGATTGGTTCGGCAGCGGTTATTGTTCCACTTCCCGGCTGGGCGGCTGTGTGTGCGGCTGCGACGTCTGAGCTCGGTCTGAATTCCTTTGGTTTAGCGGTTGCTGCTGCAACTGGTGCAACCATTGGTGAAGTAACCGGATATCTTGCCGGTTACGGTAGTCAGGGTGTCATCCAGAAATCTCGCTATTACGACCGAATTCATGCTTGGGTTGTAAAACGAGGTGGCTTCGCATTATTTATTCTCGCTGTTATACCGATTCCACTATTCGATATTGGTGGGATCGCGGCCGGCTCGCTTGGTTACCCAATTCGAAAATTCTTTTTATGGGTGGGAATTGGCAAGCTGATCAAGTTTGTGATCATTGTTGAGGGGTGTCGGCAGTCGATTTCGTGGCTCGTCGATCTAATTTAGATTTCGACTTCCGAATCTTTCATCCCCACTCTTTGCTTCGTATTTGGGATAATTACTCCCTTCAATGCCTGAATCTTCTCAATCCGACAGACCGAACGAACTCGACTCAACGCCTGCAATTGGCGATGGGGCGGACGTCGACCGCATCCAATTAGAAGGTTTTCAACTTTGGTTGTCTAAGAATCGTGAGTACGCGCTTAGATTAGCGATGATCGCGTTTGTCGTTACGTTCGTGACTGTTGGCGTGGTGATGTGGGCCACTGATTCACTGAATGCTGAGAATGCTGGGTACGGTGGGCTTTGGATCATCAATTTCATCGCCGCTGGGTTGATCATTCTGCCGATATCCGGACCCGCAGCGGTATGCATCGCAGCAGCTCCAGACTTCGGGCTGAATCCGTTAGCGATTGGATTGATTTCGGCGTCGGCAGAGGCTCTTGGCGAGCTAACCGGATACATGCTCGGACTTTCCGGTCGATCGTTTTTCGAAAAGAACAGGTTCTATCCGCGAGTTCATTCGTGGGTTAGCAAGCGTGGTGGAATAATATTATTTTTTGGAGCAGTGATTCCGAACCCGCTGTTCGATGTAATTGGCGTTGCAGCGGGTAGCATTGGATACCCGATTAAGAGATTCGTTGTAATTGTGTTTGTCGCGAAGTCAATCAAATCGGTATCGGTTGCTTACGCCTGTGTTTGGGGCATTGATTGGATTATGGGATTGTTCGTATGACCAGTAAACCGGGTCGGTTAGGTGTCGTAGTAGTTGCGGCAGGTCGAAGCTCTCGTATGGAGGGAATCGACAAGCAAGTTGCCATGTTGGGCGGCCAGACTGTGATTTCTCATTCACTACGGGTATTCGAAGATTTCGATGAAGTCAGATCAGTCGTACTTGTAATGTCGTCCGAGAATCTTGAGGCAGGAAACGACGCTGTGAACGTTGGTGGTTTTACGAAAGTTGCTGCCGTGGTTGCTGGTGGAGAGCGTCGGCAGGATTCGGTGAAGATCGGGCTTGATCTACTCGCTGGCCTAGACGGTGGTGCGCCAGATTTTGTTGCGGTGCACGATGGCGCCCGCCCGTTTGTCGATCAGGAGATGATCGAGCGCGGCCTACGAGCTGCGATGAAGATAGGGGCGGGAATTGCCGCCGTTCCGGTGAAAGACACGATTAAGACGGCTCCGCATCGGGTTGTCACTTCGACACCCGATAGGTCGGAGATGTGGGCGATTCAGACTCCCCAGATATTCAGGTTTGATGTGCTGAACACAGCACACGAGATGACTGATGAAGACGTAACCGACGATGCCTCGATGGTCGAGACGGTCGGTGGGCTGGTTGCTATCTTCACTGGATCGAACGACAACATAAAGATCACTACGCCGGAAGATCTTGAACTTGCAACTCTAATTCTCGGAAGACGGCAGGTCGGTGCTGTGGCGCAATCAGGTGCCGCAGTTGAAGGCTCTCGATTCGGGATTGGCTTCGATGGGCACGGTCTTAAGGATGGCGGACCGTTGCGACTTGGTGGAGTTGATGTCGAGTTCGATCATCACCTTGATGGGCATTCCGATGGCGATGTTCTATTTCACTCGATCGCCAGTGCGATTCTTGGTGCGGCTGGTCTGGGCGATCTAGGCGGTCGATTCCCATCGTCAGACGAACGATACGCCGATTTCGATTCGGCACAATTTATCGCCGAGTCTGCCCGACGCGCACTGGAAGCTGGATGGCTGGTGTCGCATGTCGATGCTACGATCATTGCACAGAGACCGCGACTCGCGTCGGTGGCGCCAGATATGGCAGCCAATATCGGCGTGATAAGTGGGCTGGAAAATTCCAGCATTAACGTAAAAGTAACGTCGACCGATCACGTTGGCGCAATTGGCGCGGGCGAGGGCATTGCTGCTCAAGCAATCGCTACACTAGTTGCCGCCACAAAATCTTAGAACAAAAGTAGTTCCCAAAAACGAATGATTCAGCTCTACAACTCGCTCACCCGCAAAAAAGAAGAATTCAAGCCCCTGGGCGAAGAAGTCAAAATGTACGTTTGTGGGGTGACGGTCTACGACGACTCTCATCTGGGTCACGCGCTTAGCAGCATCGTGTTCGATGTTCTTGATCGTTACCTCGAATTTCGAGGGTTCAAGGTCAAGAAAGTTCAGAACTTCACCGACGTTGACGACAAGATTATTAATCGCGCCAATGCTGACAAGGTTCCGTGGCAGGAGATCACTGAGAAGTACATCGAGTCGTTCTTCAAATCGGCAGATGGACTGAATGTTCGACGTGCGGCGGTGCATCCCCGGGCGACTGAGGATATGCCGGAGATCATCGAGCTGATCAAGCGGTTGATCGATGCCGAAGCTGCGTATGAACTCAGCGGGTCAGTGTACTACCGGGTTCGCAGTAAGTCGGACTACGGCAAGCTGAGCGGTCAGAATATCGATGAAATGATCGAGGGAACTCGCAACGAGGAAAGCGGCAAGGAAGACCCTGCCGATTTTGCTCTTTGGAAAGCAGTGAAACCTGAGGAACCGAACTGGGATAGTCCGTGGGGTCCGGGTCGACCCGGGTGGCACATCGAGTGCTCGGCGATGGCGTTCAAGCATTTGGGTGAACAGATCGACATTCACGGTGGCGGACTTGATTTAATTTTCCCGCACCACGAAAACGAGGTCGCTCAAAGCGAATCGGCTTCTGGAAAAACGCCGTTTTCTGGCGTGTGGATGCACAACGGATTGCTTCGCACTACGGGTGCGGCGATGAGCAAGTCGTTAGGCAACGCGTTCAACGTGAACTCGGCTCTTGAGGAGTTTAGTTCCGACGCTATCCGACTATGGATTTTGCAGAGTCACTACAGAACCAATCCTCTTTTGGACAAGAAGCTGATCGGCGATGCGGAACGTTCGATGCGTCGGATTAGGCAAGCGGTTGAGGCCGTGGCAGTGGTTTCAGAGAAATCGCTGGATCCTGAACCGTTCAAACGTCGATTCATCGACGCGATGGATGACGATTTGAACACTCCTCAGGCGTTGGCTGCGATCTTCGATCTTTGCCGAAAGATGAATCGCACTCGTGCAGACGGTAACGATGTTTCAGCTGCTGCGGAATTGGTTCGTGAATTGACCGGTGCACTTGGTTTCAATCTGGGAGCTCCACCGAAGAAAGCTGTTGGACTTAGTGATACTGAAGTTGGTGCGCTTGTTCAGAAACGTAAGGACGCCCGAGCCGAGAAGCGGTGGGGCGATGCTGATGCTGTGCGAGATCAACTGGATGCTGCCGGAATTTCGATTTCCGACACGGGCGGCGAGACGGAGTGGACGCGCAAGTAGGTTGGACTGCACGGTCGTTGTTCGCTTAGACGACGTTAGTTGTCACCTAAACCATCGGGTTTAGGGTGACTGTTCCGGTGGTGCCGTTTACTTCGATTAGTTGGCCGTCGGCGATTTTGGCTGTGGCATCCTTCGTTTGAATCACGCAGGGAATTCCGTATTCCCTTGCGATTAACGATGCATGCTGGAAGTTGTCGCCGCCGTCGAGAACGAGTCCTCCAAGTAAAGGAAACACGGGCACCCAGTCGGGTCCGGTATTTTCGGTTACGAGAATTTCGCCTTTGCGTACATCGGGCGGCGTTGAAGTTCGAGTGATTACGACTCGTGCTACTCCCGTGAAAGATCCTGCAGACGAGGGTTCGCCGTGCAGCGTTGTGCCGTCCTCACTGAGACCACGAAGAGGTTCTTCGGTGTCGTCTTTCTTCTCTTCAGGTGGCTTCGTGCCGATGTATTCGAAGGGAGTCCGTTTCGAGTTCTCCGTGTACTCTTCCTTCGCCTCAATAACGAGACTTCCTAACACTGAATAGTCGTCTTTATCGGCGGCTTCGTCGAGCTGTTTGAGCGTTAGGTAGAAGATGTCGTTCGCTGTATCGATCGAACCTTCACGAACTAGCGATTCGCCCGCTCGGTTGATGGCTTCTCGGTATTCACCGAAGGTGCACTGCTCGATGAGGTAGTTGTGGTTCTCCATCATCCTGATGTGTTCAGTGCCACGGTAAAGTTCGAATTCAAAGGTCTCGCGTAGCTTCGTATTTCGGCCGATTTTTTTTCGAACAGCTGTAATAGCCGCCTCGCGTTTCGCCACTAGATCGGAATGAGAACGGCCGGCTTGATCGATGTCCTGACGCACGAACGAACCTATCGAGTCGAGAGGAATCTCAGGCTTCATGTTCCAAGATGGATCGGTCGGCTTCCAGGCCGTGCCGTAACCAATGCCGTTACGACGTCCCCATATTTTCAGGAAATCTCGGAATCGAGATCGGAATATTGCGACTGCCGGACGGCTGCCATTTCCGCGTGCGAACAGAGAATCGTAGTTACGAGTTTTGAATACTTCTGTTAGCCAGGCGTCTGATCTCACTAGTTTCGAGAGTGAAATCATTCGAGCCGACAATCTGGCGGTCATGTGATCGATACCGAGGATCAGATCTGATGATTCGACTTCCGGTTGCCCGGTTATTTCTGCGAACAATTTGCCGAGATCGTCCTTCGTTTTGAATCCTGCCCAGCAGCGCCAATGAAGATCGCTTTGATGATCGGCGGCAAGCTGCATCGCACGTCGTAGGTATGAGATTTGAACGGGACTGGGCGCGCCGTTGCTAGGTCGAGTAGCTTCGATTTCTGCTAGGTTCTTTTTGAGTGCCGGTTCGACGACATCGTAGAAATAGGTTGAGCGTTTTTGAAGATGACGCCTGCCCATCAGGTGATGTTTTATGCCGAGCGCTTTCAACTCTTCGGGATCACGTGGCGATTCAGCGGTGTAGGCGTAGCCTTGAACCCACTTTTTCAAGTTCCGTCGACCCATGTACTGACCCGTAAATTCGACAGATCGCTTTTCAGCGATGCCTGACATTTTCACGTAGTCGGATACCAGCGGAAGTGTCGGAGTTTTGGCACCAGACGTCCAATGGAGTTTTTCGTCTCCGGGATTGTCCCAGTCGACGTCGACTGCAGGACCTGTTTCCGGCTTCGTTCCAGTCGTTACTGGTCGTGACTGGAGGATGTGGACTGTATCGCCGACGACGGCAAATTCGATGTCTCGATCGTTGCCGGATGCTTCTTTGATAACGATTGCAGCTTTAGCAGTGGCGAGGAGTTGTTCGTCGGATAACGCAGGTGAACTTCGTTTGGCGGCAGGGACAGGGACTTTATCTGTAGAACCGGCTGTTCCTTGAACGAACATCCATGCTTTATCGAGGACGTTCCTGTTTGTGATCTCGAACGTTTCAGAGTTTAGCGTGAACGAATCTGCCTGAGCCTCGCCGGACACGACGCCTTCGCCGAGTCCGAGCGCAACATTGATGAGTATTTGGTCGGTTCCGTCTCGTGGATCACGAGTGAACACTACTCCGCCAGCATCGGCGTTCACCAGTTTCATCACGAGTACAGCCATCGAGCCAGTTTCGTGCGGAATGCCCTGGCGTTCTCGGTACGAGATAGCTCTGCCGGTGTAGTACGACGCCCATACGTCTCGAACCCGGCCGAGTACCGACTTTGCGTCGGTGGCGTCCAGAAAGGTGTCGTACATCCCGGCAAACGATGCGCCTTCTAGGTCTTCGGCGGTGGCTGAAGAACGAACTGCGAGTGCTCCGGTTTCATCACCGATTCGATCGGCGATGGCTTCAAGAAGCCCGGCTGGAGTTGGCGCCGAGTTTAGTAGTTCGAATATTGCGCTTGAGGCTTCGAATGCTGATGGAACGTTTTCGATATCGACGTTCGATAGCGCGTTGGCGATATCGTTTTTTAGCGGCGAGACGAAATCGGTGAATATGCTTGCCGGTATCGAGAATCCGGCGGGAACTGTTGCGCCTATTTTCACGAGCTCGGCTACGGAAGCTGCCTTGCTGCCTACGATTGTTGAATCGAGGGCTGCAGGGCTGTCGAGTTCAACGATCAGAGAAGTTTGCTGGGATGTTGGCATGGCGACGAATATTACACGTGCCTCAGAGCGTTCTGTGCCAAAAAACGGCAAAAAAACAGGCGCTCGAATGGCGCCTGTGAGATTCGTGCCCTGAACAGGGCTGTTGCTTCGTTTTGCTTGCTAACTGAAGCGGACGTTTGCGATTGCAACGCCGACGAATACGAATGCGAGCACGATGGTGAGTCTGAAGAGCAGCTGTTCTACACCTCGACGTGATCGGAACGTGCTGGAAGCTTCACCGAAGAGCGAGGAGCCGGAGCCGCGGGCCTGCAAGAGCAACACGGCAATCAGTGTGATCGCAGTGACCATTAGTATGAGGCTAAATACGGTTTCCATAAAAATTCCTGTGGCGCCGAAGTGGACGCGGTGATTCGTCAGCTACCTATGTTAGAGCCAGACTGCCGGTCTCGCCACATATTGCGGGGCAGATTTCGGGGCGTGATAGCTTCGGGCGCCATCGGATGACTTGGTAGCGCGTCGCAATTCTCCTACCCCTAACCCCTTCCGTCTGGAAGGGGGACTGATCGTTCCGAAGGCTAAGTACAGTCGAACCAGCCCTCAAACAACCAATGTCATCCTGAATTCATTTTCAGGATCTTTTATCCCCGTTAGTCGCGCTCGTCATCGAATGACTCGGGTCCGCGTCGCAGTTCTCCTACCCTAGCCCTTCCGTCTGGAAGGGGACCGATTGGCAGCGATTGGGTGATTCGTTATCGGTTGGCTAGTTTTTCTTTGATGATGTCTGTTGCTTGTACTGGGTCGGCTTGGCCGCGGGTGGCTTTCATGACTTGCCCCATCAACGATTTAAGGGCGACTTCCTTGCCGCCTAGATAGTCGTTGACTGCTTTTTCGTTGTTGGCGATTACTTCGTCGACGATTGGTCCCAGTGAGTCGGTGCCAGACACTACGCCGAGTCCAAGATCTTCGATGATCTTCTCAGGTGCGGAGCCTTTTTTGTACATAATCTCGAAGACTTGTTTGGCGGAGTTGTTGTTCAGCTCGCGCTTACGGAACTTTTCGACGAGAGTGGCAAGTGCTTCGGGAGATACCTTGGTATCGGCCATGTTCACTAGTTCATCTTCGTTCATCATTCGGGCCATCTCGCCGGTGAGCCAATTGGATGCGCCCTTGGCGAACGCATGCTTCGCGTCGGGCGAAAGTGCTTTTACGTCTTCGCAAACCGATTCGAAATAATCGGCGGTTGAACGAAGAACGGTGAGCAGATCAGCATCGTATTCGCTTAGACCCCATTCGCTAACGAAGCGGGCTTTGCGTTGAATAGGGAGTTCGGGCATTGCTGCCTGAGTGCGCTCGATCCACTCTTCGCTGATGATTAGCGGCGGGATATCTGGTTCGGGGAAGTAGCGGTAGTCGTTTGCTTCTTCCTTGCTGCGCTGCGGAACGGTGATGCCTTTTCCGTCGTCCCAACCACGAGTTTCCTGAATGATTCGTTCGCCGCTTTCGTTAGCAGCGATTTGGCGTTCGATTTCATATTCCACTGCACGAACTACCGCTCGTACGCGGTTCATGTTCTTCACTTCGACTTTAGTCGTAAGTTCTTTCATGCCTTTGGGTCGAACGCTGATGTTGGCGTCGCAACGGAAAGAGCCTTCTTCCATATTGGCTGTGCCGACACCCAAATAGCGAATAATGTGCTGAAGGTTGTTGATGTACGTTTCAACCTGCTCGGAAGTGTGCATGTCGGGTTCGGTTACTACTTCCATTAAGGGGGTACCGGCACGGTTTATGTCGATTAGAGAGTGAACCGTGCCCCCGCGTGGACCCTCGACGTGAATGAGTCGGGCGACATCTTCTTCCATATGCACTCGGTTAATGCGAACCCTCACCGAGTCTTCGATTGGGAGATCGACGTAGCCTTCATAGCAAATGGGCTCGTCCATCTGGGTAATCTGGTAGCCCTTCATGAGGTCGGGATATGTGTAGTTCTTGCGATCGAACTTGGTGATTCTGGCGATGTTGCAGTTAATCGCCATGCCGATCATCATGGCGTATTCGACAGCAGTTTCGTTCACGACGGGTAGCGTGCCGGGGAGTGCCATGCTGACTTCGTCGACGAGCGTGTTTGGCTCGGAATTCTGATATTCGGCGCTGGACGTGCCGAACATTTTGCTGCGCGTCTTAAGCTGGACGTGCGTTTCGATGCCAATGACTGCTTCGTACTCCACGAGTGTTTTTCTCTCTCTTCTGGGTGACTTGGTCACGTTTTCAATAACCGATTCGAGTTATTGATCGAATCACGAAGCGTCTAGTTTAAGGGTGGGTTGGCGAGTTTGGTGAAAAACCTCGCATCGTGCGACAAAAATAGCTTTATCGCACGTAAAGTTCCTGCGCTTCGCACCTGCACCAACTTCGGTTTGTAGTTACGAAATTCGTTGACGCTTCTACTGGTCGGTTTTAAACTAAATGCGTACCGAATGGGTCAGGAATAGAAAAACAGCTGTTTTGAGTTCAAATCCGACGTTGTAGCGACCGAAATAGCCCTAGACCGACCCCTCAGATCATCCTTTACGGAGCTAATTATTGACTAACCAGAACACGATCTCACGCGAATCCGACCTTTCAGGCGGTGAGTACAAGTGGGGTTTCGTTACTGATGTTGAGACCGATCTCGCCCCGAAAGGCCTGAGCGAAGACATCGTCCGACTCATCTCCGCCAAGAAAGAAGAGCCTGAGTGGCTTCTAGAGTGGCGACTGAAGGCGTACCGACACTGGGTCGAGCTTGAAAAAAGCGAAGCCGAACCAAAATGGGCGATGATCGACTATCCCCCCATCGACTATCAGGACATTTATTACTACGCCGCTCCGAAGGGTACGAATGAAGCTCCTAAGAGCCTCGATGATGTCGACCCTGAAATGCTCGAAACCTTCGAGAAGCTCGGAATTCCTTTGCAGGAACGTGCTGCTCTCGCTGGTGTTGCCGTTGATGCCGTATTCGATTCGGTTTCGGTTGCTACCACGATGGAAAAGCAGCTGGGCGAACTCGGAATCATCTTCTGTTCGTTTAGCAATGCAGTGAAGAGCCACCCTGATCTCGTCAAGAAGTATCTCGGATCGGTTGTTCCTTACACCGACAATTTCTTCGCAGCTCTAAACGCTGCTGTGTTCAGTGATGGATCGTTCGTTTACATTCCACCCGGTGTAAAGTGCCCGATCGAGCTGATGACCTACTTCCGTATCAACACTGAAGGATCGGGGCAGTTTGAACGAACGTTGATCGTTGCCGATAAGGGTGCTTACGTTTCGTATCTCGAAGGCTGTACGGCTCCGTTCCGAAAGACCAGTCAGCTTCACGCAGCCACGGTTGAGTTAGTTGCATTGGATGATTCTGAAATCAAGTACTCGACTATTCAGAACTGGTTCCCGGGAACCAAGGACGGCGAGGGCGGTATTTACAACTTCGTTACGAAACGAGGTCGTGCCGACAAGAATGCAAAGATTTCTTGGACGCAGGTTGAGACCGGTTCGGCGATCACTTGGAAGTACCCGAGCGTAATTCTTAAGGGCGACAACTCTGTCGGTGAATTTTTCTCGGTTGCTCTCGCAAACAATCATCAGCAGGCCGACACCGGCACGAAGATGATTCACATCGGTAAGAACACTAAATCGACCATCGTGTCGAAGGGTATTTCTGCCGGCAAGGGCAGCAACACGTATCGAGGCCAAGTGCAGATAATGCCGGGCGCCGAGAATGCTGTGAACCACACTCAATGTGATTCGCTGTTGGTTGGTGACGAGTGCGGTGCTCACACTGTTCCGTACATCGAAGTCCGAAACCCTACGGCTCGATTAGAGCACGAGGCTTCGACTTCGAAGGTGAGTGATGACCAACTGTTCTATCTGATGGCACGTGGGCTTTCTGAAGAAGAGGCTCACCACATGATCATTACCGGCTGGAGCCGTGACGTGATCAAGGAGCTGCCGTTTGAGTTTGCGCTCGAAGCCAGCCAGCTTCTCAAGGTGTCGCTGGAAGGCGCCGTCGGGTGACTTAGTCACGTTTTCTATTTATTTTTTGCTAGCAAGTTAGTTCGAATCCGGTAACCAAAATACAAAATGCTTGAGATCAACAATCTGCACGCGTCCGTAGTGGACATTGAAAATTCAGAGATTCTTAAGGGAATCAACCTGAAAGTCGGTAAGGGCGAAGTTCACGCCATTATGGGACCTAACGGTTCCGGCAAGAGCACGCTCGCAAACGTCCTAATGGGGCGTCCTGACTACCTGGTAACCGATGGTGACGTAACGCTTGAAGGCGAGTCGATTCTCGAGCTTCGACCCGACCAGCGTGCCCACCTCGGTATGTTCCTTGCGTTCCAGTACCCGGCCGAGATTCCCGGTGTTCGACCTTGGCAGTTCTTGAAAGCCGCACTCGACTCAAAAGCTGAGTCACGTGGTGAAGACAAGATGTCGGTTCGAAATTTCTCGAAGCTGTTCGACGAAAAGGTCGAAGCGGTTGGAATCAACCCGAATCTCGTAAAACGTTCGCTTAACGAAGGTTTTTCAGGTGGTGAGAAGAAGCGGAACGAAATGCTTCAACTCGAAGTACTGCAACCAGCACTCGCCATTCTTGATGAGACCGACTCGGGTCTCGACGTTGACGCACTTCGCATCGTTGCTGAAGGGGTGAACTCGATGCGTTCGCCTGAGCGATCGTTCATTGTCGTTACCCACTACCAGCGATTGCTGAACTACATCACACCAGACGTTGTTCACATTCTGGTCAAAGGCAAGATCGTAAAAACTGGTGGCGCTGATCTCGCTCTCGAAGTAGAGAAAGACGGCTACCAAGAATACCTCGAAGCAGCTGGAGCAAACGCCTAAATATGACGCTTGCAACACCAGCAGCAGCCGTTGAGAAATTTTCGGGTGCATATGAATCGTTGGTTGCTGGGAACTCAGACGTTCCCGAGTGGCTGAAGGCTGTTCGACAGCAGGGTTGGGCGACCTTCTCTGAACTCGGACTTCCTACGAAGCGTCGTGGAAACGAGCTATGGAAGTACACGAATCTACAGCCGTTGGCGGCTGCCGATTTTGCGTACAGCATCGGCGGATCGGTCACTGTTGACCAGATCAAGGCAGCGGGGCCGTGGGACGACGCTTGGAACACGGTAGTTGTAGTTGATGGAAAGTTCAGTGCGGAACTATCGAATCTGCACGACACTGTCGGTCTCGACGCTGGCTCGCTTGCTGAAGCGATATCTTCTGGCAAGGGCGACATCGAATCACAGTTGGCAAGTCTTGCCGGTCGTGAGGAGTACGCCTTCACCGCTTTGAGCACTGCGTTCATCGAAGACGGCGCCTATCTTGCGATTGCCGATGGCACCGAGCTTGAACAGCCGATACAGGTTGTATTTGTTACTTCCGACGATCCGGAAAGCCGAGCTAGCTACCCTCGATTGGTAGTCGATGCAGGGGCGAACACTTCGATCGTATTGATCGAGACTTACCTGAACCTCTCTGAGTCGTCACAGTTTTCTGCTCCGGTGGCTGAACTGTTCGCTGGTGATAAATCGACGATTCGGCATTATCGGGTGCAGATTGAGAACGAGAATTCCTTCCACCTCGGCACGACGCGAGTGAGGCAGTTGGGCGATACGAATTTCACTTCGACCACCTTCGCAGTTGGCGCTTCGATCGCACGAAACGATGTTCACACGCTGTTGGACGCACCGGGTGCTAGCTGCACGTTGCACGGTTTGTACATGACCAGTGGGTCGCAGCAGCAGGATCAAGAGATCAGCACGACTCACGCCAAGCCCGGCTGCACGTCGAACCAGTTCTACAAAGGAATCTTGTCGGGCAAATCGCACGCAGTGTTTAGCGGCAAAGTTGTTGTGATGCGTGATGCACAGAAATCCGACGCTACGCAGAAGGACTTGAACCTGCTTTTGTCACGTGGTGCCGAGATCGATGCAAAGCCGTCGCTAGAGATTTACGCTGATGACGTAGTTGCTGCGCACGGCGCAACGGCTGGTCATGTCGATAAGGACACTTTGTTCTACTTGCAATCACGTGGAGTAGATGAAGAGGCTGCAAAAGCGATTTTGGTTCGAGGGTTCGCTGAGGAAATGCTCAACGAGTTCGAGCCCAAAGCTCTGAATGATTTCGTTGAGCGAATTACCGATGAACGGATTCCGATTCTGCTTGAAGAATCAGACACGATTGGAACAGCATGAGCGATTCGACTTCGACTGCTGGATCACGTGCGTTCGATATCGATGCCATTCGCGCCGATTTTCCGATTCTTAAACGGAAGATAAACGGGCAAGATCTGGTTTATCTCGATAATGCAGCTAGTTCGCAAAAGCCAAGCCAGGTGATCAAATCGCTGGTCGACTATTACGAGCAGACGAACTCGAACGTTCATCGGGGAGTTCATACTCTTTCGATTGAAGCGACGGATGCATACGAACTGGCTCGAACGAAAGTCGCCAAGTTCATCAACGCTTCTCGTCCTGAGGAAGTGATCTGGACTCGAAATACGAGTGAATCGCTGAACCTCGTTGCTGCAACATGGGCCGAAGCCAATGTTGGTGAAGGCGACAATATCGTGATTACAGCGATGGAGCACCATTCGAATATTGTTCCGTGGCAGCAGTTGGCGTTCAAGAAGGGCGCAGAGCTTCGCTATCTATCGCACAATGACGATGGCGTTATTGATCTCGCAGGCGCTGGAAGTGTGATCGACTCTCGCACGAAGCTCGTCTCAGCGACACATATGTCGAACGTGCTGGGTACGATCAATCCAATTGCCGAATTGGCTGCACTAGCTCATGAAGTCGGTGCAGTGATACTGGTAGATGCGGCGCAGAGTGTTCCACACATGCCGGTCGACGTGCAGGCGCTGGATGCGGATTTCCTTTGCTTCTCGGCGCACAAGATGCTGGGGCCGACCGGGATCGGTGTTTTGTGGGGCAGGTACGAATTGCTCGATGCGATGCCGCCTTATATGTTCGGTGGCGACATGATTCTCGAGGTTACTTACGAGGACGCTAACTGGAACGATCTTCCTTACAAGTTTGAGGCCGGAACACCGAACATCGCTGATGCGATTGCTACGGGTGCGGCGGTCGATTATTTGACTGAGCTTGGGATGGACAACGTTTGGAAGCACGAGCAAGAGCTGACTGCTTACGCCATGGAGCAGTTTCTCTCAATGGGTAGCGTGAAGGTTTTGGGTCCACAGGATCCGGCGCTACGCGGTGGTGTTATTTCGTTCATTCACGATACGATTCATCCACATGATCTTGGAACTGCGTTGGATCAGCAGGGGATTGCGATTCGAACGGGTCACCACTGCGCGATGCCATTGGTACGGAGCTTCGATGTGGTGGCGGCTGCTCGGGCAAGCTTCTATATTTACAACACGAAGTCCGAAGTTGATGCGTTGGTCAACGGGATCAGTGAAACCGAAGGGTATTTCAGCCGATGACAGGTGGCACGGGTGGTCTTGGAGATATGGACGAGCTTTACGAGGCGATCATTCTCGATCACTACCGTAGCCCGCGAAATACCGCGGCTGTCGAAGAGCCGGATATCGATCTTGAAGTGAATAATCCGTTTTGCGGAGATGAGTTTCACATTCAACTTAAGGTTGAAGATGACGCTGTTTCGCAGGTGGGTATTACGGGTCGAGGCTGTGCGATTAGCCAGGCGTCGGCTTCGTTGCTGGCAGAGTTAGTTAAGGGCAAATCTGCTTCCGAGGTTGAATCGGCAGTAGATGCGGTGCGTCGTCTGTTGAAGGGCGAAGAGATCACTGACGCTGAGGCCGATATTCTTGGCGATATCGAGGCGCTTGGCGGTGTTCGGAAGTTCCCTGTACGCATCAAGTGCGCATTGCTCAGCTGGGTCGGCTTGGGCGATGCTTTGCGGGATCATTTGGCGAAGTAGTGCTGTTATGGCTCCGGGCGTCACTGGCGTGACTTGGTCGCAGCTGCAAGTCTCCTACCCCTAACCCCTTCCATCTGGAAGGGGGACAGAGTTGTCCTGATTGTTGCGTAATATTGCTCCGCGTCGCATTTGGCGTTTGGTCGCGCTCGTCATCGGATGACTCGACCCCGCGTCGCAGTCTCCTACCCTAGCCCTTCCATCCGGAAGGGGATAGCTACGCGGTCGTCGCTACTCGTTGGATGTCAGCCAGACTCTAGTTAGGAAGTCGGTGTCGCCTCTTGGCGTGTACGGCTTGAAGTCGTTGACGTTGTCCCAGTACATCCAATGGGTGGTTCTGGTTTTCACAATGAATCGATGTGATCCGGCGAGTATTAGCTGTTGGATTTCAAGCAGCATATCGCCACGCTTTGCCGAATCATATTCTCTTGCTTGAGCTTCGATTAATCGGTCGATTTCAGGGTTGGAATAGCCGGTTGTATTCCATGGGCCGTCGGAGTGATGGACGGCGAACAGATAAGCGGTTGTACTCGATATGGGCGGCGGTGCGCCGACCATGATGTCGTAGTCGCCAGCGATCCAAACTTCGTCTCCGAATACGCGAGTCGATACTCGTTCGACTTCCGCTCGAATTCCGACTGAGGCTAGTCCCGCCGCCATTTCGTTCGCTTCGTCGATGTATTCCTGACCAAACTCGCCGACTTTGATGATGATGTTGTCGGTTGGCTTTAGCGCAGCGGTGGTGAGGAGGGTGTTTGCTGCTTCTGAGTCGAAGAATCGGTGACTGAAGCTGCTGATTGGCTGCGACCATTGAGCATTGAGCAAAGGCAACCCGAGGCTCATGCCAGAAACGCCGAATGGTGATCCTTGGAAATCGGTTGTACCGGGTTCGTTTCTAAATTCACCGGGCTTCCATGTCAGCATCATCGCCTCTCGCACGGTCTGATTGTCCATCGGGCTGCGATTGGTATTTAGCGCGACCTCGACTCCGGCCGCGGGATTCTCAACACCCCAGTAGTAGATTTCTTCGAATCTCTCACGTGCGTCAGTGATGGAGTCACGACTCGCCTGCGCTAGATCGATGACCTTGGATCGCATGCCAGCTACCCTAACGGATTCGGAGGGGATCACTTGAACGTCGATACCGTCCAAGTACGGAAACTGATCGTCGTAGTAGTCGGGATTGGCGATGAGATGCGTGGTTTCCGCATGCACTTCGTTGGCGATCCAAGGACCGCTACCGATTGTTGGCCCCCTTCGTAAATCTCCATTCACTTCAACCGCCTCTTTGGCGACGATTCGTGCATGAGAGTCGGCAAGTTTCTCAAGTACCTCTGAGTCAGGAGAATTCAGCCGAATCAGGATTTCTCGTTCGCCTACAGCAGTGAACTCGGTGATGTTTGATAGCAGTGGTGAGTTAGCGTAACCGGCGGTTGCTTGACGATTGAGACTGTATACAACGTCCTGAGCTGTTAGCGGTCGTCCGTTTAGTGGAGGTATGTTTTGCCAGTTCACATCGTCGCGAAGAATGATTTTGAAAGTGAGTGGGGCAGATTGTTCCCATGACGCACACAGATCGCAATCGACGGTCGAGCTTCCGTTGAGGGCGGTTTTGAACTTGAAAAGTCGAGAGTAAGCGAGACCTGCACCCCAGCTAGCGAGCGACGACGAAGCTGTCAGATGGGGATCGCTGTGCGGCGGACCTTCTGGAATCGCAAATCGGAGTACACCGCCGCGTTGAAGATCGTCTGGAGGCGTGACGGTAGATATTGCTGGAATTGCAGTTGGGGTAGCGAAGGGCGTCGCGGTTGGCCCGGGTGTCGATGTTGGAGTGGGAGCTGCTGTGGGTGAGATATTTGCAGTAGCCGTGATCGACGTGTCGTTCGAATTTGGGTCTGAAGTGGTGCACTGCACTATAAGTAAAACAGCGATCAGCAATGCTGTAGTTGTTAGCGTCCGACCAAATCTTGATCTGGGTAGGACTATCGAAGCTGATTCCGAAATTTCGAGTGTTCCATTATTTTCGTTCCGCTGCCTAGAACTGTGCATGATGCGAACAAGGATAACTTCCTCGTTAGTAGCGTGGCTGACGGCATCTGTATCAAATATGAGTCAGTACAAACCGCAATTGACCCCGGTGATTCACCGATGTGGTCGATCATTCTCGTAAATACGGTGAGGTTGTATGGCTTGATTCATCGTTCGCATTTTTCCGAAAGGTGATTACTTGAGTTGTCAGAATCGGTGAATTGAATGATTCGCGTTCTTGTTGAAGCAGATTTTCTCCCTCGGCTCGGCTTAACTGTTGGGATCTACGTTCTTTGGGGCGTGGTTTTTCTGACTTTGGCTGAGTCTGGGTATACCGCAGCGAACCCACTGGTTGCATTCCCTGTTTTAGTGGCGTCGGTGCTCTTCGGAATACGTGGATCCGTTTTAGGCACGGGCATGGGAGTGATTACCGTAGGTGGATTACACGTCATCGGCGGTACAGATTCATTCGGGGTTCTTGTTCGTGGGGCGCACCCAATTAATATTGGTGTATTAGTAACGATCTCGTTGATGGTCGGATCGGTTCGCACTTACGACCTCAAGAGACGGACATTTGTTGGATTCGGATCGAAACATGTTGAACAACGTGAAAATGATAATTCCGATCAGTATGTAAACGAGCTCGATGCGATTGGGACGGAGTTCAGTTCGTTGGCACATCGAAGTCTTGACGTATCTAGGATTTCGATGTGTGCGATGTCACATATTGGTCGTGCTCTACGTCCTGATTTTCTCGCCATCAGTATCGCTGACATAGAACATCGCAGGCTCAAGGTCGAACAATCTGTCGGTGCGCACATGCTCGGATTTACCAAAGGCGATATTCGATCGGTCTCGGAATCTCGTTTCGATCAGTTGGCAACAGGTAATTTACGAATTGTTGGGCATCAGGATCTTTTAAGGGTTGTAGGAGAATCTCACTTTGCCGCCTCTGCGCTGGAAGCTGGAATGCGCAGTGCGTTGGTTGCCAATTTTGAAAACGCCGACGGAGAATTGATAGCGCAGGTTTGGGTAGCTTCAACATCGCCGGATCGATATACAGATGCCGATGCTAGGTTCATGCTCCAAATATCGGATCACCTGAAATCCGCGATTACTAACGGTCGAAATTCGGAATCGTTAGTACAGCTTCAGCAGCACTTAGTCGCTCAAAACGAACTGTTCGCCCAAATGCAAGACGGTGTTGAGAATACTGAAGGTGCTCTGCGTCTCAGTCATTTGCAACTAACTGAATTGAGCGAATCGAAGACGCAGTTCATGTCGGAAGTGGCCCACGAGATCAAGTCGCCACTCGCGGTAATGATCGGTTACGCAGATCTTTTGCGATTCGATGTCGACAATATCGGTTCGGAACAGCGAGAATTTGCAGCTTCGATCGAGAAGACCGCTCGACAGTTGGCAGTTTTAGTCGACGATATGAGCGACATTACGAACATCGAATCCGGTCATTTCACGACGGCCAAAGAGTTGCATGATGTGTCGAAGGTGGTTTATTCAGTAGTCGAAGGTCTTAAAGTATCGAGCAAAGACATCGAAGGCAGACTTCAAATTCCCACTTCAATCGATGAATGTGAAGTCGAGGGCGATCCAGCGCGTCTTAGTCAGGTATTGACCAATTTGATCACGAATGCACTGAAATATTCTGCGGAAGATCAAGCAGTAGAAATAAGTGTAGATTCGAACGACGCACGGGTGCGTATATCAGTTGCCGATCATGGATTAGGAATTTCACCAGAGGATATGGAGAAACTATTCACTCCATACTTCCGCACGATGAACCCAGAGGCGAAAAAACGACCTGGTACTGGACTTGGATTGTTCCTGTCGAAGTCGATCGTTGAAGAGCATGGCGGAACGTTAACGGTGTCGAGCAAAGTGGGGCTTGGTTCGACGTTTACCGTGGAACTTCCCGCTTCGGCGGACAGTTCGATTTTGACGGCAGCCTAATCAGGTTCGGATCAGCACAATGGAGATACGGTGAAAATTTTAGTTGTAGACGATACTCCGGACATCAGAATGCTTTTGGTGTCGGTTCTTCAGCGCGCAGACTTTGAAGTAATCGAAGCTGCTGATGGAACGACGGTCGAGGCGTGGGTGAAGGATGTAAATCCTCAGTTGATCGTTCTCGATTTGATGATGCCCGGAATGGATGGCTGGGACACTCTGGCGCAGCTAAAGTCGAACCCGGAATCTGCACACATTCCCGTAATTATTTCTTCTGCATTGAGCGAAGAGGAAGACCTTGAGAAGGCGGGTGTAATGGGCGCGGTCGACTACGTCCCTAAGCCGTGGGATGCTAAAGATTTAGTCGCTCGAATTCGTAAGGCGATAAGCGCTGCTGCCGAACAAAACGAAGCTGCTTAGAATTCGTTCTCGGACTGAAACGGGGAGTTTATTCGTCGTATTCTCTGCCGCCAAGACGATTTTCACTCTAAGTTTGATTCGCTAGTTGCTGAGTTGAGTTATGTTTCCGATTACACTCCGTAGCTGTTGGCAACGGGATGATCCTGATGCTCAACAGATGGCTGCAACTTTGCAAGGTGAGATATTGAAAAAGGTTCTGCTGGCGATAACGATTCTTGCTCTGGTATCGGCAGCATGCAGCGAACCTGATCCAGGGGCTATCCCATCGATTATTCCTGAGAGCGTAAACATGTTTTCGAATAAAAACACGTACGTGATGCACAGAGCCAACGGTTATTTCACGGGGCAGGGGCAGATGCCTCGAAACCAGACGAATTACGAATTCGCCATAACTGCAAGAACCGGTAGTAGCTTCAGGTGGATTGATGCGAATGTTAGCTCGGTTGCCGATACCGCTTGGGGTTTGGAGCGAGAAGATCGTACGTGGCTTACGTTTCGGATGAACGCTGGAGAGATTTCTCGACTTGGCAGTTCATCGCCGCTCCATGAACATCTGTTACGGCCGACATTGGTTGAGGAAGAGGATGGTCATCTCGCTCTTTCAGTCAATGCTGTGAGCAACCCGGTGAATCTTGAATTGGCAGCCGCACTTTCTAAAGTTGAAAACACGCCAGATGGATCCACCGTTGAATCGTCAGACGCACGGCTCTACTCGTATACCGGGGCAACCGATCAATATCCGCATGGGGCGTTGGGCGATAAGACTGAATGGAGCCAGCTAGTCGCTTTTTCGATTGTTCCCGAAGCCGACGATTCAAGATTCAGTCTCGCAGTAGGTGAGGTCTTCGAAGGTTTGTTCCCGATGGCAGCCGATTTGAATGGCGATGGGGTCGATGAAATCATCACGACTGTCAGTAATTCAGATGCCGGCGCTCGATTGGTGGTTTTTGGTCATGATGAAGACGGACTGAATATCGTCGCTGAGTCTGATCCGGTTGGTACTGGCTTCAGGTGGCTTCATCAGATAGCAGTCGCACCGGTTGGTCCGAATGGCGAAATAGAGATCGCAGTTGTGGAAACGCCGCACGTTGGCGGTATTGCGAAGTTCTATCGACTAGATGGCGACAGGCTTGAATTGGTAGCTTCCAAAGCAGGCGGCTATATGTCGCATGTGAACGGATCAAGAAACCTCGATCAAGCTGTGGCTGGTGACTTCGATGGGGATGGTGCGGTGGAACTGATCGTGCCTTCTCGGGACCAGAAATCGTTGATAGCTCTGCGCAGAATCGGTGATTCAGTCGAGGAAGTGTGGGAGCTAGAACTTGATTCGAGAATTAGTACCAACTTGGCAGTTGTCGAAACCAATGATGGCGGTTTGGCACTGGGAGTTGGAACTGAAGATGGCATTTTGCACATCTGGCAATAACTCGCGGTTGCTCTTGAAGCGTTAGAATCTGGCTCGCTGGCCTAGGTTCGACTAACGGTACTCACCAATCGCTCAGGATATAAGAATGACTAAGCTCAACATCATGGCATCTCGCCATTCGGCTTTTTACAGCCCAATGATCTGCACTATCGCCGGTGGCTTTCTTGAAAAAGAGGGACTGACGGGCGAATACCACGTTGTAGAAGCCGGTGGAAGCAGTGGTGGCGAGGTTGCTGAGGGGCGAATGGACGTAGCTCAAGCGGCGGTTTCGGCTAGTTGGGGTCCTTTGGACAAGGGCTCAAGAGCGCCGTTTGCTCACTTCGCACAGATAAATCGATACGACGGATTTTTCATTGCTGGACGTGAAGCCGACTCTGATTTCTCTTGGAAGAAGCTTTTGAGCGGTAAGTTCCTGCACGTTCACGGTGGTCAGCCGGAAGCGATGCTTCGCTACGGCGCTCATAAGATGGGTATTGATCTGGCAGATGTCGACGACATCGACTCACCCGGTGGCGATGCGATGATGGCCCAGTGGCGAAACGGTGAGGGCGATTATTTTCACGAACAGGGCTCGTTTCCTCAGCAGCTTGAGCACGATGGTCAAGGACACATAGTTGCGTCGGTCGGCGAGGCTGTAGGTCCAACCGCATTCTCAAGTTTGGTGGGGCGTTGGGACTGGCTGAAGACTGATGATGCCAAACGATTTGCCGCTGCTTTCAAGGCTTCTCGTGAGTGGGTGAATACCGCTGATCCTGCCGAGGTCGCAAAGGCTGAGGCTAGCTTCTTCCCCGATATGGCAGAATCGGCGGTTGCAGCAGCTGTTGGCGCTTATCAGAAGCTCGGCACGTGGTCGGGTGGAACCGCCATTGAGCGCGATCTTTATGAATCAGCGCTTGATGTGTTTGAGCATTCGAACATGGTCGGCTCACGCCACTCATACGACGAAGTGGTTGTCGCTCCTCCCGGGATTTAACTTCTTACTACTGGCTTATCGCTGGGCGATGATGAACATTCTTTTGAATGGGAAAATCGTCGTGCCATCGGTCTGTTTCGGATAAGCCTTCGCAACGATTTCGGCGTAGGCGTTTTCGAAGTCCGATCGTTCCGGTTCATCGAGCGCGTCGAGCAGTGGTTTGAGCCACGTGCCCTTGGTCCACTCTTTTATTGGATTGTCACCGGTGAGTACCTGCTGATACTCGGTCTCCCAGACGTCCAGAGAGCTTGCCAGGGGCGACAATAGGTCTATGTAGAACGGTGGTGGCTCGACGGGGGCTGGGCGCAACAGCGGGTCGAGTTTGCTACGCCAGGGACCGTTTAGTGCTGCTTCCGAAATCGACGTATGAGAGAGCGCTCCAAAGTTTCTGGGCATCTGCACTGCGAACACTCCGCCAACGGCGATCGACGACATAAGCCGAGTGAACAAATCGGTGTGATCGCCGATCCAATGTAAAGCAGCGTTTGTGAATATAAGTTCAGCTGGCTCTTTGGGCGACCATGATCCTATATCGCCGACTTCCCATTCGATGTTGACGGCGCGCTCGGCTGCTTGTCGCAGCATTTCTTCCGAATCATCAATGCCGATAATTCGGGCGTCGGGCCAACGTGTAGCAAGCAATTCGGTAACGTTGCCTGTTCCGGCACCGAGGTCATAAACAATCGCAGGTGATTCGAGATTAACTCGGTTCAGCAAATCGACTGCAGGACGAAGCCGGTGGCCGGCGAATTTCAAGTACTGGGAGGGATCCCAAGGCATGGGTCGAATCTTTCGGATCTGGGTAACGTTCAGGGTTACTTAGGAGGCAGCGTTGGAAAATCGGATTCGTAAAACTCTCGCTTTAGAATTTTGAAAACCCTAGCCCAACGTTGAATTTGACCATCTTCGAATAGCAACGGTTTCCACCCGAGCTTTAGATAGATGTTGATAGCTGGTAATCGGAAATCATCTGTCGAAAGATATGAGTAGGTCGGTGCTTTATCGGCAAGCACCTGAGTGGCGGCTGCGACAGTCGCTTGCCCCGCACCGGTTCCTCGATGAGTGCGTCGAGTTCGCTGTAAATGCCGTCGTCGGGTTTCACTGCTGGCAATCGTGGGTAGGCTTCAGTGAATACTCCTCGGCGTTTAAGGATTTCTTTGGCAACCCAGTAGAGTTGACCTTCTGCAAGCGTGTAGAGCTTCACCAGTGGCTGATAGTGGTTCCATAGCGATTCAGCGGCTTGTTCCTCGTCCGATTGGAAGAGGTCCCAAGTTTTCCGGACGATGTCGCACAGAGCGATGCCTTGCATGGTTCCCTTGGCTCCACGTCGCATTTCTTCGATGAAGAAGACTCCGTTAGCTCCGCCAAACATCGATATTTTGTCTCCTGCCAATTCGGCAGTTTCGGAGAATCGATTGGGGGTAGGAAGTGTTTCGATCTTGGCGTAGCAGAGGTTTTCATTTTCGCCCGCCAAATCGGCAAGCAACGCTGGTGACATGCCAGCGCCTGTCATGTCTTGCATATAGATGGGCATTTCAGCACTTTCGGCAACATCGATGAAGTGCTGGCGAACGAGAGATGTTGGAATTCCGGCTATCGCAGGCGGAGCGATCATTACGGCGTCGGCACCGAGTACTTTGGCGACTCGTGTGTAGTGGCTAGTTTGAACGGTGGAGGGAGCTCCTGTGTTCATCACCACTTTGATTCGGCCGTTTGCCTGATCGACCACTGCACTGAGAACTTCGTCGCGTTCGTGGTCGTAGAGCTTGTTTACTTCTGATCCGTAGGCGATTCCCACGCCGTGAACTCCACCGCGGATGGCGTATTCAACTTCTGCTCGAAGATCTTCAAAAATGATTTGCCCAGTCTCGTTGAAAGGCATTTGAAGGATCGGAAAGACCCCGCTGAAACTGTGGTCTGGCATAGATTCACCCCCGTATCGGAAATCGTGTCACCTGTGTGGCAGTCGCGATTTAGCGACTTAGCAGAGTCCGGTGATCGACATCAAAGATGTTGACCACCGAACCCATAAGCTATCAGGGATGGAGGCTATGTTGCACTACGGTCGACATAGATCGTCTTCGTTTGGGTGAAGAATTCGATTGCAGCCTTGCCTTGTTCACGGTCGCCAGATGAACTCGACTTCATGCCACCGAACGGAACTTGCGGTTCTAGTCCTGCGGTTTCGCCGTTGATCTTCACGACACCTGCTTCGATGCGGTCGGCGAAGTCGAGCACTGAATTCAGGTCTTTAGTGAAGATACCTGCGCTCAGGCCGTATTCGACAGAGTTGGCGATGTTCAACGCATCTTCGGCATTGGCTGCAGGGAGAATCGACAGCACCGGGCCGAAGATCTCTTCGCAGGCGACGAAAGCGTCGCTGGCAACGTTGTTTATGACGGTTGGTTCGACGTAGGTGCCTTTGTCGAATCCGGCACCAGATGGAACTCCACCACCGGCAAGAATCGATCCGCCGTCGGCAACGCCGCGTGCGATCATCGAGGCGATGTTGTCTTTGGATGCTTGATCGATGACAGGAACGATGATCGATTGCGGGTCGGCACCGGCGCCAATCTTGAGGGCGTTGGTCTTTTCGACAACGAGATTTGTGAATTCTTCCATGATGTTACCGACCACGATCGCACGGGATGTTGCCGTGCACTTCTGACCTGAGTACTTCATGGCTCCTGAAACAGTAATTTCAGCCGCTTGTTCGAGATCGGCGTCGGGGAGAACGATAACGGGGTTTTTGCCACCCATTTCAAGCTGATATCGCTTGCCACGCTTTGCCGATTCGGATGCGATGTTCATTCCGATTCGAGTCGAACCAGTGAACGATATTGCGGCTACTTTGTCGTTGGTTATGAGTTCGTTTCCGACTGTTCCGCCTGATCCGGTGATGAGGTTGAACACACCGGCTGGTAGATCGACAGCTTCCCACATACGAGCGATGAGAGTTGCGACTCCCGGGGTTGCCGAGGCGGGCTTGAGAACGATTGTGTTTCCGTACACCAGTGCTGGAGCCATCTTCCAGATCGGAATAGCGAATGGGAAGTTCCAGGGGGTGATGAGGGTGACTACGCCGAGAGGCATACGGTTCGTGTAGAGCAGGATGTTTGGGTTGACCGATGGCACAACCGCACCGACCGGGTTTGATCCTTCGACACCGTAGTACTGAAGTAGGGCGACTGCTCGGCCGATTTCACCACGGGCTTCGAGTATCGCCTTGCCGCATTCCCGAGTGACCATTTGGGCAAATTCTTCGAGATTGGCTTCGAGATACGAGGCTGCTTTTAGCAGGTAGCCTCCACGTGCGAGCGAGGAGGTGCGACGCCAGCTTTCTTTTACGTCGTGTGCCGCATCGATAGCGGCTGCGGCATCTGCCGAGGTGGAGGCTTGAAATTCGCCAACCACATCAGATAAGTCAGCCGGGTTAGTGCTGGTCGAAACCGCTCCAGAAGAGCCGTCGCTCCAACTTCCATTTACATAGTTTTGGTACCGCTCTGCCATCACATTTCCTTCCGCATCGCAAACTATCTGATTCAGTGGCACATACATTACGCTAAGCCCGTAGGTTTTTCGTAGTGAACCTGTGAGAAATGGCAGCATAGTCGCAAATTTACATTGCTCTGGGACGCGCAAAGTGGTCTTCAAAAGAAGACCACTAATGATTCAAACGGCGAGAGAGTCGTTGGAATTTGATGAAGCGACTATAGCGTGCGCTTCGCAATGCTTTTCAGATGTCGTTCGGGCTAACCGGCGAGCCGATCAATTTTCAACTGCGCATCTTGTTCGCGTTTGCGCATAACAGATGTGATCGCCCACTGAACCCTGAGTTCGACTTCACCGTGTGCCCATGGCTTGTTGATGTAGTCGAGTGCACCAAGTGAGCGCGCTGTTTCTAGATCACTGGGGTGACCTTTGGCAGTAACCATGATTACCGGAATACGTTTTGTACGCGGGTCTTGTTTCAGATGTGCCAGGGCTTTAAAGCCGTCGACACGTGCCATTGCTACGTCGAGCAGAATCATGTCTGGTTCGTACGAAAGCGTTGCGGCGAGGACTTCGTCGCCATCTGTTGCTTCCGACACGGTATAACCGGCTGCCTTGAGCGTTCTGCTCAGAAGCAGGCGGATGTCAGAACTGTCATCTACCACTAAGATCTTTTTCATTTCGGTTCCCTCTCGCAATCTCCGTATTCAAATAATAGTGAATACGTAAGTTCAAATATTTATGCCGACTTACCGATGTCTTCCCAGTCGGTATCTGGGTAGAGTCGTGATCGTTGTGCCAGCATGGATTGTTCGTCTTCGTCATTTGCATCAACTACCGGTTCAGACGAGATGCCCGGAATTTTGAAGGCGACGGTAGTTCCTTGGTTTTCAATACTGTTTAACCAAAGATCTCCGCCGTGTAATTCGGCGATGGATCGAGCGATGACTAGGCCTAGTCCTGTGCCGCCTGCTTCTCGGGCGACTCGATTTTCAGCACGGAAGAATGCGGTAAATAGCTGCTTCTGATCGTCTTCTGATATACCGATGCCTTCGTCTTCGATCACGACGCTAAGACTGTTGTCTTCAACTGCGACATTGAGCCTGATCGTGCTGTTTTCGTTGGAATATTTATGGGCATTGCTTATGAGATTGGTTACGAGCTGAGCAACCCTATTACGGTCGGCCTCGATCCAAACTATGTCTTCAGAAACGCCGATTTCAAGCGTTTGGTTTTTTGTTTCAAGAAGAGGCTCAAAACTCTTATCTAGCTCATGTACTAGATCGTTTACTTGGAAGACGGTAGGTTCTATTCGAAGCTTTCCGGCGTCCATACGGGAGATATCCAATACGTCGTTGATGAGCAGTCCAAGTCTTGTGGAGTTCTTGCGCATTATGTTTAGCGCTTCTAGATGCTCTGCAGTGAACTGGTCGGCGTCATCGGCAAGAAGATCAATAAATCCTGAGACGATCGTCAGAGGTGTTTTGAGTTCGTGCGACACCGTTGATAGGAATCGAGATTTTGCGGTATTCGCTTCTTGTAGTTCACGGTTCTGGGTATCGAGTTGATCGCGCAGTCCACGTTCCAGCTCAAACATTTGTGCGTTTTTCAGCACTGGAGATATCTGACGTGCAATGCCTTCTAGAAGTTCGACGTGTACGTCAGAATATGCGTTGGTTTTCTTGCTGCGGAAGCTGAGATAACCGATGGGATCGGTAACTTCACCAAGAACGATCTGAATCCAAGAATAGAGGCCCGCTTTTGCGATACCTTGGTCGGCAATGTCGTTTAGCGATTCGTAACTTCTGAGAATGCTCCGTCTTGCTCGTAGCTCGCGAATGTCGTCTTCAATGGGGGTTCCAATGATCGAGCCTTCTTCTCTACCTTCGCAGTGAGAACCTTGAACATATGAAACTTCTAGATCCCTCGTTTCCGGGATAGCGATCGTCGCAGCGAACCGGTCGAACGGGATTATGGATTCGAGTTCTTCAGCAACAACTGCAAAAATTCTTCGCGTTTGTGTTTCGCTACTGGCAGCACGTCCAATGGCTGCCACAACACGTCTCTCTTCAAGTGTGCGAGTTAAATCTGCGGTGAGTCTTGCGTTTTGGATAGCGGGGGCGATCTGGTTTGCTACACGTTGCAGCAGATCGGCCTCGTCCTCGCTTAAAACAGCGTCGGCTGGCGCACTGACTATCAGCATGCCCAGTAATTTGCTCTGTTCACCTAACGGAACTTGCATCCAGTGACGATCTTCTGTTCCTGCTGTTGCTGAATTGCTATTGAGTCCGAGAGGGTCACGTCCAAGCCCGGATAGAACGCCTGTATCAGATTGCGTAGTCTCCAACGTCACCGAGTCTCCGACATTGATCCCGAGAAGATTCGGGGTGGACCAACAGACCACTTTTGCTGTTTCCTGTTTGGAGTCGGATGTTTCATTCGGATCAGTGAGAAATGTTCCCATGTGATCGAACTTCATCAAGTTTGATAGAGCACCGCTAACCACTAGGAGAATCGAATCGAGGTCGGTCTCATGTGTTGCAGCACGTCCGATTTCAGCTAGAGCAGTTCGCTCCATGACTCGATGCTGAGATTCTTGATAATTGATGGCGTTGCTGATACCCGGCGATATCTGAGCAACTACCTGTCGCATAATATCGACGTGGTGAGGGCCGTATGCGTCATGGTCTCGGCTTCGAATTGTGATTGTTCCGTCGATGGCAGAGATCGGAACGGTCATTTGGGAGTGAAGTCCGTAGTCTCGCGGATTCACAAGACCGTCTGGATGCCCAATTACGGAAAGAACTACGCCGCCGATTTCGTCTTCTGGTGCATTCATTCCGGAAACGAATTCGAGTTGCATTCGACCGTCGCGTCGGGCTGTGGTGATGGTTAGGCGGTCGTAGTCGATCAGTGTCGTTAGATCGTTACTGAATCGGGCGAAAATTCGTTTGATATCGAGGTCCCAGTTGGCTCCGATTCCGATAGCCGAGACAATTCGACGCTCGTCTTCTGCCATATTGAGAACACTCATCGCCTGTGTGGCTATACGAGATTGTCCCCAGCCGAACCACAATGTGCCCGCTAGAACACTGCCCAATACTGCGGCAACTTCAGCTAACGGAAGCCATGATCCTACTGAATTGCGGATCCCACCAACACCAAATTCAATTGCGAGTACGATGACAATAGTCACCACGGCTGGTGCGTAGGCGATCATCCGAAGACGGTCGGCACCATCGGTTTTGGCGAATGAACGCAGCGAGCTGTACAGCCCGGCGTATTTATTATCGATTTGCGTTGAACTTCGTAAGTTATTCGCCACTTGAATCGCAGTGACGGAACACGATGATTTAGCCGCAACGCAAATCTGCGCTGCTGGCATAGTTCATCTGCGCCACACAATGAGTATTGCTTACGAACAGATCGTTCTCGTCCGCACTCTCGCACAACTCAGTACGTGTAATCCCCAAAGAATCACTACGTCGGAACGGGCATATGGTCGTGGTTGGTAGGCTCAGTGTCTACGAGGGCATCAGGAGCGAGTTTTCTCGATAAACGCTTCTGCCGACTGCTTTAGCCACATCTGCCAGGGGACTCCGACGCACTTGACTCCCATCGCTAGAAATTTTTCGATATTCGAATCATTTGCTAGCGTTCCGGCCACTCCGCCGCCTTCGATAACGAGTTTGATGGCGCGCTCTAGTGCTGCCTGTACTTCTGGGTGTCCCGGATCGCCGGTGTGGCCCATCGATGCTGCCATGTCGGACGGCGCAACGTAGAAGATGTCGATGCCTTTGACTTTGGTTAGCTCTGGGAGATTATCGATGGCTTCGAAGTCTTCGATCAGGGCGATGCACTGCACTTCTTCGTCAGATTTACGGAAGTAGTCATCTACGCCGTATGCTCGACGACCGCCTGCGACGCCACGAATACCGTTTGGCGGGTATTTGCAGGCATTTGCGGCGAGTTCGGCATCGGCAACGGTAATTACGTGCGGAATCATCACTGCACTCGCGCCTTGGTCGAGAGTTCTCAGTATTTGCGCTTCGTCCAGTTTGTTTACTCGAACAACGCTCGACATGCCCCATAGTTCGCAAGCGCGGGTGATGTCGGCTAGTTCCGACCACGATACTCCGCCGTGTTCGAAGTCAACAAACGCGGCGTCGAATCCGACATGCCCGAGAAAATCGCACATCTCAGAGTTGTTAGGTCCATTGGCAATGATGCCAACGCCGCCTTCATCGATGGTTTTCTTTAGCTGGTTGGTGCTGTATTCGCGTTCCCGTGCCAATTGCAGGCTCCTTAGTAGATTTGGTTATCTAGCTGATTCACGTGATCGATAGGCAATCAGTCAACCTTGAGGTCGAATAAGTGTGAGTGTCGATGGCGTTCAGTGTCGATGAAACTTACACTTCTTTAAGCGCTAATTGTGTAATCGCAGTGCGCATCCTTATCGATACCAGAAATTCTAGGTCAACAATGTCACGATTCTCTCGAGCTAAAAAGGTTCACGGTCAAACTGTCGAAGGACGGCGCGCTGTGCTGGAATCGCTTCGCGCTGGTCGCGATATAGAGCGATTGGTAATGGTTGAAGATGCGGAATTGGGTCCACAGCTTCAAGAGATTGTGATGTTGGCAACCGAGGCTGGTATCGAAGTTCACGCAGTTTCTCGTAAGGAACTCGAAGCGCAGTCGCAGACGAAAAAGAGTCAGGGCGTGATCGCCGTCGTTCCCGATCCCCGCTATCACGAACCTGAAGATCTGATGATGAGCGCCGACACGAATGGTCAGCCTCCGCTATTAGTGATGCTCGATGGAATTCAGGATCCACATAATCTTGGTGCCATTGCTCGAACTGCTGATGCTGCCGGAGCGCATGGTCTGATTATTCCTGAGCGCAGGGCAGTTGGAATTACTGCTGGTGCGGTTCGGGCCTCTGCTGGCGCACTAGAGCATGTCAAAGTTTCGCGAGTTACGAATTTGAATCGAACTATCGAGCGACTCAAAGAGAGCGGTATGACGGTTGTTGGGTTGGCTGCCGAGGGCGATGTTGAGTACACGGAAGCCGACTACACGGGACCTGTAATGATCGTAGTCGGTTCAGAGGGCAATGGGCTTTCGCGACTGGTGCGAGAAAACTGCGACCAGATCGCTTCGATTCCTATGGCAGGCCAGCTATCGTCGCTAAATGCATCGGTCAGCACTGGACTCGTGTTGTACGAAGCTTTCAGGCAGCGACGTGCCGAGTCAGCGGCTAAATCGTAGAAACGTCTTCGAGCACGTTAACTAGTGGTTCACCTTTGCTTAACCGATCGATATTGGCCGCTACGGTTTCCGCTCGCCGATCTCTGGTGCCAAAAGTTGCTCCCGAGTGATGCGGAGTCATGATGATGTTGTCGAGCTCCCAGAACGGATATTTCGATGGTCGGGGACTATCGGTTTCGCTAATGGGATACTCGTACCAAGTGTCGATAGCTGCGCCGGCGATCGAGTTGCTGGCTAGCGCTTCGTATAGTGCTTTTTCGTCGACGATATGCCCGCGTGCCGGGTTTATCAGGTAGGCATCTTGGCGCATGAGCCCGATCTCGCGCTCGCCGATTAATCCGCGTGTTGAGTCGATCAACGGGGTGGAAACTAGGACGAAATCGGCTTCCGAAAGCACTTGGTCCATCGCATCTTGGCCCGCTCCGTAATTCACATCGTCGGCTTCAGCCTCTGCTGCGGTTTCTGGACTGCGACCTGCGGCGA
>JABIHL010000119.1 GCA_018649665.1 Chloroflexota bacterium | reverse complement strand
GTTACTTCCTCAGAGAACGAGTTGTAGCGGGTTCCTGCCGATTCGTATGCCGTTCTTGCCCCGCCGTACGGCGCGTTCGTAGTGAGGCCGGGCGACCAGACTTTGTAGGTGTAGCCGATGTGGTATCCGGCGTCTTCGAGAAGCAGAGGGTAAGTGGGGATCGTTTCGTCCCAGCGTGCGCCTTGAAGAATTGCGCCGAGTCCGGTTTGCCAGAAGTAACGTCCGGTGAGGATAGAGCTGCGGCAAGGCGTGCAGCTTGGGGCGGGGACGTTGGCGTTGAGGAAGAGTGTTCCTTCGTCGGCAATACGGTCGAAATTGGGGGTTTCGATGAGCTCGTGTATTGAGCTTTCGCCGGGTTGGTTTCGGTAGGCTGAGGCGTAGCGGCCCCAGTCGTCGGCGAAGGCAAAAACAATGTTTGGGCGCAAAGAGGGTGCTCCTGAGGGATTTGGGACATCGTTCGAGAACGGACTTTAGCAGGGCGTAGGTGCTAAGGGATTCGGAGTGGACTAAACCTCGTAGGTTTTTAGGAGGTTTTTGGCGATTATTAGGCGTTGAATTTCGTTGGTGCCTTCGCCGATGATCATTAGTGGGGCGTCGCGGTAGTAGCGTTCGATTGGGGAGTCTTTGACGTAGCCGGCGCCGCCGTGGATTCGCATTGCGTCGAGGGTTACTTCTGCGCAGATTTCGGATGCGTAGAGTTTTGCCATTCCGGCTTCTAGGTCGACTCTTTCGCCTTGATCTTTTTTAGCGGCTGCATCACGGGTCATCAGACGGGCGGCGTGGATCTTGGTTGCCATGTTGGCGAGCATGTTTTGGATCGATTGCCGGGTTGAAATTGGTCGGCCGAAGGTTTCTCGTTGCTGGGCGTATTTGATTGCCGCTTCGAAGGCTGCTTGGGCGACTCCGATGGCTCGGGAAGCCACGTTGATTCGCCCTGTCTCAAGCGAATCCATCACCTGGTAGAAGCCTTTGCCTTCTTTGTTTCCAAGAACATTCTCGGCGTCGATTCGGTAATCGTCGAAGATGAGTTCGGTTGTATCGACGCCTCGGTAGCCGAGTTTGTTGAAATCTTTACCTGAGGTGAATCCCGGGCCTTTTTCGGCTATGAACCCGGTGATGCCTTTGTGGGACGGCTTGGTGTTCATATCGGTTTTGGCTAGGAGTAGGAATACGTCGCCGTTACGGCCGTTGGTGATGAACTGTTTTGTGCCGTTGATTACGTATTCTTCGTTATTTTTGGCTTTAACAGCTTTCGTTTGCATTCCGGCTACGTCGGTTCCGCCGCCTGGTTCGGTGAGGGCGAGTCCGCCGCGTTTCTTGCCAGATGCAAGATCGGGAAGCCACTTTTTCTTTTGTGCTTCGGTTCCGTATTTGGTGATGCCCCATGTGAGCATCGAGTGCGAGCCGATGGGTCCGGTTAGCGACATCCAGCCTTTTGCGAGTTCTTCGAACACCATGGCGAAGGTTGTGACATCGACACCGAGTCCGCCGTATTCCTCAGGCACCGTTAGGCCGAAGAGACCCATTTCCGCCATTTGGTCGAAGAGAGTGGTTGGGTAGGTGTCGTTTTCGTCGTGTTCCGCTGCAACGGGAATGGCTTCGCGTTTGACAAAATCTCGGACTGCGGAGAGTAGGTGCGAGCGGACTTCGAGTTGTTGTTCGGTGGGCATGTGGACACTATATTCGAGTGGTGGGAAGTGGGGTGTGGTTCGGTACTTCGTGACCCTTCGACGGGGCTCAGGATGATGCGGGTTCGTGGTTGGGGTTGGCTGGTTCGGGTGATGTTGGAAGTCGTACGTTTGACCCTGAAAATGAATTCAGGGTGACATTGTGAGTGGGTGGCTGCCTGGATTGGTGTTCTTGATTGGTCGATTGAACCTGATTTTCATTGGGGTGACAAGGATTAATCGTTGGCTTCGAGGCCTTTGGCGAGAGTAGCGCCGGCGGGGCAGCAGGTGCCGTCGTGGGCGTGGGCGAACGATTTTGAGGTGGCGTTTACGAATCGGACTAGGAGCAGCATTATCGGGACTTCGACAAGTACTCCGACTACGGTTGCGAGGGCTGCTCCGGAGTTGAGTCCGAATAGCGATACGGCTGCGGCGACTGCGAGTTCGAAGAAGTTGGAGGCTCCGATTAACGCTGCGGGCGCTGCGATGTCGTGGCTTAGTTTCCACATTTTCGCCACGGCGTAGGCGATTCCAAAGACGATGAATGTTTGGATTATTAGCGGTATGGCGATTAGGCCGATGTGGGTTGGGTTGTCGAGGATCGTTTTGCCTTGAAACGAGAACAGCAAGATGAGCGTTAGAAGTAATCCGACGATAGTGACGGGTCCGAGTTTAGGCAGGAAAGATTCTTCAAACCAGTTGGAGCCTTTGGCATTGATGAGCCATCTTCGAGAGAGGTATCCGGCGGCGAGTGGTATTACGACGTAGAGCACGACCGATAGCAGGACGGTGTCGTAGGGAACGGTGATATCGCCGATCCCTAGTAGCAGTATCACGATTGGTGCGTAGGCGAACAGCATGATGATGTCGTTCACGGTTACTTGAACGAGCGTGTAGGCGGCGTTTCCTTTTGTGAGGTAGCTCCAGATGAAGACCATGGCTGTGCATGGGGCGGCTCCTAGAAGGATGGCTCCGGCCAAATATTCGTCGCCGAGGTCGCCATCGATCCAAGGTGCGAAGACGATTTTGAGGAAGAACCACGCCACGATAAACATGGTGAACGGTTTTACGAGCCAGTTGATGATGAGTGTGAGGGCGAGTCCGCGTGGGCGTTTGCGTACGTCGACGATGCTTGTGAAATCGATTCTCGCCATCATCGGATAGATCATGAACCAGACAAGGATTGCGACCGGAATGGACACTTGGCTGACGGTGAATCGGCTGAGTGTGTCGGGGAAGCTGGGCCGCAGTTCGCCGAGGGTTACGCCTGCGACGATGCAGAGTGCTACCCAGAGGGTGAGGTATTTTCCGAAGATTCCGAGTTGCATTTGGGTCGCGTGCGACTTTTTCTGAGAGATCGAGGAATGAGGGCTGATTAGTGGCGTTATGGCTTCTGAACGTGGTTGTTGTGCGCACCACATTCTTCTCCTTATGGGAGGAAAGAAGTGTTCGAAGCTTAAACGTTTTCGGCGTCGAGTTCTAGTGAATATGGTTTGTTCATTGCTGGGTAGATGACGAACGCGATGAACATGCAGACGATGCCGGTTCCGGCGGTGATTAGGACTGCTGTTGCGGGATTTAGGATGCTGGCGAGTAGTCCGATACCTAGTTGCCCGAAGGGGCCGAGCCCTATAAATACGGCGACTGATCCGAGGACGCGCCCGCGCATTTGAGGGGAGGCGACGTAGATCATTATGGCGCTTTGCATCGTGGCGAATCCCGACATTCCAACTCCGCCGAAGAAGAGGATTATGAGGGTGATCCAGTAGGTGGTGGATTGTGAAAAGAGGACGATGGCGACCATGAAGAGCAGTGACCCCCACATGTAGATACGGGTGTAGTGACGGGGCTTGGCGAAGATGGCGATTAGGGCGGCTCCGAAGAATGCTCCTGCCCCTTCGACCGATTGAAGAACTCCGATGAGGACGTCGCTGACCTGAAGTACCTGCTTGGCAACGACTGGTTGTTGGCTCATGTACGAGAAGCCGAAGACATTGACAACGAGGGTTACGCCGAGCGTGCCGATCATTACTTGGCTTTTGCGGATGTATCGGATGCCTTCGATGATTTGGGTTTTGGGTCCGGCTGGAATATCGCTAGATTCGGGTCGGGTGTACTTCATTGAGAGGGCAATGATGACGCCGATCGAGTAGAGAACGACTCCGAGTAGAAAGCCGCCTTGTGCGCCGATGGTGGCGAGGAATACTCCGCCGACGAAGGGGCCGATGATGCGGAATAGCGAGTTTGTGGTTTGTTCGAGCGATACGGCGCGCCCGACGTTCGTTCGGCTTACGACTTCGCCGATCATGGTTCGACGAACTGGGAATTCGCTCGCCATTACTGAGCCTATGAGGAAGCTGCCGAGCGCAAGGTGCCAGTATTCGAGTTTGTCCGAAATGACTAGAGCCGCAAGCGCGGCTGAGGTGGCGGTTTGAATTGCGAGTCCGCCGATCATTAGGTACTTACGGTTGAGTCGCTCGGCGATTACTCCGATGCCGAATCCAAAGAGCATCGGCAGGAATCGCAGGAAGAACGTGAATGAGACAAGGAACGGTGAGTCGGTTAGTTCGAGTGCCAATAACGCGACGACGAGCATCTCGAGCCACATCATCGTGCCAGTCATCCAGCCGACCGACCATAGGCGGAGGAATTGTCCGTTGCGGTGTAGCTTTTTTTGTGGGGCTGAGGTGGTCAACAGAGGAGGGCTATTGCTTGAGTTTGTCGTGGTTTGTACCGGATGTTGCCCGGAGATTAACTCAACTGCAACATTCAGTTCCCTTCCGGATGGAAGGGCTAGGGTAGGAGACTTGGGACTCGGAGCCGAGTCGTTTTCGACGAGCGCGACTAAGGACCGCGACTAACGTCTAGCGCCAGAGGGCTTGGACGGCGTCGGTGCAGACGTCGATTGTTTCTTCGGCGGCTCCGGCTGCCATTGGTGTGGTGACGACTTCGTAGCCGCCTTCTTCGAAATTGTCGGCCATTGGCATGTAGCCCATGTAGCCGTTGGTGTATCCGCTGAAGAGGGTCTGTTCGGCGGGAGATGCACCCTTCACAGCGATTCCGATTTCACAGAAGGCTTCGACTGGAATTGCGACCAGCGCGGCGGGTCCTATGCGCATTGCTTGCACAGGCATAGACATCGGTCCGTCAGCGGTGCGTGTAGCGTTTCCAAGTACGAACCCTGCTCGTTTTGCATTTGATACAGCGAGTTTAACTTCGGCTTCTGGCTTGTTTTTTCGGGCGTCAGTAAGGGTTGCTACAGCTTTGTCGAATTGGTCTTGGGCTTCTTCGATTGTTGGGAAGTCGCCTACGGGCAGTGTGGCAGTTGTGTTGATGATTCGAAGAGTGTCGTCGGGTTCGCCTACTGGGTCGTCTTCGTACATGCCAAGATCGGCACCGGACTGGACGACCTCGACGAGTCGTTCTTTTCGGGGGACGGGGTCGATTTCGAGTCGGATACGAGCTGATTCGAGTCCGAGTCGTTCGCCAAGCCATTGTGCAACGGCTACTTCGCCTATGAAGCCGTGAGTTGGACCGCAGTTACCTGCTGCACCTTGCAAGAACAGACATAGCCCGCCGCCGTATTGTTCGACAACTTTACGAGCGTATCCGGGGTAGTCGGGAGAGAGGAGTTTGTTTGCCGGGCCAAGAATCGTTGGGTGGCAGGCGAAATTGAGCAAGGTGGCGATTGGTTCGCCTTCGGTGTCGTTGATTGCGACGATGCCGATTTCTTGATCGACCACGCCGTCCCACTGTCGACCTGTGAATAACGTGCCGTCTGCAAGGGCAGGTCGGCGGTTTACGTTGATCGAGCTTGTGCCTTTGCCTACTCCAACATGAGCAGGTTTGGCGTTGTGGCGCGCCGTGTTTACGGCGGTGGCTACTCGTTCAGGGAGGGAGTCCCAGTAGGGTCCGACTAGTTCCATGCCTTCGTCTAGCCAAGATTGTCGATTCACAGGCCCGGAATGGGTGTGGGTTGCTGAGATTCGCAGGTTCTCTTCTTTGATGCCGGAGATCTTGGCGACTTCAGTCCGAATTGCTGCATCGTCGTTGTTCATGAGCA
The DNA here is from genome assembly GCA_018649665.1 of Chloroflexota bacterium. Taxonomy (GTDB): domain Bacteria; phylum Chloroflexota; class Dehalococcoidia; order Lucifugimonadales; family Lucifugimonadaceae; genus Lucifugimonas. Next base: position 7,110 of record JABIHL010000119.1, on the reverse strand, counting down.
CGCCGATATCGAGATCGACGATTGCGATTTCGAGGTCGCCATCGGTTACGTAAAGGGCGGTTGCGTAGAACGGCATGTCGACGCCCTCGGCGCGCTGGTGTGTTGCGGCTCCCCAACCTGCGTGGGCGATTCCTACGGGAGGGGTGATGTCAGTTCGTCCGGCGCCTGCTGTGAGCATTATTTGTTCGTAGCTTTCATGATTGATATTGGGATGTGAAGGGAATTTATCACCAGAGGTGAGGGAGTGTTCGTGGTTCAGGCGTGGTATTTAGGCAATTTCACGTTCGCCTCACGGGTTCGGGTTGACGAGTATTGAACATGAGTATAGTTTATTAAACAACTGTTCAATACGAGAAGGGGTTTACGACGAGTTGACTACTGACGATCGCACAACAAAGGCACGAATCCGAGATGCAGCAATCATTTGCATTGCTCACAATAGTGTTGCTGACACTACGGTGCGGAAGGTCGCTTCGGTAGCCGAGGTTTCGCCGGGACTCGTGATTCATCACTATGGATCGATGGAGGGTCTACGCGACTCTTGTGATACGTACATCGCCGCTTCGATTCGCAAGCAAAAGCAAGAAACGATCATGTCGGGTGCGAATTTCGACGTAATGAGCGTCATTCGAGACAGCGAAGTCGGTTCGATGGGTGGTTATCTCGCAAGCGTGCTCGGCGATGATTCACCGGCTGTTGCGAAGCTGGTTGACGATCTGGTTGCTGACGCAGAGGACTACATGGAGCAGGGTGTTGAGTCGGGTTCGTTGGTGCCGACAGACAATCCTAGGGCGCGTGCCACGGTGATTTCGTTGTGGTCGCTGGGGGCGCTTGCGATGAACAAGCATGTGAAACGTCTCATGGGAGTCGACCTCACCAATCTTCATCAAAACTCCGACGCTGCGCTCGCCAACTATCTGAATTCCGTCTACGAGATTCTGGGCAACGGGATTCTTACCGAGTCGGTAGCTGATCAACTGAGAAAAACTGTCTCAGAAGCCGTTGCTGAAAACCAACCTGATTCACAAACAACTTCGAGCAAACAGGAGAAATCATCTGGGGCTGGGGGTGAAGGAACATCATGAACAACGAAAGCGCAATTGTTGCCGAGGGACTGACCAAGCACTATGGCGATGTGCCGGCTTTAGTCGATCTGGATCTCGGCGTTCGACATGGTGAGGTTTTCGGTTTTCTGGGTCCCAACGGCGCGGGTAAAACTACCGCTATTCGAACGATCATGGATGAGATTCGCCCGACGTCGGGTCGAGCATCGATTTTGGGTTTCGACTCACATGCCGACTCGGTCGAAATTCGCAAGCACATCGGATACGTGCCTGGTGATCTCGCTATGTACCCAGGTTTGACGGGGCGGGACACGATTAGCTTTTTCGCCAATTTACGCGGAGGGGTCGATTGGTCGTACGTCGATGAACTGGCTGAACGGCTGGGTGCTGATCTATCGAAAAAGATCGGTAATCTCTCAACCGGTAATCGGCAAAAAGTCGGTTTGATTCAGGCGTTCATGAACAGGCCTGAAGTGTTGATTATGGATGAGCCGAGTTCGGGATTGGATCCACTGGTTCAACGTGAGTTTCAGACTATGTTGCGAGAGTTTATTGCTGTTGGGAACACCGTATTTCTATCGAGTCATACGTTGTCGGAAGTACAGCGCGTAGCTGATCGTGTTGGGATTATTCGCCGAGGCAAGTTGATTACTGTTGAGGCGGTTTCGAGCTTGCGCTCGATGGCGGCTCGAAGGGTTGAATTTGAGTTTGCATCGGCTGTAGAGCCTGCGTTGTTTGATTCGATCGATGGTGTGCGTGATGTGTCGGTCGAGGGGAATCGAATTGCGCTTTCGTACGACGGCACGATGGATGTGTTGTTGAAGGTGGCGACGGATCACAACGATGCTGTTGTGGACATAACGACTCATGAGGCCGATCTCGAAGATATTTTCCTCACTTATTACGTCGATGACGATATTGAGAACGACGAGAACGGTGGTGCCTGATGGTTCACAACGTTTTCGCAAAATCGATTAGTGATCGTTGGCGTGGGATGTCGATAGCGTCGTTCACGTTGGGCGTGTTTTTCCTGTTCGGGATGGCTGTCTACAAAGACATCGACCTAGGGTTTTACAACGACTTTCCTGAAGCTATGCGATCGATGATGAATATTTCTGAAGGAGCCGGAGTTGGTTCCTTGGCTTATGGCGCTATATATGGTCTTTACGGATCGTTAGTGCTTTCAGTAATGGCGATTATCGCCGGGGCTGGTTCGTTCGCTAGTGAAGAGCGAAACGGGTCGATGGGATTGTTGTTGGGCAATCCGAAAAGCCGTAATTATGTGTTGACCTCGAAGACGATTGCGTTGGTCATTCTGTTGGTGTTTTCGATTGTGGTTATGGGTATAGCGGGCCGGGTTGTTCCGATGCTTCTGGGTGTGGAAGTTGGCGGCATGGAAGTCGAATCGCTGATGTTTCATCTGTTTGTGAACGCGGTTTTCTATGGAATGTTGGCGACTGCGATTGGTGGGTGGACGGGCAACGGTGGGCTGGCGATTGGTGTGAGTGCTGGGGTGTTGATTGTTGGGATGCTGGGGGCGGGCTTGTTGCCGTTGATTAGTGGGGCAGAAGATTTCGCCAAGATTTTTCCGTGGTACTACTTCGACGGAAGTCAGCCGATTATCAACGGAGTCGATTGGGGGCATGTATCGGTTCTTGGTGGGGCTTCGGTGATTTTCTTTGTGGTTGGGTTGATTGGGGTGAATCGGAGAGATTTGAAGGCTCAATCAGTAGGAACGACTCTGGTGGATCGACTGCGATCGAATCCGATGACGCAAAAGATGGTGGAGCGAGTTGCGGGTTCGGCGAGGGTTTCGCATATTTGGGTAAAAACTGCTTCGGAGCATCAGATTCTGTTGATTGCTGCGAGTTACTACATGTTCCTCGTTGGTGGAGTTCTGCTTGGACCTGTTTACACGTTGATCGACGATAGTTTGGTTACGCTTTCTGAGCAGCTGCCAGAGACATTGATGGCTTTAGCGGGTGGCGGTGATATGAGTACGCCTGAGGGGTTCTACACGGTAGAAAACTTTGGGTTGATGGCTCCAATTATCTTTTTGATGGTTGCGGTTGTGGTGGGTGCACGGGCACTTGCTGGCGAAGAGTCGAAACGGACGATGGGATTGCTGTTGGCGAATCCGATTTCTAGGTCGAGAATCGTGTACGAAAAGATGTTCGCGATGGTCGTGCTCACGCTCGCGTTGGGTTTCGTTACGTTTGCGGGGACGGCTGTTGGATCGCTGCTTGGCGGGCTCGATATGAGCTATGGAAACATTGCCGCTATTTCGTTGTTGGCGTCGTTGTTGGGTTTGACGTTTGGGGCGTTGGCTTTGGCTTTGAGCGCAGCGACAGGTAGGGTCAAATTTGCAGTTTTCGGAAGCGTTGGACCGGCGTTGGTTTTCTATCTGATGGATTCGTTCCTGCCGCTGAACGACAGTATCGCTGGCTACGCAAAATTGTCGCCGTTTTATTACTACTCAGGAAGTAATCCGTTGGCGAATGGGATGCATTGGGGTCACGGTGGGTTGCTGGCGGGTTTGACGATTGGTTTGGTTGTACTTGCGGCGGTGTTGTTTGAGCGTAGGGATTTGCGGCAGCAGGGATAGATGCGTGCGGGGTGTTCTGGGAAGTCTCTAATATCCTTTTGTTGTTCCGTTTCAAGAGTTGCGTGAACGATGAGCGGTTTTGAGAAACGGGAACAGATGCGACATCTAGCTAGAGTGGCGAGTAGAGATTTGCGCATATTAGGTTTTGCGCTTGCAATGTTGCTGGCTGTTGGGTGTTCTTCGACTGAGCAGGTCGATGCTGTTGCTGTGGTCGTGAATCCTGAGACGGGTATCGAGTTCGTTTCGGTAGATAGGTTCTCGGATGATGCGGGTACTGTGATGCGACGATCACAGAACAGCGAGCTACCTGCGCCTAATGAACCGATCGACTACGATGCTGATTTTCTTAATCACGCGCTGGCACCAGATGGCAGTGACGTGAGTTACTACGCATTCGACGTCAACTCGTTACTTTCAGCTCCGGTGTATTCGTTTGTGTATGCCTCTGATCCATCGACTCGTGTTGATGGACAGGCTCCGATTTTCGATGTGATACCGGGCGATGAGGGTTATAACGACTATTGGCAGGTTGTTCAGGTTTTGGTGCCCGATGACTACGTGCCAGATTCGATTCGTAGTTTTAAGGGGATTGAGGAATCGGGTTACGAGCAGAAACGAACTGCAACGATCATAAATTGTCCTCTCGTGCCTGCCGGTTCGACGGCCGAGTATGCTGAGCGAAATAGCACGGGTTGGTATCGCGATAAGCATGTTCAGTACTTTTCATTTGAAACGTTTACCACCAGTACGTTGAATCCTGAGACGCTTGATGTTCCTTACGCGATTGTCCGGGTGATTTTCGAGGATAACGATCCTTCCAAAGGAATGAAAATGGATCCTGTTACGGGCAAAACTCACAACGTTTTTGATTCGATTCCGGGCGATGAGCTATATCGGTCGTTATGGCGACATGACTTTGTGGACGAGGCTGATTTTGACTTGGTTAGCGATTGGGCGTCTTCAGAAGCCGCTTCGGAGATCGAACTCGAAATGGATCATATATTGGTCAATTGTCCGGTCGTAATTTGGGAAGAATCCTGAACCAATTCTGGACTGTTCGTTCAAGCGAATGGTTGGATTATCTGGCTATCATTCAACGAATAGAAGTAGCTGTTATTTTCAGGAGTTGTTCGGCCGATGGTTAGTGTTAAAGATTTGACCGGCAAGGTGGCGGTGGTCACCGGCGGTGGGCGTGGTATTGGCAAGGCTATTGCGCTGAGTTTGGCTGAGGCTGGTGCTGATGTTGCGGTTGTTGCTCGGACTTCGTCTGAGATCGGCGAGGTTGCAGCACAGATTCGCGGGATGGGTCGTAGGGGCTCGCCCGTGACGGCTGACTTGACGGATTCGGGGAATGTTGATTCTGCGATTGCAGTGATTAAGTTCGAATTTGGCCGAGTGGATATTTTGGTTAATAACGCTGGGGGGGCGACTGATCGATCGGCGATGATCGAATCGAGTCGGGAGGACTGGTTGGGTGCGGTTCGGCTGAATATCGACAGTGTTTATCTGATGACTGTTGGTCTTGTTCCAATGATGGATAAGGGTTCGAAGATCATTAATATCGGTTCTGGAATGGGGCACAGTTCGGGAGGCTCGAATTCGTCGTACCGGGTTGGTAAGGCTGGCGCTTGGATGCTGACTCAGTGCATGGCTGAGGAGTTTTGGGAGCGCGGGATTGATGTGAACGAGCTGGTGCCGGGTCCGGTGCTGACCGACGCGACTAAGAACGTTATGGAGATTGGAGGTCCGCCTCCGTTTGCTCCTAGCGAACGTGTTAAGACGCCGGAAGAAGTGGTTCCGTTGGCGTTGTGGCTCGCAAGGCAGAGGGTTGGTGGGCCTACGGGGCAGAGCTTTAGTTTGGCGCGTAGACCGCTTTAGGCTTTGGTTTTACCTCGCTGCAGAGACTTCACGAAAATCGCCCGGGGCTGTTCGCTCCGGGCAATTGTTTTTAACCGATCATTTTGGACTCAAACGCTTTGAGTTGAACTGAGTTGTGGATAAGCTGTGGTTGGTTGTGGATATCTTCAGGTCGTTTTGCAGGTACTTGGGCTTCTTATTCCCAGCCACCTGACTGTATGTTCAACACGAACTGATTCTCATTGAGAAACGAAAACGCCCTGGTCGGTGCGCAAACACTGACCAAGGCGACTCGATTGAGAATCAAACTTGTTACCACCCGATTCATCAAAGGAATCTACAGTATGCCCAACTTTCCGATTAATATCAGCGTCGGAGTTGCGCTAGTCGCAGCATCGGTCTTCTCATTCTCGGTTGACTCGATTAACGACAAATACGGCTGGCTGTATTTGTTAGCAGCACTCGGTGTAACCGGTCTGCGAATGTTCTTCAACTCTCAAAACGACGGTTAGCCTACGGGGCAGAGCTTTAGTTTGGCAAGACGGCCGCTTTAGGTTGCGCTCGTAGCGTTGTGGACGCTTGTGGCTGCGTCCTTGGGCAGGTCGCGAGTTCGGTGGATGTGTTGGGCTGGAATTATTCGCGTTTCGTAGACTGATCGTGCCTTTTCTTCTGAACCGAAGAACTCTGCGTCCCGATTGGTTCCTCTTTCGAGGATTTCGTCATCAGTGATTTCTAGCCAGATCGATGCGTCCCAATTCGGGGCGATTTCGGTTTTGAGAAGGAATACGCCTTCAACGAGGATTATTTTCGGAGTGGATGATTGCTCGCCACTTTGGAAAGTTTTTTTGATTGCTCCGACGTCTTGCAAAAGTTGTTCTAAGTCGAATCCGTTCAGATAGTAGTCATCGGCTTCCGTTGGCAGGCCTGTTCGAGATTCCCGTAGGCGGATGTAGGAATCGGCTTTGATGAGCGATGCCCAGTAGCCACGTTCGATCAGCTCATTTTTCAACCACTGTGCGAGTGTTGATTTACCCGCACAGTCGGGCCCTGTGATTGCGAGGGTCGTTACTTCATGCGGTCGACTACGGGTCAGGTCGAGAACCATCCGTATTGAATCGCTGTAGAAGGCGGGTTGATTCAACTTGGCGTCTTTCCGACTAACAAATCTGGTGATTGTTTTTTTGACTACGAAAGTGGACTGAAGGGGAAGGGCATGTAGAGCTTGCTGTCTTGGGTGCGTGGTTTTGGTGCGCCTTTTGGTGGCCAGATGCTTTTTGCTACTGCTTCTTTGCGGACTTCGGCTCGCTGTTCGAGCGATGAGTAGCCCCAGAGGTGCGCCCATTTGTTGAGTCCGCCGAGTTCGGTGTACCAGGCGCCGATGAACGGTGAGATCTTCTTACGTTCGTCGATTGCCTTGCCCCAAGTATCGATTACTGCCGGGGTTTCGCCGGTTGCGTAGGTGTACGTTCGGAGTTCGTAGAACGGGCCTTGAGTGCCAGTGATCGACTCGTCGTTGAACGGTGCGGGGAAGTAGATATCGGCGGCTTGCCCAGCGAGCATGGCGCCGGTTGCCGGGGGCCAGCC
>JABIHL010000118.1 GCA_018649665.1 Chloroflexota bacterium | reverse complement strand
TGGAGTTTGTGTCGATGGAGCCGGTCGCGTTGGCTTCTAAGTTGGCAAACGAGGGCTCTAAACACGTTTATGTGGATGGCGGTGCGACGATTCAGCGGTATTTACGTGCGGGGTTGATCGACGAGCTGATTTTGACTCGAGTTCCCGTGTTGTTGGGTTCGGGAATATCGCTGTTCGGCGAGTTGGATGCCGATGTTGTGCTGAGGCACGTTTCGACTGAAGGGTTCGCGAACGGGATGGTGCAGTCGAGGTACGTGGTGGAGCGTTAGCGACGCGTTCGGATAGCGCGGGGCTAGTTCGTATCGAATCTAGTCGATTACGAAAATCGGCTGAAGCTCACGCAATATTGCCGGTCTAGAACGGTAGACCTGACGGTTGCTGAGATTGGTATGTGACGGCTAGTAGCATCAGAATTAACAGAGTTCCGAATATTGCCGACATTGTTCTGAGCATGTACATCTCTTCAGACTCGCATAGGATCGAAGTGGGTCGCATAGGTGATCCCTCGTGAGTCACTTGCGGTTTTCGTAGGTAATCGATGAGACGAAGGTCTAAGTTTCTGGACGGGGTTGGCGTACGTTAGTCGCGGTCTGGCGTTAGGTCGCGCTCATCATCGGATGACTCGGCTCCGCGTCGCAATCTCCCACCCTCTAACTCCCTCCCACTCTGGGAGGGAGAACAGGTTTTCTTCGGGTGTTTACGGTGCTCGGAAGAGGTAGATGGCCCAGCCTAGGGTGTCTCTGCCATGTTTGAGGTAGAAGTCGTGTTCACCTCGTTGTCGATCTAGGATCGGCTTGGCGTCGGGGTCGTTCGGGTTTTCTTCGGCGTAGAGCTCAGCGGCTCTTAGGCGTAAACCTTCGTAGCGATCCCAGTCGTTGTGATCGCTGACGATCGAGTACAGCAGGTTGAGTCCGGCGTTTTGCCCGATTGCAACATTTTCGGCGTGGGTTACGAGACCTTCGGCTAGTTCGGGTTCAAGTTCGCGATAGGCATCGCTAGGCTCTTTGAGCTTGTATGGCTCACCGAGAACGATCAGTCCGCCGGGGTTGACGAGTTTCTTAAGCGCCTCGATTGTTCCCTTGTGACCACCCCATACCCAGCTTGCACCGAGGCACATTGCTAGATCGAATGAAGCGGGTTCAAAGTCGTGCTTCGCGCCGTCACCTTCGATGAATTCGACTTTGTCACCAAGATTTCTATCGGATGCTCGTCCATTTGCTGCTTTTACTTCGTAGGGCGAGATGTCGATTCCGATGCCGGTTGCATCGTATTTATCGACGATCCTGAGGAGCTGTTCGCCTTTTCCGCTCGCAATGTCGAGCACGCGTGCGTTGGGCTTTAGGGGAAGGAGACTGATGAATTCGTTGGTCTTTGCTTCCGAGGTGGGGTTCATTACGAGGTGGTCACGGTGAGTGACGCCGTAAAACTTCCAAATGTTCATGTTCTGACAGCAACTTTTCTGGTGGCATTGCCACATTTTCCGAGAGGTCGACCAAAACTCGCTGAGTCGAAATATCGTTCTTCTGGAAGATGAACGTGTTTCGCCACGCGAAATGGCGACCTAGCGGATTGTTGATTAAGTGAGTCGGACTATTTAGTCGACTGGGTCGGTGTGGAGGCGATCACCGAGGGCACTTGGGGTTGTGAGTCTGAGAGCTTGGGGCTGAACATGAGGTTCAGTTTACATACCGATTTGCCAGGAGCGAATTGGCAAAAAATTGTTAGCAGGGTTGAGGCCGGTTCGGGTTCTAGTGGAGATGGAGCTGCATGGGGGAGAAAGATCCTGAAAATGAATTCAGGATGACAGCAGGCTAGTTGTTGGCTTGCGACTCGTTAGTCGCGCTCGTCATCGCAGTCTCCCACCCTCTAACTCCCTCCCACTCTGGGAGGGAGGACTGGTTTGCTCCGGGTGGCTCGGGTGGCTTGATCGGGCGGGTCACAGGCTAAAGTCGTCGTAGGTCTTTGGAGCTGAGTATTAGCCCGAAGTTCACAACTAGGTAGATGAGTGTTCCGATGATTATCATCTGGGCGTTCCCGATGATCGTGCCGATCCACGCGCCTAGGAACCAGCCGAACATCATCGATTGCAGCGAGAGGGTGAACACTGACATCACTCTGCCGATCATCTTAGGATCGGACTGAGTTTGGAGCAGGGTGATCGTCGAAGTTGCCCAGACGGGAATTGCCGCGCCGACCAAAGCCAGCGATGCGAGTGTGAGCGGAAAGTTCGTCGATAGCGCGAACGTGATATCTGCAACGACGAATAGAACCGTGCTGATCAATATTGGTGAGGTTTTTCGTTCCCATGGTTTCTTTGACGCTATCCACAGTGCCGACGCGCCTTGCCCGACTGCCCACGCCGCGAGCATGATTCCGAATCCAGTTTCGCCAACATCAAACCGGTCGCGAGCGTAGACCGGGATGATTGGAACCATCGCTGCGCTGAGAATTACCGAGAAGGCGATGAACATCACACGAAGCAATACAGGGTTGGACCTGATGTACTTTAGGCCATCACTAATCTCTCTAAGAGCTGATGTTCCGGACGGCTTGCTGCGCTCTGAACGTGGGAGTCGATAGGTGAAGTAAACCGACAGTGCATATAGCCCGATGAGTGCAAGGAAAGGTGATCCCATCCCAAATCCGGCGATAAGAAATCCACCAGCAAGCGGGCCTATCGCCCGCGCAAGGCTGGCTCCAGCCATGTTCAAAGAATTTCCTGCTTGAAGCGATTCTTTAGGCAGGTAGTTCATCACCAAAGCCTGGCCAGCTGGCATCCCAACTGCCAACACCGCACTCGACACGATCGATAGAACCACGATCTGCCAGAGATTTACTACACCTGTGACCACGACAGCCGCTGTGACTACCGCCAACAGCAAGAGGAGCAGGCGTTCAAATAGCAGGACGGATCGACCGCCGAGTCGATCGACCATCACGCCGGCAAAAAGTCCGATAGCGAGCGCCGGAACGACGCGAAGTCCGGTTGCTGCTCCTACCCAGATTTGCGAGGCTCCGAGTTCGAGAATGAGCCAAGATTGAGCCATGATGCGCAGTTCGACGCCCATCATGTTGGTGAAGTTGCTACCTACGAGATCTCGGTACGATCCGTTCGCTAGAAGTTGAACTAACGGCAGTTGTCGGATTTTTTTCAAAGGTTAGGAGCTACGCTCTTCGAGCTAGCAGTGAAGCAATAATTTGTGGCGCTGCTTCTATGGCTCGCTCTCGGATTTGTTCGGGGGTTAGGCTGCCGATTGGGTGTTGAATGAGCGCGAATGGGTAGTCGGGCATTCCGCCTAGATTGGCGATTGCTTTGGCGCCAGATTCGAACGGTTCGGTGCAAATTGCGATTGCAGGAACGCCGAGGGCTTCGAGCTTGAGCGAGTCGTACACACTGGACGACGAGCAGCTTCCTCAATCGCCGTTCGCTAGTAGCGCCACATCGACTTCGTTCGAAAATTCGCTTAGAAGGTCGGGTTCGGCGGGTCGTGATGCGTCGCCTTTGTTGATTCGGTAGGCGGTGGCGACTTCGAATCGATCAGCGAGTACATCGTAGATGGCGTCGAGAAGCGGTTCCGAGTTGAGCTTGTCGTTCCGAAGAAGTCCGACTCGCATGCCCTTCAGCGACTCGGGACGTTCCGCCATGCCATCGGTCGCAATCGACTGCGGTGCGGTGGGATCGAGAACTTTGAATGTGTTCTCACTTGCATTGGTTGTCATACGGCGCTCCTCGAAGATTCTTCTGGCGACATGTTACTTGTTTGTGATGATCGGTCGGGTGACGATTTTCGATCGTGAACCGAGTGACCACGGCGGGATGACCGCGCTCCAGGCTCCGCCGTCGCCACCAACTACGATTGGTATTGCCGATTCGGGCGAATCTAGAACACTTATCGGTAGGTCGCCGCTTTCAGTGCTTAGTTCAGCGTTTGAGTCTTTTTGTGCCCCGCTCGGCAGACCCATAGCGATCCACTCAGAGGTCAATTTTGTGGCGTTTTCGTACAGATACTGTCCGACTTGCTCTTTCTTCCAGCCAGCCTTAGTGAAGTGGGCGGCATGTTCGGGGCATATGACCAATACCACCTGTTTTACGCCGGGTCCCATTGGATAGAGGCGTTGGGCGAACGCATCGAGGATGCCTTCTGGTGTGTTGGCTTCGTGCTCGCCGAACTGGGTTGCACTGAGACCCGAAACGACGGTTACGGCGCTTTCTGATTCGTTAATTCCCCTTGTGACATGTAGCGGACTCCAGTTTTCCGGTAGTTTTTTCTCGTTTTCGGCAACGCACCATGTGTACTTGCCGGAGTGACCGAGAGTTGCTTTATCGAGTCCGTCGTTGCTTCTGGTGCCAAGAACGTTCATAACGATAAGTCGGATTGCCCTGCCGATGGTCGCGTTTGCTCGGTAGCCGGGTCCGAATGCTGAAACGCCTCCGTTGATCTCGATTTCGTTGATTATGGGTCCGTTTACGATCAGCATGATCGCTGCACCCATGGTCGAAACGGTGATGCCGTGGAGATTGAACTCGGGTTGAGTAATGGCGTCGACAGCTGCTGCGACGACGGGCATGTACTCGGGTTTGCACCCTGCCATGACAGCGTTGATGCCGGCTTTTTCGGCAGTGATTACTGCGCCTTTGACCGGTTCGATGCCGAGTATGGCGTCGGCTGCGAGATTGGCGGCGGCGAGCATCGCCGTGACTGCTTCCGGCGTTGGCGGAACTACGGGTAGGCCGTCTGACCAACCGTTTTCGAAGTAGGCTTCGATGGCTTCGAGCGGGCCGGGAAGTTCAAGCGAGTCGGAAGTTAGGCGGGGTGGTGGTGCCAGTGGCACTTTTTCTGAGTGTGTTTGTTTTTTACTGGGTTGGTCGGTCATGGCTTGGGCGGCTATTCGATGCAATTGAGGTAGGAAGATCCTGAAAATGAATTCAGGATGACAGTGAGCGGCGGATCCGGCGTTTGCTCCGGGCGTCGTCGAATGATTTGGTAGCGCGTCGCATTTCTCGTTAGTCGCGCTCGTCATAGGATGACTCGGCTCCGCAGCGCAGTCTCCCCCTCTAGCTCCCCCGGTTCGGGGGAGGAATTGGTTTAATCGGCGTGGAAGACTTCTCGCCAGGTGGTCATGTTTTGGTCGGCGTGGGCGCCTTCGGGGAGTTGGAAGAATGGCGACATATCGTCTTGCCATCGTTGATTAACGTCTTCTTTGGACATCCCAGCAATCGACGCCTCGTGCGACTCGTCACACTCGACGTAGCCGAACAGGGTGCCGTCTTCTCGGAAGAAGATCGTGTAGTTGCGCCAGCCGGTGCGGATTAGAGCTTCCGACATTTCAGGCCAGATGTCGTCGTGGCGCTGTTTGTACTCTTCGACCATTTCGGGGTGGATTTTCATCTCGAATCCGACTCGTTGCATGTTGTTGTCCTTTACTTTTAGGGTCCGGGCGTCGTCGAACGACTTGGGACATCGCTGCAATTGCGTTAGTCGCAGTCTCGTTAGGTTCCATCGTCGTCGGACGACTCAGTCACGCGTCGCAATTCTCCTACCCTAGCCCTTCCATCCGGAAGGGGATAGTTTGTTCCGGGCGTCATCGGACGACTTGGTCGCGGGCATGCCTGTGGCACGGCACTGTGACTCGCCCGGTCCCGGGGAGGACATATCGCTTGAGCAGAGTGTAGGCTATGCGCCCATCGAACGCAGCGCAAAACCCTTCGACGGGACTCAGGATGATGAGTTTTCGGCGAGTCATTACACCGAGGGTTTTTAGATAGACGAGAGAGAACACGAATGTCGAAGTCGATTGCACAGGTTTTGGACCTCAAAGACGATCCTAAGATCATTGCCGAGTACGAGGAGTACCACCGCAACGTGTGGCCCGAGGTACTTGAGGCGCTGAAGGGAATCGGAATCGAACGGATGGAGATTTTCCGAAGCGGAAATCACCTGTTTATGTACTGCACGGTTCCTGACGATTTCGATCCACGTCGTGATTTCCAGAGCTACACGGCTTCGAAGCGGGCTGAAGAGTGGAACGATCTGATGTCGGCGTATCAGCAGAAGGTTCCACAGGCTGCGGAAGACGATTGGTGGTACCCGATGTCGCTGGCGTTCGATTCCGAGTGGGAAGCTTAGCTTCGTTTTCTTGGGTAGTTGGCTTGGTTGAGTATGTACGAGGTTTGCGCTGCAAAGGGGTAGAGAGATCCTGAAATGAATTCAGGATGACATTCTTGGGCGCGTTGATAGTGGACGCGTGAGATGGTCGAAGATGAAGAAGTTAGATCGTGCTTGGATATGGGCTGTTTTGGCTGTTGGTTGGATGGCTTTTATCTACGCGCTGTCGGATCGTCCGGCTGGTGATTTCGACGATGCGAACGATGCGGTGTCGGGATTGCCGTTTGAAAGCGTCATAGTTCACGTTGCTCTGTACTTCATACTCAGCGTGTTTGTGCTGCGGGCGTTCGTATTGCTTCGTCCGGTTACCGAAGGACTAATCGCCTACTCGACGATATTTGTCGCTCTTGTGTACGGCGTGTTGGACGAATTTCACCAATCGAGCGTAGAAGGAAGAGCATCTGAGGTGATAGATGTTGTCGCCGATGTTTCCGGAGCGGTGCTGGTAGTGGTATTTTGGTTCTTCCTAAAAAGATATCGAGCCAAGCCAGACGTTGAGTCGGGCGACGATTAGAGCGATTAGAACAAATGCCAATTAGGGAAGCTGAAGATCTGTGGCCTACGGGTCCGGAAGTATTGACCACTCTCGAAGAAGCCGTGCAGATGGCGGAAGAGATTGCCGCACCCCCTGCCGAACGTTGGGTTGCGCGAACTATCAGCGACAAGTTGATTCCGAGCCTCTACAACGCTCGAACGTATCTCGAAGTTGGTCAGTTGCGGTCGCCTGAAGTGAGAATGGGCATACTAAATGCTCGCCTAGAAGCCGGTGAGTTGGCGAATGCCGATTCTCGCTACGCACCGCTTTATTCGAAAATTCGTGTGCTCGCCGAAGAAGCCGAGATAGCTTCGAAAATGAGCTAGAGTTTCGAGTGACGCGGGGTCTCGAATTCACGTTCGAGCATGCTAGGATGATGGCACTTTGAAGTCTCCCGAAGATACCGAATCCTTTTTGTCTGAAGACGGTCGAGTTGAGGTCGTATTCGACCTCGATGAGCTGTCAGAATCCGACATTGCTCTCGTGATGAAAGCGGCAGTTGCTGGGCTCGATTCTGAGCAGTTCGACGGTCCAGATCACATAACAGTGATGATTACTGGCGACGAGCGGATCAGGGAGCTTAATCGTGATTTCAAAGGCGAGGATCAAATCACTGACGTGCTTTCGTTTAATGCCGATGGCGACACTGCCGGTGATGACGAAAGTTCAGTGAATGAAGAAGGCGAATCGGGCGATGATGAATGGCCAGAATTCGCTTCGTCAGTTGATGGCGGCGAAGTAGAAACCGATCGTCTTGGCGATATTGCGATTTCGCTTCCTCAGGTCGTTAGACAGGCGGCCGAGAACGGTAAAGCGGCGGATCGTGAGTTGGCAATGCTGACTATCCACGGTGTCCTTCATCTTCTCGGGTATGATCATGCCGAGGTTGGCGAAGAAAAGGTTATGTTCGGTAAGACCGACGTTGTATTGGCGAAGATTTTTAGTGAGTAGTCCTGATCGTTTGCTGGGGCTACCTAACAGAGCGTTGAGACTGGTTCAGAAGTGACGAATAGCCAGGTTTTTTATAGAAAATGGCGCCCTACTCGTTTCGACGAAGTGGCCGGGCAGGCGCACGTCACGAAAACTCTCAAACGGGCGATTACGACCGATCACGTTTCACACGCATATTTGTTTACGGGCCCTCGTGGAGTCGGCAAAACGTCGACAGCTCGGATTCTTGCCAAGGCACTGAATTCAGAAATCACGCCAGAAGGCGAGCCGATAACCGATTCGGAAACTTCGATAGCGATCGATGAAGGTCGTTACATGGATCTCATCGAGATCGATGCTGCGTCGAATCGTGGAATTGGCGATATTCGCGAACTGCGTGACAACGTTCAGTTCAGGCCGGTTTCGGGTAAGTACAAGGTGTACATCATCGACGAGGTGCACATGCTTACCGATGCAGCGTTTAATGCGTTGCTGAAAACTCTTGAAGAGCCGCCACCTAATATCGTGATGATCTTGGCGACAACCGACGCTCACAAGGTTCCTGCGACGATTATTAGTCGTTGCCAGCGGTTCGATTTCAAGCGACTTTCGAACGACGATGTTATTGAGCGACTTATCGAGGTCTGCGAAGTCGAAGAGATCGAGGCGGAGCCGGCGGTTCTGGAGATGATCGCTCGAACAGCCTGGGGATCGCTTCGTGACGCTGAGAATCTGCTTGAGCAGCTTTATGTTTCGTACGGACAGGCAGATGCTGATGGTCAGCCTTCCGAGATAACCGAGGGACAGGCAAGAGAGTTGCTTGGTCTGGGTGACACCGCTACCAGTACCGAACTTGCCATAGCGTTGCTGGACAAAGACGCTGCGGCTGCTTTGACTGTTATCAATCGTGAGGCACAACGCGGTGCCGATCTTCGGGCGTTGCGTTCGGGTGCAGTTGATGCGCTTCGGGTGGCGTTGCTGATGAAGGCGGGCGTTGAGGATTCGATTACGCAAGGTTCAGAGTTCGCCGAGACGATGGCGGCGGCGGCACGACCTGCCCGACTGAACCAAATTTTGCACATTCTGACTTCTCTGGGTCAGGCCGATATGAAAGCTAACTCGTCGTCACCGCTTCCGCTCGAACTGGCGGTGCTGAAGGCGACTACGAAGCCTGTTGCGGCGGCGGCGGCAGGACCAGCAGCTCCCGCATCTTCGGGTGCTGCTCCTTCTCGGCCAGCGGCTACTCCTCAGGCTGGCTACCAGCAATCTGGTGGTTCTCAGGCAGCCGAAGAGACTGCACCTGCTCCACGTCGAGATCGAACTCCTGTTGAACAACAGTGGGACAAGGTTGTTTGGACGATGCGTCGCACGAAGAATCGCAAATATGTCGTTGGTCCGATTCTTCGCAATGTTGAAGTTCCTACGCCAGCCGATGGCAAGATTTCACTCCGCTTCAAAAGCAACGCCCTGAAGAACAACTTCATGGAGGAGATGCAGGATCAGCGGTCGAGAGATGCGCTGAAAGCTGCTATCACCGATGCGTACGGCTCGGAACTTGAGTTGAAGATCATCTCACCGCACGAGGCTGCCGAAGAGGCGAAGGCTAACGGCAATGGTGCGGCTGGTGGAGCGTCTAAGCCGGGCAACGGTCAGGCGGGAACTTCGGCAGATCAAGAAAGCGCAATGGTTCGTGCTGCAATGGCGATGGGCGCAAAGGTTGTCGCTGACGATGCTGGTGAGGACAACGAGGACGACTAGTTTTGGGTGCGTTTGTTGCGGTAAGTAGCTAGCGGTTTTCTTCAATCGCACCGATATTGTCACCCTGAATTCATTTCACGGTCTTTCTCCCCTCTTTGCCCGTTTGTTCGCCTTCTGTTTTCGCTGCATTAAGTTAGAGAGATCCTGAAATGAATTCAGGATGACATTGTTGGCTGGGTTGGCTAGAAGTTTACGATCGTGATTGTCCCATCTTGGTTGCAGTTCAACGCCGAAACGATTTCTCGTAAGGGTTGGTAACGACGTATGATTGTCGGATTCAATTTTTGTTGTCTTATTTCTCGATAATCGGGAGTGAGACGCTCCCTGTTGGCAGGGGTGAGGACTTTTTTCGATGATGAACAAGAACATGCTCAAGCAGGCGCAGCAGATGCAGGCCCGGCTTGCGGCAGTGCAAGAAGAGATCGCAGTCGCACGAACTGAAGCATCAGTTGGCGGCGGGATGGTCAAGGTTTCGGTTATCGGCGGATCGAGTGTCGAGTCGATCGAGATCGACCCGGAAGTGGTAGACCCTGAAGACGTTGAAATGCTTCAGGATCTGATTCTCGCTGCGATCAACGAGGCGATGGACACCGCTCAGAAGCTTGCTTCCGACAAGATGGGCGCTATCACCGGCGGCATGAACATTCCTGGCCTTATGTAGCCAGCGTTTCAGCTTCGGCTGATTCATCAGAAAAACACGAATGCCATCTTCCGACATTGCACCTTCCGC
>JABIHL010000117.1 GCA_018649665.1 Chloroflexota bacterium | reverse complement strand
GTGGAATCGCTCGTGCAACTGGTAGGGTGAGCAAGCGAGGGGCGTTGACCGACTCGGTATTCGACAGAGTGTCGGAAATCGCGTTACTGGTTGGGCTTGGCATGTACTACACGTCTGGAAAAGATGAGAGCCAAACCGCAGTTCTTCTTGCATTCGTAGCCGTTGGTGGTTCGCTGATGGTGAGCTATGTACGTGCACGAGCAGAAGGACTCGGAGCCAAAGGAACGGCTGGCTTCCTTACTCGTCCCGAGCGAATCGTTATTACGGTTGCGGGGCTAGTTCTTGGATATCCGATGGCTGTTCTGTGGATTCTCGGAGTGGGAACACCTCTCAGTGCAGCTTGGAGATTCTTCGACGCATGGCGAGCAATCGACTCTGAATAAGCGAAAATTTGCATCCCTAGCACTGTGTTTTGGCGTAAAACGGTTGGTACACATAAATTCAGCACGGTGATCAATCACCGTTGCAGCCCTCTAAA
Source organism: Chloroflexota bacterium (assembly GCA_018649665.1). Lineage (GTDB taxonomy): Bacteria > Chloroflexota > Dehalococcoidia > Lucifugimonadales > Lucifugimonadaceae > Lucifugimonas. The sequence continues at coordinate 7,494 of JABIHL010000117.1, read as the reverse complement.
TTCTTGAATGCAGTCCAACTTGAACGTCACTTTTCCAAAAACTCACACCAAGCGATCGTCGATTCTTATGGTCACCGCTTTATTGGTGGTCGTCTTCAGCTTTATTGGAACCGGTGAACATGCGTCCGCTCAAGAGGCTCCACCGGTTACTGTTATTTCTTCGAGTGTTGAATCGCAGTTTCCTGAGGGGATGACGTTCAAGCTCGACGCCGAGTCGGAGCTGCGTATCGATGACATTCGAGTAACGTTCGAGATTGGCGATAGAGGGTCGACCCAGTACGCCTATCTCGACCTCGATCAAACTTCACGACCTCTAGTGAACGGCGAATTGTTTCACCGTACCAACAGTCGAGATCGCTATATTCCGCCCGGAACGATGATCAAGTACTGGTTTGAGATAACCGACGAAACCGGCGAAACGATGTTGACCGAACCAGAGTTCTTTCGGTTCGACGATGCCCGATTCGAGTGGGAAGAAGTGACTCTCGGAACCGTCACAATCCTCTATCACGGTCCTGTGCGCACCAGAGCAGAACGATTGGCGGAAGCTGCGGTCGAATCTTTAGGAATCATGGGACCCGTGACTGGTGCGGACACCGAAACTCCGATTGTGATGACGCTGTACAACAACAACGCCGAGATGATCGAAGCGGTTGTTTCTCGGAGCCTCGCTAGCAGTCGTGAATTGATTACTGAAGGGCAAGCGTTCGATGCCGAGAGTGTTGTGCTTGTGCTGGCAGGTCGATCTGACATAGGAACCGCTACGCACGAGATGACTCACATATTGGTGGCGCGTGCAGCCCGTTCGAGCGGTGCGGTGCCTTTGTGGCTCAATGAGGGACTTGCCGAATACGGGAACCTCGATCAAACAGTGTCGTATGAACGGTTCCTTGAATGGGCAGAAGGCACCGACCGATTAATTCCGCTCAAAGCTCTACGATCGTTCCCCGGCGACCCCAATCTGACACTGGTTGCTTACGGTCAGGGTCGAAGCGCCGTGAAATACATGATCGACGAGTACGGCAAAGAGAAAATGGCAGAATTACTGACCACTCTAGGAACCGGGCTAGGAATCGATGCTGCTCTCGACGTTGTTTACGGATTTGGAATTGACGGGCTAGAAAATCTCTGGCGTGAGTCGATTGGCGCTGAACCTTATATCGAGCCAACTCCGGGTCCTACCCCGACCCCTAATGCCGAACCTACTCCGACGTACAAGTTGCTGACCTCACCACCTAGTTCGAGTAGCCCTGATGATGATTCAGATTCCGAATCTAACGATGAAGTTGAGCCAACGGTAGCCCCTGAAGTAGTCGCTCCGGAGATCGAGGTTGATGAGCCGTCCGAAAGTGGCGAAGTTGAGTCAGAAGAACCAGTGCTTATCGCTGAAGAGCAGGCGTCTGGTGGATTCTGCTCATCGCCATCTGAAGGATCGATAGACGGAACGTCAGGCGCGTGGCTATTGGTTATCGTCGGGCTAGCTGCTGGCGGCCGCTACAGGGCACAACACAAGAGCTAGGCAGCTACCTGAATCGCTACGCCTTGCTCAGGATCGTCGTCAACATCATCATCCACCTTCAAAGTGTTCAGATCGTGAATCTGGAACTTGAATGAAGTTCCTTCACCGACCGCACTGTCCATCGCCATCTGACCACCGTGGATCTCTACGATACCCTTGGCGATAACTAGCCCGAGACCCGTTCCTTCGATCGACCGAGTTTCCTCTGTGTCGACACGGTAGAACGCGGTGAACATCTCTTTCTGATGTTCTTCAGAGATGCCGAAGCCTTCGTCCTTCACTTCAAAATTGAGATGACCGTCTTGTGCCGATACGTTCAGCCAAACTCGTTTTGACTCAGGCGAGTATTTCGAAGCGTTGCTCAACAGATTGGTGAGCACCTGTGTCACACGATTTCTATCGGCGTAGATCATCTCTTCAGATTCAGGCAGATCCACAATCAGAGTCTGCTCCTTCGCTTCGTAGATCGGTGCGAAGCTTTCTGCAAGCTCGTTTACAGATTCGACAATGTCGAATTCACTTGGCTCTAGAGCAAGATTACCCATGTCCATTCGGGACACGTCGAGTAGGTCTTGAATTAAAACGTTGAGCCTTCGACCATTGCGGTCGATTATGTCGAGATGGCGCATGTTCTTTTCGGTCAAATTGGCATCTTTGTTCCGCTTCAACAAACTAGCGAAAGCGAGCATGCTGGTCAACGGCGTACGTAGTTCATGCGAGACCGTTGAAAGGAACTGAATCTTCGCTTCATTGAGCCGCTGCAATTCGGTATTTTCGGCGTCGAGGGTAAGCTTCGCCTCGTTCGCCTCGGCAAGTTCCATCGCTTGAACGAACTGGCGTGAGTTGTTGATCGCGTTGACGATTTGGCCTCCGACACGTTCGGCAAGCGCAAGCTCTTCACCTCGGTAGGCGCCAACACGTCGTGATTCGAGAATCATTGTTCCGATGACGTTGCCACGTGCGATGAACGGCACTGCCATCATCGAGTTGAGGCCCGCACTCACGCTAGCTTCCCGCATCGGATGAAGTGCTTTGCTACTAGAAATATCGTTCGAACCAAACGTCACTCCAGAGTGATATTCGAATACAGGTTGTAGCGGCGATGATTTGATCGACCCAACAGATCCCAATTCAAATCCGGGTACAGCTACTCCGTACACATACGTGTACTCGTATGAGTCGTTTTCCTCTTGGGCGAGGGCGATTGAGATTCGATCGGCTGGTAATAGGGTTCGAACCTGTTCGGCGCATCGTTCAAATACAGTGTTGATATCAAGCGTTGAGCTTACGACTCGACCCAGTTCTGCCAGAGCCGAACGTTCGCTAGCCTCTCTGCGTGCATCGGCATACAAGCTGGCGTTCCGTGCTGCAACAGCGGCCTGCCCAGCGGCGGTTTTCACGAATTCGGTGTCTTCATCCAGAAAGCCTGATCCAACAAGTTTTCGTCCACCTGAAATGACCCCGACAAGGTTTCCAGCAGCGATCATCGGCACCATCATTCGAACTTCAAGTTGTTCGTACAACTCGATTTCGGTCGAATCGTCGGTAACAGTGGCAGCCGATTCAGTTGCCGGATCGAACACCAGCATTTTGCCGAATCGTTTCATTCTTGAAATCGTCGAGCCCGTGGCGGAGAGTTCGAAATGCGGCACAGATTCTCTGGTATCGGCGACAGATATAAACGATTTGCCATCGTGTGATGGCAGTAGCACAGCCACCCAATCGGACTGAGCTGTTTCTCGAACGGTTGTTACGATTCCCTCGGCGACTGTCGGAAAGTCGGTAATGTCCTTCGTCAGATCGTTCAGGCGTGCGAGAGCGGAGATTCGATCATGCTGCTCACGGTAGAAGGCTTTATCGACCATCGACTGCACACGTTGCATCACGGGCTGAACCATCACGCCAACGATCAATACAGCGCCACCGGCAAATAGAAGAGTTGCGATAGTGCTCAAGTCGCGGGTGACCAACAGCACTATGGCTATACATACACCGTAGACGCCGAACAGGAATAAACTGACCGCGCTGTATGCAAGGCCCCGTCTGAGCATCAAACGCAGGTTCATCATCTTGTATCGAGTTACACCGAATGTTGCAAGGGAGATGAATAGAATGTTTCCGACTACGCCCAATGGGTAGATGTTCAACCCTAGAGATGGGAAGAAATCTGTAGTTGCACCGGCGACTGACGCTAGTACTCCGAGTTTCAACAGCATCAACTGCTGACGACGTTGATCGGATGTTTCTGTCTTAGCTGCCCGTTGTAGTCGGATTAGCGATATGAACACTGCCGGATATGAAGCCAGCAAAACTAGTGGAAAAGCCCAGCCTAATTCCGGAGCGAAGCCATAGAACTTCTCGACCATTCCAGTGGCTGTGAATCCGGCGACTGAAAGCAGAGCAGATGCGATTGCTACTGTGTAAAACGCGTACAGAACCGGGTATCCCGTTTTGGAACGGGTGTATCGAAGAACGAAATGCAGGAAGAAGATGCTGCTAAACGGAATGACCGCGAGTGCCCAAATTTCACGAGTGTAGGCAATATCGGCGTTTGGAAACGCATCTCGCATTGCGAAGATCGTGATGCCCCATGCAGCCATTGCCATAAGGAACAGCGTGAACAATCGGTTCAAGCGATCTGTTGGGTCCGAAAAAAGTACAAGCACTCCCAGAAACGCACTAATGGCGAACTGAACAAATGGGAGGAATATGTATATTTCGTTCATAAGATCGGTCAGGAAGTTTCGATGCTACGCAGCGAGTGTGAGGGCGCGATCGAGAGCCACTAGCCTTCCTACTATTTCGTCGTTCGGGTTCATTCGTGGAGGGCGACTGCCGACCAGAGATGCCCCTTGCTTCAACTTCATTTCGGTAAATGACTCAAACGTGCCCGGAGAAAGAATGGTGACGTTTAGTGGGCATATACCCAGCATCGTTTCCAGATCCGAATACAGCGGGTCGCAGTCCTTTAGTGAGCGATGAAGCGTCGACGTAAGCCGGCCTTCTTCGTACGGACTCGACAGTTCGAGATACATATGAAGTTCAGGGACGATACCTTCTGTTTCGCGTCGAATCGTCCAGTCACGAATTGGCAGTTCTGCTTGTGATATCGCCTTCCATATAGTGCTTTCATCTATACGTGTAAAGCCGCCGATGTCGATACGTTCATCAGATCGACCGACAAACATGAATTCGTTGCCGAAGCCAACGTGGGCGTTGCTGAACTGGACAATGTGTCCGAGACGGTACCGAGTGAACGGCATTCCGAAGAAGCTTGTAGCGACAACCTCGTAGGACTGACCAGGTTCGACTTCGTCGAGAAGGCAAGTTCGTGGCTGGTAGTTGGGATCGGTTCGTTCGGCTTCTAACTCAGACTCAGGAATAAATTCGTAAAAACATGTGTGTGGGTTGAATGCTAAACCGCCATTCTCACGGAACTGGACGCCCATCACACCGATCTCTGTCGATGCATAGAATTCGTAAGGCGGGCGTCCCCAGGCGTCGGCGATTTGATCGCTGTAGAACCTTGTGTCGAGTCCCCATCCAACGATCGATTTTGGCTCCCATAGATCACGAGGTTTCATCGTGTGATGGGTGAGCGTGCTTTTGATCTTCGCACCTGCGAGTTTGAACGCACCCTTGGCGTTGAGCTGCTTTAGCAATCCCGACGATCCGCCGGATCGAACGGAATTCGGATCGAAGCGTTCGGCGACTCGTTTGAGTACAGACGTCATCGAAATCAAGATGTCGACACGGTCGTTCAGGGCGCTTGCAAAGCCTTCGGAGATTTGTTGCTTGAAATCCATATCTTCGCTGGGAGCAAGTGGGATGAGAGGCTTGAATCCATATTTTTTTGCGATTTCGAACCCAACATGGCCTGCCAAGTAGGGGCGTGGCGGAATGTTGAATAACGCTCGATCACCCGTGTTGATATTTGCAGTCTTGCCGTCGGACGATGCTGCGAGTCCAATTGAAGCGACAACTGAATCGGCAAGATGGTCGAGCGCTGGACGAGTGAACGGGGCCCACTTGGAATTGCCGGCACCGAACTGTGTATACGCCCAAGTTGCATTTTGGCTGGGGTTGTTCGGATTCAGATATTCGGCGTAGTCGTCCCAAGTGCTGAGTCGAACTCTCGCTCGGAAATCATCTATCGATGCGAAATTCGTTACGCCAGCTGTCGTATTCACCACTACTGGATTGTCAGATATCGCTGTGAATTGCTCTTTGAGAGAGTCAGATTGCACCTGAGCAAATTGATTTCCCGAGTAATCGAGAAAGTGCCAGAGCGTTCGCCAATCGATTGCCGTCATATAGGCCCGAATCCATCCATTTTGACCACATTGAGCGGCCCCAGTAACAGTCGAATCTACCTCGACTGCCGGACTAGAGTTGGTCTAGTTCCGAGTGGCAGTGGCCTTCGTATATCTACCCCGTTCTTCGAATGATTGCATCGAAGTTTTTTTCGGTGTGGAAACGGTGAAGATCACTGCCTTCCACTACTTCATCGGATATACGCCAAATTCGACATAGGTGAACCACGTATCGAAGTGGTACTAAAGGGTCGAAATACATGAACCGTGTAGAGTAAATCGCTGTTTACTCCTACTGAACCCTAGTCATATCGCCTAAGTGGACTACTTGATTACGCTACGAGCTTCGGAGAGAAGTCGTTCGAGTGTTCCGCCTAAAATGGCACGTTTATCGGGCTCGCTAACGAAATCGCACTGAGTCCGGAACGCCTCAATTGCCTGAAGGTGGGTCATCGACTTTTTGACGACAGGGAAGTCAGAACCCCAGACCATGTTCGTCCCGAACGCCTCGTAACACTCTTCGTAAACCCAACGCGTGTCCTTATATGGGAAGTTCCATGTTGTATTGGTCAGATAGTGAAATCCCGAGAGCTTAAGGAACGCATTTGGGAACTTGCTCGTTTCAATCACGTTATCGACGTTCGCTCTCGCATCGTCTCCATGTGCTCGTAGACCCGACATGTGGTGGAATAGAAAGTTGAGACTCGGATGTCGTTCGATAGCCTTACGAAGTTCGTTTTGGTGGTGCGGAGCCATCGAAATACTGGCGATTAGACCAAGTTGCTCTGCTGTACCAAGAAAATCGATTCCCTCGGGCGAGTTAAACCAACTTCCATCGTCTTCGCCCGCCACGTAGTGCGTAAACGCCTTCATTGGCCAGCGATTGGCAGCCTGCTCCAGCCGTTTTGCGGCACCGGGAGTGTGATAAGTATCCGACCACATTGAATCGACATCAGCGAACTGTTCGAGTCGGTCCGGGTATCTGCTTAGAGCCCCCGCAACATAGTCGTTATTGTCGAAATTCTGAAATATCTGTGCACACACGATTGTTGCGCGATCGACACCGTTCGTGTCCATCTGATGAATTAGCTGTTCGACCGATCCGTGGTTTTTTGGATCGGGTACAGCTGATAGATATGGCCAGTGTGACCAAGCGTGGCAATGTGAATCGATAATCATTTGGCAACATCTTTTCGCACTATTTCTGAATACGCCAGTCGCAGCGGTATTGAACTGCCAGCAGTTTATCGGTGTGTAACCGAGGCGTCACACCTGCGAAATATATCGGAAACACCTAGGCCATAGATTTCAAATTGAGATTTGCTTAACAGCTCTATTTGGGAGAGAAATGAAATGGATTCTGGATCAGTAGCGTGGATGCTAATGGCATCTGCCCTCGTACTGTTTATGACTCCTGGTCTTGCGTTCTTCTATGGCGGACTTGTCCGCGGTAAGAACGTAGTCAGCACAGTCATGTACAGCTTCGTATCAATGGGTGTCGTCAGTGTAGTTTGGGTTCTATGGGGTTACAGCCTCGCTTTTGGAGAAGGTGGCCCGCTCATTGGGAACCTTGATTTCCTTGGATTCAAAGACGTTTCGAGCGACACTGAAGACGGCGCAATGTTATTTGCCATCTTCCAGATGATGTTCGCCATCATCACC
>JABIHL010000116.1 GCA_018649665.1 Chloroflexota bacterium | reverse complement strand
GAAACAAGGGTGTCGAGGGAAGTGCCGGTAAGAGTGCGCTTGGCCATTTGAATTGCTCCTGCAGTCCACGTCGGGCTGACGTGTCCACATAAAAAATGCGCCCGCAGGCTGCGGACGCTAACTAAATTCTACAGTTGGAACGTGAGAATGACAGTCGAATTCGTCAGCAAGGGGATTTCCTGTGTTCTATGATTCGCCCATCAGGGGCACGTGTGCCGTTTTCTTTAGAACATATTTCTCTAGGACAAACAGAGGACCGAGGAGTTTACGAATTATGGCTAGTGTGATGGCAGGACAACTTCAGGACAAGGTAGCGCTGATAACTGGCGCAGGACGCGGCATCGGCGTGGGAATCGCAAATGTGCTCGTCGAGCGGGGCGCAGCTGTAGCTGTTTGCGATATTGATGGCGCTGCGGCTGAAGAGACTGCGAAGGCAATCAACGCAGCGGGCGGCAAAGCGATTTCGGGAGCAGTTGACGTTACCGATCCCGAATCATTGGATCATTTTGCTGGTAGGACGATTTCTGAGCTTGGCGGCATCGATATCTGCGTGCCGAACGCCGGTGTTATTGGTGGTCGTGGTTTCTCCGAACGGAAAGACTTCACCAAGCAGGATTGGGATATGACGTTCGCTGTGAACGTGCAGGGAATGACGAACACGACCGATGCTGTGAAGGAACATATGAAAGACCGCGAGAAGGGCAAAATTGTCGTTATTGCTTCGCATGGTGGTCGCAAGCCTCGTGGGGTTGGCGACAAGGGTCGAGGTAACGCTCAGCACCCGTATTTGGTGTCGAAGGCGGCGGCGATTCAGTACACACACTTGCTGGCGATGGAACTTGGTTCATACAACATCAATGTGAATGCTGTTTGCCCAGGTAGGCTGTGGACACCTATGTGGCAGGCGATTGCTCAGAATCACAAGGACTTGAATCCAGATTTTGCAGAGATGACGCCTTACGAGATTTTTATCGATCAGATCAAGGCGATCATGCCGCTGGGTCGAGAGCAGACTCCTGAGGATATTGGGAAGTGCGTTGCGTTCTTGTCGTCGGACGATTCGAAGGAAATCACGGGCCAGGCAATCAACGTAAACGGCGGCGCAGCGTTCGATTAGGGTGATGGTGAACTCCCTCTTCTAGCGGGAGAGGGCTGGGGTGAGGGGAAAACGATGGCGACAATAGGAACGTCAGGTTCGGGAACGATCGATCAGCCGGTTACTGATGTTTGGAAATTCATTGCTGATCCGGCGTTGCTTCATCATTGGGTGAAGGACATTGAACCGGGGGGCGAGTGGATCGATGGTGGTTCGGATGATGTTGTTGGATCTCAGTACCGAGTCGACTATTCGTATGGGCGAAAAACCAATGAGATTGTGTTTGAGGTGACCGCTTCAGAGACCCCGACTCGGTTCGCTGTGAATACGTTATCGGGTCCGTATCCGATCACAGCCGACTACGTGCTTACTTCGTCGGCAGACGGAAGTTCGACGAGGGTTGATTTTGAAATGATCGCTCGATCAGACTCCAGTTTTACGGCGGCAATGTTCGTTCTAACCGGTTGGTTCGCAAAGTGGTTCATGAAGAGACAGCTAAACAAAGAGCTTGCTGATTTGCAGGCGGTGATGGGTTCGAAACAGGTAGCAAGTTAAAGATTCAGGTAGTGAGAAATATGAACGATCGTGAGTTGATGTTTACCCCGGCGCACAAGCAGCGCCAAATGATTGTGGATGGCGAGATTTCTTCGGTCGAAATGACTGAGGCTTCGTTACGTCGCATCGCCGAGTTGGAACCCCAACTAAATGCATTCATCACTCTCGATGAGCAAGGCGCTTTGACCGCGGCTAAGGCTGCCGACGAGTCACTTGCTAGCGGATCGGCACCCGGACCGTTGCACGGTGTTCCTATCGCTGTGAAGGATCTTGAAGTCACCAAAGGTCTTCGAACAACTCTCGGAAGCACGTTCTTCGAGGATTGGATACCTGACTACGACTCTGTTGCAGTTGAGCGACTACGAGCGAGCGGTGCGGTGATCTTAGGCAAGACGAACACCCCTGAGTTTGGCAACCGTGAAGAGACATTCACGAACGTTGCGCCAACTTGCAACAACCCATGGGATCCGGCACGAATGCCGGGTGGTTCGAGTGGAGGAACGGCTGCTGCGATAGCTTCAGGCATGTGTTCGATAGGGACCGGCTCTGACGGTGGCGGCTCGGTGCGACTCCCGGCTTCGTTCTGCGGAATATTCGGTCACAAGCCGACGCACGGTCGCATCCCTAGATTTGGCGGACAGGCTAAACCGGCTTACAACTCGGCTGGAACGAGCGGTCCGATGTCGAACGACGTGCGCGACTCGGCGATCTTGAACCAAGCTCTTGCTGGGTTTGACGCCCGCGACCCCGGCTCGGTTAAGGCGGATGTGCCCGATTATTTGGCGAAGCTCGAAGATGGCGTCAAAGGTATGCGAATCGGAACGACGATGACTCTAGGAATTTCAGATGTGAACCTCGACGTTTCTGCTGCCGTAGAGGAATCATGGTCGGCATTTAGCGAGCTTGGTGCGAACGTCGAACCGGTAGATATAAAGTTCGACCCGATTCCTCGTGACGCTTGGTGGACGCTCTGGACCGCAGGGCAGGTTGCAATGTACGGGCATCTCGCCGAAGAGCGACCTGAAGACCTGATGCCGTACACCCTCGACATGATTAACCACGGCAAGACTCTTACTGGCGCTGACGTTTCGGCGGCGCTACGTGACGTGCAGAATCTTCAACTGAAGATGCACCAGCTGTTCGAAGAGTACGACCTCGTGCTCGCACCGACTAATGCAGCTGTCGCTTGGCCGCATTTAGACCCGCCTTCGCAGATCGGATCGAAGAGCAATGATGACGAGATGGCAGGAATTAACTACGGAGCCATCCCGTTTACAATGGTCTTCAACTCCTCGTTCAACCCGGCATCTTCGATTCCGGTTGGATTTGGTGAGGGCGGTATGCCGGTTGGCTTGCAGATCATTGGTGCGTATGACGACGATGCGACCGTTTATCGCGGCAGCCGAGCGTTCGAAACCGCTCGACCGTGGAGTGGGACTCGACCCCAGATTTCGTAACGTCTCAGATTCGGAGCAGGACTAAACCTTCGAGCCTTGCTTTGACCAGATGTCGAGCATGTCTTTCATGTTTGGCGACATGCTTCGTAGCATCGAAACGATTGGAAGACCGTATGGGCAGCGTGACTCGCACTGCATGCACGAATCACAGGCGGCGTGATCGTCGATCTTGGCGATAGTTGCTTCGCGGTCTTTCCACTCGTCTTCAACCCGTGACAACTCCCAAGGGAACTCAGCGAACTTTACTGATCCCATAGAGCGGTAGTGGTTGTACATGACGTCGGTGCCGAGCGTGCCGGGGATCTCGATATCCGAAGGGCAGGGCATGCATTCCATGCAGATGCGGCAGCGATCGGTAGCTAAGTCCAACGCCCACTTTGCGACCTCTGCTTCTTCAGAAGCCGAGAGGGTGTAGTCGTCGAGTGCACCAATGCTTACGTTCTGTTCCATCTCGGCAGCGGTAGTGGCTCCCGGTACAGCGACTGCTATTGGCTGGTTCATGAGCCATTTCAGTGCGAGAGGTGCTGGGAGAAGTCCTGTGGCGACCGGTTTCATGATCGTTACGCCGAGCTTAGTTTCTAGCGCGAGTGGGATGAGTTCGGCAAGCGGTTCGCGCTCAACGATGTTCAGCGGCACGAGGAAAGTGTCGAACTTGAATCGCTTTAGTGCCGCAATCAGCACCGATGGGAAGGTGTGACCAGTGACGCCAATGTGGCGAATTTTTCCGGCTTCACGTGCTTCGAGAAGCGCTTCCAACGGACCACCCATTCGAACATCAACATCGTCGAGATCGCTGAGTGCGTGGAGGTGGTAATTATCGATGTAGTCGGTTTGGAGCCGAGCAAGCGACTCGTCGATGTGCTGAGCTGCTTCTGCCTTGGTCTTGCCAGTCGTTTTCGATGAAACGATCACGTTTTCGCGCTCACCCTTGAGTGCTTTGCCTAGCTTGATCTCAGAATCCCAGTATCCGCGTGCGGTATCGAAGTAATTCACCCCGAGATCGAGCCCCTTGAAGACTACGTCTTTAGCGTGATCGTATTCGGAGGAGCCGAGTTGGGCAGCACCGAGTCCGATTGGAGCAACGTTGAGTCCGGTCGATCCAAGAGGGCGCATTTTCATCTGAGAGTCTCCGTAAGGCAGGTGTTGATGGCAACATGTTACGCCGGTTGGCAAATTCGTTGCTACCTTTGAGTTCTGTTCGAGTGGCAATGTCAACCGTCGACAAATTTATGGTTTATTATTCGTTGTCATGACCAATTCTGATTTGAACAAAGCATTTGACGGAAAATTCAGTCCATTCCAGATCGATGAATGTATAAAACGCATTCAAATCCTCGCTAGCCATATTAGTAATTTAGTGGATACACCAGTTCGAGATGCTTTAGGAGTTCGGCCCGCTGAGCTAGAGGTCTATTTCAATAAATCGAAGAACGCTGTCAAGGATTTCACATCGACTGGTGTAAGCAACTATCGAGACTTATTCGAACATTTACCACTCTTGAAGGCCGCACTTGTTCACTCAAGGAAATATGAAGCAATCAATTACGAAACTAAAGCTGGACAGACCACAAACCAAGCACTGGCGACTCAGCTACGCCACAGTCTAGACTCAGTTGAATCACTTATCGCAGGGAGTTGGTTTGACCGCGTCGAACCAACTCAAACTCCTAAACTCACCGATTTCCTGAATATCCAACAAGCAGAGTCGGCTATTCTGCAGGATTGGTTAGAGAACGAGCCCACAGCTGAGTTAGATCAAAAATTCGGAATACTGAAGTCGCCAAGCTCAATTTTTAGCGATCTCCACCGCGCGCGTTATAGGAGCGCACTACGTGAAACGGCGATCACTGTCGCATTTATAGATATTGACGATTTTGGTGATTTTAATAAAACGTATACCGAACCGGTCGTGGATCGCCTCGTTCTCCCTCGGTTCATGATGGCACTCGAAGCACATGTGTTTGGTCGTGGTGCTGCGTATAGGCACGGCGGTGATGAATTCATCGTTATTAGCCCCAACTTAACATGGGTGGAAGCTAGTAACTTTTTTAGCGATTTTCAGACGAAACTATCTGAACTCGATGTGCCTGGGATTTCGGAACGAATCTCAGTCTCGATTGGGCTCTGCAATGTCGTTCCGCACTGCGCCTTGACCGACACGGAAATTGTAGAGCTAGCATCGTTTGCTAAAAAATCTGTGAAAGACTCCGGTAAGGCCCATATCGCAGGCTATCCAGGGCCAAACTATGTCCGAACAGTCTTGGAAACCGTAATTTTGCCTAAAGCGTAGGGATCCTCGGAACCTGCTCACGCTCAAATCAAGGTTGAGTAGAACGTGAGCAGGATTTCGTCTGCTAACCAACGACTTACCAGTCGGCGACCGATCCGTCGTTTTCGTAGTAGTACTCGCCGCCAAGTTCCTTGTGGTAGCCGTAGGCTTCACCATCGTAGGTCTTGGTTGCTTCTGCTTCGTCTAACTCGACACCGAGACCTGGAGTCGTCCAGAGATCGATGTGTCCATCTTTGACCTCCCAAGGCTTCTTGAGCAGTCCGACACCGAGACCGGCATCGACCTGTTCTTGAATCAGGAAGTTCGGAACTACTGCGTCAACCAGCATGCAAGCCGCGAGGGCCAACGGGCCGATGGCGCAGTGGGGCATGATGTGCTGGTAGTAGACCTCTGCGTAGTTGGCAATTCGCTTTAGCTCAGACGGACCACCAGAGTGGGCGACGTCGGGTTGAAGCAGCGAAACTGCCTGCTTTTCGATAACTTCACGGAACTCCCAACGAGATAGAAGGCGTTCGCCTGTGGCAAGCGGGAACGGAACCTGTTCCTGAATTCGCTTCAACGCATCAGGGTTTTCCTGAGGGATGGGCTCTTCAACGAACATCGGGCGCATGCCCTTGATTTCGTGACAGATCTCAACCGCTAGGCCTGGAGTCATCTTGCCGTGGAAGTCAAAACATAGTTCAACATCATCGCCAACCCACTCACGCATTGTGTAAGCAGCTTTAACAAACTCGTCGATTCGTGATGGTGGCTCGTGCCCGCGCCATGTGCCAGCCGGACCAGCTTTAAAGCCGGTGTATCCGCTCTTCTGGAGCATAGTGAGGCGGTCTCTCGACTGCTCAAGTCCTTCATCGGACAGATCACGGATTCCCCAGTGGGCGTACACACGAATCTTGTCGCGGACGTTGCCGCCCATGAGCATGTAGCTCGGAACACCGTAGTGTTTGCCTGAGATGTCCCAGAGCGCAGCGTCGATAGCTGCAATCGCTGACATGTTGTGGGCGCCGCCTCGGAAGAATGAGGAACGGTACATCTGCTGCCAGTGGTGTTCGATCCTCAGCGGGTCTTTGCCGATTAGATATTCAGCAAATTCGTCGATAGCGGCTGGAACGCTCTGAGGCTTGCCTTCAAGCGTGCTCTCGGCCCAGCCTTCGATTCCGGTGTCGGTAGATATGCGGATCAGTCGCGTGCGGTTACGTGGTGCGAACTGATCAACTCTAGTAATTTTCATTTTTTATAGGGTTTGGTCGAACGTTTCAGGTTGGAAGTTGTGCAAGTGCCACAACCTGTGTTCAGGTCGATGGGGATTTTAAGTCTCCAGAGACGCTGAATCGCCAAGATGTTAGCCCTGTTCTACTGTGAATGGGGGCGAAGTTGGCTGTGTTTGTAGTTTGACCCGGAATATTCGAGTACCTAAGATGCTCGTATGTCCACAAACATCACAGTTCCACAAACGGGTACAGAAGTCCGACGGCTCATTCGCGAAGGCAAATTTTTGCAGCCGACTTCGGGTGTTGCTCCTCATCATGTTCAGGCGAACATTGCGATTTTGCCCAAAGAAGTTGCGTTCGATTTTTTATTGTTCTGTCAGCGAAACCCGAAGCCATGTCCAGTCGTCGAAGTAATCGAGGCTGGCGACGTAGAGGCAGCCCTCACGGCTCCCGGTTCGGATATACGCACCGACGTGCCTTTGTACCGCGTGTACAAGAACGGCGAGATGGTCGACGAGCCTCAGACTCTTGAGTCGCATTGGCGGGACGACCTCGTTACGTTCCTGCTAGGGTGCAGCTTCTCATTCGAGCACGCTCTGATGGCGAACGGTATCGATCTGCCTTATTACGGTACTGAGAAGAACGTGCCGATGTTTATTACCGATATTGAAACTGCGAAGTCGGGCGACTTTGGCGGACCGATGGTGGTTTCACATCGGTGGATTCCACAAGACAAAGTGGTTCGCGCTGTGCAGGCGACTTCACGATTCCCGAGCACGCACGGTGCACCGATTCACATTGGCGATCCTTCCAGAATCGGAATATCTGACATTACGAAACCCGATTTCGGCGAAAAGTGGGAGCAGGGCAGTGAAGACGAAGTTCCCGTGTTTTGGGCGTGCGGCGTGACTCCGCAATCGGTAGCAATGGCGTCGAAGCCAGAGTTGATGATTACGCATTCGCCGGGCTACATGTTCGTGACTGATCTAATGGACGAAGATTTGGCTGTTCTTTAGTCACTCGACCGTACAAATCGTTCTAAACCCTTCTAAAAGCACGTGGTAATTCATGCCTGAATCATCTGTATTCACCAAGATCGAAGACATTGTTCTGCAAGACGACATTCGCGGGATGAAGGCGTTGCGAGCGCATATGCCCGAAGGTTGGCTTGAGGCGTCGGCGCAGTTACTGCTCGATCACCCCGGCAAGATTTTAATTGCTACCGGGTTTTATATTCTTCGAGCCGGTGAGCCTGAAACAGACGGACCTCCCGGTGCTATTGCTATTGGCAATGCATTGAAATTGCTTGGCAACACGGTTGCTTACGTAACGGATGATTTGTGTTCGACGGCGGTAAGGGCGATTGCTGGTGACGAAGAAGTGATCGAGTTTCCGATCACGAATCATCACGAATCGAGCATGTTCTCTCACAAGCTATTGGTGGAGCATGCCCCATCGGCGATGGTTTCGATTGAGCGGGCAGGCTTGCTTGGTGATGGGACGTATCGGAACTGGAAAGGCGTCGATTTTTCGAAGTTCAATGCAAAGATCGACCATATGTTCGATGAGCACCCGTACACAGTAGGCATTGGCGATGGAGGGAATGAGATCGGTATGGGAAACATGCGGCATGTAATTCCCGATATTGAAAATCTTCCGGATGACCCTTGTGTCACGACAACAACTGAACTCATCACCGCCAGCGTTTCGAACTGGGGCGGATACGGGTTGATCGCTGCACTGTCGCTAAAGACAGGTAAGAACCTTCTGCCGTCGGTGGAGCAGGGCTACGAATGGGTGAAGGACATCGTTGCTGTGGGAGCCGTTGAGGGCATGTCAGGCGAGTCGAAGGACTGGGTTGACGCTAGGGCTCCCGAAGATGATGCAATGTGCTTGCGAGACCTGCACGCGCTGTTGAGTGCAGAAGGACTTTAGCGTCGCCTGTTCTGGTTAGCCGCTATGTTGTCGTTGTCGGCTGATTTGTCGTCCTTCGAGAGCCTCAGGATTACGTTGTACGTCACTTCAGAGTGACTAATGTAGTCAGCTATTTTGTTTTTGGTCTGGAAGACGTAGCCGTTGCTGTGCCCCCTCGTGTTGTTCTCGTCATCGTTTCTTTGACTACGAAGATCAACATCAAAGCTCCGAAAGCTCCTATGCCAGCAGTGGCGACTGACGCCACCCCCAACGTGAGAATCTGAGCGATTCCGCCAATGGCGATCGGACCACTTGCTCCGCCGGTGTCTGAAATAAGACGCCAAACTCCCAAGAATTCGCCAGGATTATCCTTCGGAGCGAGATCAGTGCCCATGATGAGTACGAACCCGCTGGATAGACCGTTGCCGAGTCCGGCGATTAGTCCGACTGCCAGCAGTGCACCGAATGACCCTGTTAGTGGAATGAGCGCAATTGCGAGGCCGAGTACGATGAATGCGGGTATTCCGGTCGATTTCCGTCCCCATTTGTCCATCGAGTAGCCAACGAACGGGAACAGCATTGAGTCGATAGCGAACGACGCGGTTGCGATGTAACCGATCTTTGCCTCGCCGAGCCCAAGCTCCCCACCCCAAACCGGTATGAGGAATTCTCGTCCTGCCCTTAGGAACTGTAGAGAAACAGCGGCGATACCGGCGGTTGCGAAGTCACGTCGATGTCGAGTGACTACGCCTCCGAGTTCAGCGAACACGTTGTGGCGGTTGTCTGAACGTTTTGGCTCGATCATATTTTTAGTTGTGATCAGGACCATGACCAGTGTCATTCCGGCAACTACCGCCTGCGCGTAGAACGGCACTCTGATGCCTACATGTTCGGCAAGGATTCCACCCATTAGCGGACCGAGTATTGTGGCGATGCGGGATATTCCACCGAACAGTGAAAGTGCTCTTCCTCGAACGTCTATAGGAACTACCGTTGCGATGTACGAGTGTCGAGAAATGCTCCAGAGAGCGAAGCTCACGCCGGCTAGTATTCGTGCCGCCATAAGCGACGAAAAGTTAGGTGATAGTCCTGCCCAGACAGCTGATACTCCGAAGAGGATGACGCCAGCAATCATGGTTTTGCGAAGTCCGAGTCGACCGACAAGAATTCCCGCTGGTACATCGAAGATCATCGTGCCTATGTGACGTGCTGCGATTACTAGACCGATGAGCCCGATAGTCGCTGCCATTTCCTGCTTGGCGAATCCCGGAAGAACGGGAATGAGGATGCCCTGACCCATCGAAAGCAGGAATGAGGGCGCGTAAACAGACCATACGAGTGAACGTATGGTTGAACGAACCGAACTGCGGACTGGTTGGGTCTCAGGCGCTGGTGGCGTCTCGGGCGATGACATATGCATTCAATCCTAATCCCACGTTGTGATGTAGGAGAGGGTTTGGCGGATAGAATTGACCTTCTTGAACATGGTTTTTACAAATCCGATTATTCCGACCGCTTCAGGGTGGTCGAAAGGCGTTCCGATTGAAATTTGATTACGATCGAGTGGTTGAGGCTTCTTTGTCGACTGTTTGGAGTGTGTTGACTGATCCAGCGGCTATGGAACCTCATTTACCGGGAACGGCAAAGGTGGTATCAACCGGATCAAACAGCTATCGAGTTTCGATGAAGATTCGAATGGGGTTTCTACGTCCGACTGTGAACGCTGATGTTCAGTTGTCGAACATCGACGAACTTCGTGGTTTCACGATCGAGCTGTCAGGAAAGTCGATGGGCGCCGGGGTTTCAGGCAAAGCCGGTGTGACTCTAACGAGTTCCGGCGACGAATCAGGTGGCACGTTCGTTCAAATGGCAGGATCGGTCGAAACTTCAGGGCTGTTGAAGAAGGTTGCCGACTCAAAAATGGAAGCGGCTGCGATTGGATTTCTAGAGTCGTACTTCGCCAGCGTTGAGCGTGTCGGCGCGCCAGATTAGGTAGCTGACGAACTTGCGTCTCAAACTGCTGCGACGGGTAGCGCTCTTCTAGAGCAGCACGCCATTTTCGCTTGTGTAGCCGTTTTCGTCGGCAGTGCGAGGGGTGTTCGAATGATCACCACGTGTCGCTATTTCAATGCGGTTGCCATCTGGATCGTAGATGAACAGGAACTGCTGACCGTCGTGTCGAGTTCCGATTCCTTCAACGATTTCGACGTTGGCTTCAGATAGAGCTTCAGCGGTCGCCTCAAGATCGGTGACCTCGAAAGCTACATGCTGTCTACCGTCGCCTCGTGGACCAACCGACTGTGGAGGGTCGATAACGTGAACCATCGAGCCGTCGGGCATTTCGGTCCAACTCAGCGTGTTGCCGTCGATCTGGTGTGGAATCACGTTGATGTTCAGCAGATCACGGTACATACCCATGCAGCCAACACGATCGCTCACTCCCAAACCGACGTGGTTGATCGTGAGTAATTTTATCTTTGAAGGCGAATCGACATTGGCGTTAGTACCTGATTCTGATGTGTAGCCAAGTGTGTCGGCAACACGAGTCGATGAGCGCAGATTGCTGGCGGTAGCGAATTCGAGACGATTGCCATCGTTGTCGTCAATGAAGATGCACTTCTGGCCGTCGTGCCGTTCGCCTGTGTCGCTAATGTTTGGGTAGCCAGAAGCCCTCAACGCCTCAACCGACGAATCGAAATCGTCGACCTCAAAAGCGATGTGGGGATCGCCAAGATTTTCGCCATCAGATGGCTCAATCAAGTGAACCATTGTTCCATCGAGAGTTTTGGTCCAAACGATGTTGGGCGAATCGACCATTGAAGGGATCACCTGAAGCCCGAGAATATCTCGATAGAACTTCAGCGCAACGCGTCGATCCCATATTGGGATTCCGACGTGGTTGATAGTTTTGATGCTGATTGTTCCGGGCAACTGGTGATCCGTTCTTTTGGGTTGATCCGATTTAGCGAATATGACTGATCGCTAGTTTAGTTCGACGATCATTTCGATTTCAACGGTGATTTGACCGGGGAGGCTGCCCATGCCAACGGCAGATCGCGCATGTTTGCCATTTTTTTCGCCAAAAATCGAGACCAATAGGTCGGAACAGCCGTTGATGACTTTAGGCTGGTCTGCGAAATCTGGAGTCGCGTTGACCATGCCGAGCAGTTTGACGATTTGTTTTACGTTGTCGAGGCTACCAACATGTTCTTTCAATGCTGAGAGAAGCTGGATGCCGCAGAGTCGTGCAGCATCGTACGCTTCATCGACAGTTCGTTCTGATCCGGCCTTGCCAGTGACTTGCGATCCATCGGCTCGGTTGGGACCTTTGCCCGAAAGGTAAACGAGTTTTCCCACCGTGACAGCGGCCACATAATTGGCGACCGGGCCTGATGGGTGAGTTAGATCAAGTCCAAGTTCTTTTACTTTAGCTTCGGCGCCCATTTACGAAATCTCCCTATTGTGACCGGTGTGTTAAATACAACGAGACCGGCGACAGTATGCACCGGTCTCGTGTGATTTTCTATTCAGTTATCGCTGTAGAAGGAAGTTTTCGGAAGGCTATGCCTTCGGTTCGGTCATCGACAGTGGCTCAAGTACCTTGTCGAGTTCTTCGTCTGTCAGATCGGTTTCTCGTAGAGCGACCTGCTTGATCGTTTCGCCGCTTTCGGAAGCTACGTGTGCAAGCCGTGCTGCTTCGTCGTAACCGATGATCGGTGCGAGGGCAGTGCAGATCGCTAGACCTTGCATGACCATCTCGGGCCCTTTGCTGGTTGCAACGAGGCCGTTGATGCACTGTCGTGCGAAGTTACGGGCTGCCGCCGCTAGAAGATCGATCGATTCAAGCAGGTTGTGAGCTGCCACTGGCATCATCACGTTTAGCTCGAAGTTTCCTGACTGACCAGCGATCGTAATAGTCGCATCGTTTCCAATTACCTGAGCCGATACCATTGCTACGGACTCAGCGATAACTGGGTTTACCTTGCCCGGCATGATTGACGATCCGGGTTGGACTTCTGGCAGCGAGATTTCGCCGATGCCAGCTCGGGGTCCGGAACCGAGCCATCGAACATCGTTAGCAATTTTGAGCATGCCGACTGCGATCGACTTTAGTTCGCCAGATGCCGATACGGCGGCGTCGAGAGTACTCTGGGCTTGGAAGTGATTCGTGGTTTCCGAAAGATCGAGACCAGTGAGATCGCGCAATCGTGAAATCACTCGTGTTGCGAACTCGGGGTGCATACCGATGCCGGTTCCAACGGCTGTTCCGCCAAGGGCGAGCACTGATAGTTCGGCAAGTGCTTTCTCGGCTCGCTTGCCGGCGAATTCGAGCTGACCCGCGTAGCCGAGGAATTCCTGACCGAGTCGAATCGGCGTGGCGTCTTGAAGGTGGGTGCGGCCTGTCTTGACGACTCCCCAGAACTCTTCAGATTTGGCGCGAAGTGATTCTTCTAGTTCCTTCAGCGAAGGAAGCAGGTTGTCCTTGATCGCCCCGGCAGCAGCCAAGTGGATGGTGGATGGGAAAACGTCGTTCGATGACTGACCTTTGTTTACATGATCGTTGGGGTGAACTGGATTTCGAGATCCGAGTTCCCCGCCAAGTGATTCGATTGCGACGTTCGAAATGACTTCGTTGGCGTTCATGTTGGTCGACGTGCCAGAGCCTGTCTGGAAAATATCGACAACGAACGAACTGTCGAATTCGCCATTTATGACTCGTTCGGCGGAAGCGATGACCGCGTTGGCGATTTCTTCGTCGAGAGCGTCGAGTTCGAGGTTTACGACGGCTGCGGATTGCTTGATTTGGCCAATTGCCTTGATGAACGAACGTCCGAGTCGCAGATTGCTAAT
>JABIHL010000115.1 GCA_018649665.1 Chloroflexota bacterium | reverse complement strand
GGGTGAAGTCGGGGCGTTCAATAATCTCGCCCAAATGCAGAACCCCGAGTACGACCAGCTGCCCGCCAACTCGGCTGCCAGCAGTCACGCCCAAGACGAAGAACTCCAGCTAACACACGCCGGTAATCTACTACCCGTTTATCCATCCACAGACGGACTCGTCCAGCGATCGATTCGCACGGCAACTCGCAAGTCGCTAGACACGGGCTTGCCATTACTCGACGAGTTTCTGGACGACGATCTCAAGCAGCGCCACGCTTTCACCGATTTGAAGCAAGCGGTCGAGTCGATGCACTTCCCCGATTCACCAGATCTTCAGTTCCAAGCTCGAAGGCGCTTAGCTTTCGACGAGCTGTTTATGTATCAGCTCGCCGCCCTGAAGAAAAAAACGGAATGGCAACACCGTAAAAACGGCATAGTGATCGATCAAAGTAGGGGGCGACCTGTAGTAGAGGCGTTCCTAAATTCCCTCGATTTCGAACTAACTTCAGATCAACAAACTTCGCTAGATGGCCTACTTGAAGACATGTCGACAGGTGTTCCGATGGGACGCCTGCTTCAAGGTGAAGTCGGAAGCGGAAAAACGGTTGTTGCCCTCTCAGCACTACTGGCAGCGAACACTTCAGGACACCAAGGAGCGTTAATGGCTCCGACCGAAGTTCTCGCCGAGCAGCACTTCCTAAGCATTTCGGCTCAGCTTCAAGCCGAACCACTCCCCGGCGAGCCGAAAGACGCCGTTCGGCATGCCAGCCTCCCCGGCGAAGGCAATCGTCGAATCACAATGGTTCTGCTAATCGGAAGTCTCCAGGGATCAATTAAAAAACGGATTCAACAGATGATCGCCGATGGCGAGGCCGATCTCATCATCGGAACTCACGCCTTGCTTCAAGAGCAGGTAGCGATTCCAAACCTAGGACTCGCTGTAGTCGATGAGCAACATCGATTCGGTGTTGAACAACGTGGAGCACTCACCCGTAGAGAGCCCCGACCCCACCTATTGGCAATGTCGGCAACTCCGATCCCTCGAACGCTCTCGCTGACCGTTTACGGCGATCTCGATATCACGACTCTCAGGATTCTTCCGAAAGGGCGTAAGCCAATCACGACCTCTCTGGCGAACACCAAGCCAACCGAAAACGCCGCTTACGAACTGATTCGCCGTCAAGTGGCAGAAGGCAGGCAGGCATTCGTTGTGTGCCCGCTAATCGAGCCATCCGAATCGATCGAGGCAGCGTCAGCGCTCGAAGAGTTCGAACGGCTCTCTGAAGAGGAGTTCAAGGGCTTACGGGTCGGACTTCTTCACGGTCGTATGAAACTGGCCGAAAAGCAGGATGTAATGGATCGAGTACGCAACAATCACATCGATGTTCTCGTCGCTACCCCGGTGATCGAAGTCGGTGTCGACATACCTAACGCCACAGTCATGATGATTATGAGCGCCAACCGTTTTGGGCTCGCCCAACTGCACCAGCTAAGAGGTCGGGTAGGACGTGGTGAGCACGGAAGTTACTGCATCCTGAAATCGAGCACAAAAGGCGAGATGGCAAACGAGCGACTCAACGCCGTGCTCAACCACAGCGACGGCTTCGAGCTAGCGGAAGAAGACTTGCGTATAAGAGGACCCGGCGACTACATGGGCACTCGTCAGAGCGGCTGGGACGAACTAAAGGTTGCGACCATCGATGACGTCGACCTGCTACAAATTGCGCGCCGGGAAGCATCAGACTTACTAGCCGACGGCACGCTAGATTCTCTCAATGCAAACAAGCCTCTTGCCAAGGAACTCGAAAGAACAACGTCGGCACACTTCACCGAATTTTCCTAAACGGTCGATAACACTAGTTAGCCGACTAAGTAATTGACGAAATCAAATGAAAACCTCCAAAATCCTAGTTACGGGCATGAGCGGATTGATCGGTGGACTCGCCGGGCGACAGTTCGCTGAAAACTACGATGTTTCGGCCCTCGGCAGATCAAATGTCGAAGGATTTCCGACTTCGCTAGTCGATATTGGAGATGGAATCGACGATATCCTGCCCGCTCTTGAAGGTGTGGAAACTGTTATTCACATGGCAGGATCACGCGGCAACGTTCCAGCCGAAACGCACATCAAAGCGAACGTAACGGGTGTCTACAACTTGTTTGAATCTTGCCGAATCGCAGGCGTAAAACGAATCGTAGCTGCCAGCACCGGAGCAGTAATCGCAGGCTATGAAAAGGACGAACCGTATAAATCGTTGGTGCACGATACCGACTTCGAAATGCCCTCGCCACGCCCCATCATCACGGTCGATTCGCCCGTTCGCCCACGCAACATGTACTCCGTATCCAAAATGTTCACCGAAAACTTAGGACGGATGTATTCCGAACAGCACGACATGTCGATAATCTGTATAAGAATCGGAAAAGTCGAAATCGACGATGTGCCTCTGAACGCCCGCAACGCTTCAGTCTGGTGCAGTCACCGCGACATTCTGCAAATGATCGACAAAGCCGTTCACGCACCAGCCGATTTGAAATACGCAATTGTATTTGCTTGCTCTGATAATCCGACCCGATATCGAGACATTGAACACGCCAAGAGCGTTTTGGGGTTCGTGCCGCAAGACAGCGCAGCAGACCACGGTTTCTAGGAGAGTTTTTCTAAATGGGCAGAAGCCTGAGTGGGCCTGACCACCTTCGCGACATGCACACCCCCGACAGGGTGAAGCAGCGGTTGGAAGATGGCACTCCGCAAAGTTATCTCAAGGACATGGTGTACGGCGGTATCGACGGCACGATAACGACGTTCGCTGTCGTTTCGGGTGTTGTCGGGGCTGAACTCGCCGCTGGAATCGTGGTCATTCTCGGACTCGCCAACCTCTTTGCCGACGGCTTTTCGATGGCAGTCAGCAATTTTCTAGGAACCAAAGCTGAACAACAGTTCCTGCACATGATTCGCAAAGAGGAAGAGAACGAGATTCATCTCATTCCAGAGGGCGAGCGAGAAGAAATTCGCCAAATCTACGCAGCGAAAGGCTTCGAGGGCGAACTACTCGAACAGGTAGTCGAGGTAATTACCTCAAACGATCAAGTATGGGTCGACACTATGCTGCTCGAAGAGCACGGCCTCTTGCTCGATGGCCCAGAGCCTAAGAAAGCCGCTTGGTGGACGTTCGTTGCGTTCCTGGCCGCAGGAATCGTCCCGGTCGCCCCGTTCATCGTCAATCTACTGGTTGATGGCGGGATATCGTCGCCGTTCCTATGGAGTTCGATAGCAACTGCTGCAACGTTCTTCTCAATAGGCGTGTTAAAGGCACGAGTCGTTGGCGGAAGCACTCTCAAAGCCGGGCTCGAAACTGTCGCAGTCGGCGGAATGGCTGCAACCCTTGCGTACGGAATCGGATGGCTGCTCCGGGGCGTTGCCGACGGAATCTAGGTCATGCCCCCAGAACCCGCCTGCAAGCACATTTGACTGAACCGATCCGGCAACATAGCCTTCCCTGTAATTGAATAACGCGTCCCCGGTGCCTGACGAGCGAACAACCAATTCGTGATTCGGGTGAAAAGGGAAAGCGGTGAGAATCCGCTGCGGTAGCGCCACTGTTACCGGTTTGAGAGCGCAAATATCCACTGGCTTCATTTGAACGCTGGGAAGGTTTGCACTCATGACGAAAGGAATTCGTCAAACCGGAAGCCAGGAGACCTGCCAGGGACACATGGGCACATCGACTCCTCGCGAACAGGGGCAGCTCACGTTGATATCGACCGAATAAACAAGGTCATCTGATCAAGAGCTTCCCCGCTTCGTAAGAACGGGGTTTTTTGTGCCATTTACCGCACTAGTAAAACGGGACTGATCCGATTTTTGGTTCTCCCTCCCCAGAACGGGAGGGAGTCAGAGGGAGGGTTGACTCCTGCGACCAAGTTCCGATTCGATCGGGACGCCCGGAGCTAACGCCACATGCCACTTAACCCACTCAACAAACCGCCTACTGAGTTCACGCCACCGCCGAACCTAAAGCGTGTCCGAAAAGGACTCGTGGTTATCAATACAGGTAACGGAAAAGGCAAAACAACTGCCGGCTTCGGAATGATGCTCAGGGCTTGGGGTCGCGGAATGAACTCGATGGCAGTCCAGTTCATCAAAAGTGAGAAATCTAAATACGGCGAGCAGATGGCAGCCGAGAAAATCGGCATCGAAATGATCCCTGCAGGCCGCGGGTTCAGTTGGACATCGAAGGACCTGACAGAAGATGAAGCGCTTGCCCAGAACGGCTGGCAAATCGCAAAAGAAAAAATCGCTTCGGGCGAATACGACGTCATCATGCTCGACGAAATCACCTATCCGGTCACATGGGGCTGGATCGACGTCGATGAAGTTCTGGAAGTGATAGCGAACAAGCCCGAAATGCTGAACCTAATAATCACTGGTCGAGACGCACACGAAAAACTAATCGAAGTCGCCGATCTCGTAACCGAGATGAAAGAGATCAAACACCCCTACGCCGACCAAGGAATTCCTGCCCAAAAGGGCGTGGAATTCTAATGACCAAATCCGACCCAGTGCACAGTTCGCACTCAACCGACGACAACCACTACGCCGTCGAGCCAATAAGTGAATCCCACGTAATAGCAGCACGTGCTCGACAGGCGACATTAACGAAGCCAGCGGGAAGTTTGGGTAGACTCGAAGATATCGCCTCTCAACTCGCAGGTATTCAACGATCCGACACTCCAAAAATCGAGAACAAATGGGTTGTCGTCGCCGCTGGTGATCACGGAGTAGTCGAAGAAGGCGTTTCGGCGTTTCCACAAGCAGTAACAGCCCAGATGGTCGCTAATTTCCTGAGCGGCGGCGCAGCCGTTAGCGCTCTTGCCCGCAACGCGGGGGCAAGTGTCAAAATCGTCGACGCAGGAGTTGCGAACCCCATCCCCGGAGACACTACAGAGCTTGTCGACGCAAAACTTGCCGATGGCACGAACAATTTCGCCAACGGACCAGCGATGTCATATAAAAACGCTGTCGAAATCGTCGAGCAAGGCATGGTACTCGCTACCGAGCTCGCCGAAGACGGTGCAGATCTGATTGCGGTCGGCGAGATGGGCATTGGCAACACAACCGCCGCTTCGGCGATCACTTCGGTGCTCCTCAGCAAATCGGCAAAGACGGTCACGGGTCATGGCACTGGCATCGACGAAGTAACTCGCCTTAAAAAGGCGTACGTAGTTTCGAAAGCGAACAAGATCAACAATCCCGACCCCAAATATCCAATCGACGTTCTAGCGAAAGTCGGCGGATTCGAAATAGGATTTTTAGCAGGTGTGATTATCGGCGCAGCGAAAGCGAAAACGCTGGTCGTTCTCGACGGTTTTATTTCGACATCTGCCGCACTGATAGCAGCGGCAATATCGCCAATATCGAAGCAATACATGCTGGCATCGCACAAATCGGTCGAACCCGGTCACATCCTCGCACTCGAGCATCTCGGGCTAAAGCCTGCCGTCGATCTCGATATGCGACTTGGCGAAGCAAGCGGTGCTGTTCTATCGATCCCAATAATCGAAGCTGCCGTTCGGGTGCACAATGAGATGGCAACGTTCGAAGAGGCGGCCGTTTCTGGCGAACATGCCCCACAAGCCGAAGGCACACGCGGCACCAGCAATTCGGAGCCAGCAACACATTGAAACCGTTCGTCGACGCGTTCACACTGCTCACTATCATCCCGCTGCCGTTCGGAAGCGGCAGCAGCTCCCCACCATCACGATTCGCCCCCCTGTTCTTCCCTTTGGTAGGACTGATAATTGGACTCGGTGCAGCGGCACTGTTCGCGCTGATAGACGAATTTCTTCCTCGTAATTTAACCGCCGCACTTGTAGTTGTATTTACTGTGGGAATCACCGGAGCTCTTCACGTCGACGGGCTCGCTGATTTCGCCGATGGTGTGTTCGGCGGTCAAACTCCCGAGTCACGCCTATCGATCATGAAAAAGCCTGACATCGGAACGTTCGGCGTCGCCGCAGTTGTGCTGGCGCTGGGAGTTAATTGGATGGCGCTATCGTCGCTCACTCTCGGCAGCGTTTGGATATTCCTTCCGATTATAGGAATCGTCTCGCGAACAGCCCCTTTGGTCATCATGTCGATCACAAAATACGTATCGGCGAACGGACTCGGATCGCAGTACGTGGGCATCCCGAAACCTGCATTAATCGTCGTGATTCTTCTCAGTCTTGTGATCAGTGCCGCAGTTGGCGGTGGGCCAACTCTGTCCATTGCTGTAGGCGGGATCGTGGCTGCTCTTGTGGTTGGATTACTAGCGAAAAAACGCCTCGGCGGAGCCAACGGCGATGTGTACGGAGCGGGTATCGAACTAGCAGTATTCATATGCCTGATCGGTGCCGCAGGAGTCGTCGATGCCGGCGCAATAACCGACCCATTTTGGACGAGTTCTGATTAGCGAAACATGAGTCGACTAATACTAATTCGCCACTGCGAAACCAATGCAAACGTTGAAGGCACAGTGCAAGGTCGCCAAAATCTTTCGCTGTCCGAACGAGGCGGACGACAAGCCACTCTGGTTGGCGAATACGTGCACCAAGAATTTTCAGTGAATCGAATAATTTCGAGCAACCGAAGAAGATGTACTCAAACCGCTAAAGCCATCGGGCCAATCGTCGAGGTATCTCCGCTGCTCCGCGAGATCGATTGGGGCGATTGGGAAGGGAAGAAATGGAACGACGTAAAGGCTGAATACCCGGATGATGTCACGGCGCTATTAACCGCCGATCCGAATTTCTCCACGCCGAATGGCGACTCGCTGATGAGTTTCATCGAAAGAATTGACGACGCGATTACCGAGCTAAATCTCAAAAACACAGATGGCGACACCATAATCGTCACTCACGAAGGCACAGTTCGCACGATGATCACGAGATTGCTCGGTTGGGATCCATCGCACATGGGTAATCTGGTGGCGTTCCCGGGAAGCGTTTCTATAGTCACTCTTGAAGGCAATCGGCGAAAACTCGAACTGCTCAATCACTACGAACATCTAACTTCAACCTACAGCGAGGAAATCCAAAACTAATGGGGACGATCCACCTCATCACCGGCGGTGTGAAATCAGGCAAAAGCAGCTACGCCGTGCGACTTGCCAACGACTTAGCGGGTGACAACCCCGTGCGATTCATCGCCACGGCACACCGAGGAATTGGCGACGAATCGCTCGACCGTCGAATCGATAGACACATCGAGGAACGACCCTCGCACTGGACGCTATTTGAACCACCCACTGAAATTGTCGAATCGGTCACTAAACCCGGAGATGAAGTAGCGACCGTTCTCGATTGCGTCACGCTCTGGATCGGCGATTTAATGACTGCACCTGACTACGATCAAGCCACTGGCACTTCGTATGAAGTTATCCGGCTAATCAAATCGCTTCAGTCATCGGAACGATCAACGCTAGTCATCACAAACGAAGTCGGCTCAGGAATTGCTCCTCCAACAGTGATCGGCAACGATTACGCCGACGAACTGGGCACGGCTAATCGCCTCATCGCCAACGCCGCCGATCAAGTAACGCTTCTGGTCGCAGGGCAAGCTTTGCGAATCAAGTAACAGCGGCCTGAAAACAGCGACTCGTGATATCGTCCGCCCATTCACGACTCTCAACCCAGCGAAAGGCGACATATGCCAGCAACTAAAAACATCCTAATCACCGGTATGAGCGGACTTATCGGCGGCATCGTCGGCAAGCACTTGGATTCGCTCGGTCACACGATCACTGCGCTAAATCGACAGGCAGTCGACGGCTACAAAACCACTCAGGCGAGCATCACCGATTTCGATGCCATCCGACCCGCTTTCGAGGGTATAGATACGGTCATTCATCTCGCCGCCTATCTTGGGCACGACGATCAGGCACAGCTCGATATTAATATCGAAGGCACCTACAACGTGTTCAAAGCGGCGGGCGAGGCCGGTGTGAAGCGTGTGATATTCGGCTCTTCAGGCGCAACGCTAATGGCTTCTGAAAACTACGAGCCATATAAGTCGTTCCGAGAGGGTCGAATGGACGATCTTCCAACTCCACGACCCGTGATGATGCACACCGATCCGCCGCACCCTGAACGCATGTACGGCGTCGCCAAAATCGCTGGCGAGGCGATGGCACGCTTGTTCTCAGAGGATCACGGATCGGCGATCGCTGCTCGAATCGGACGTGTCCACGCGGAAGACCGACCAACAAATCAGCGTGAAGTCGCAGTTCACTTCGGTCATAACGACATCAGGCAGTTCTTCCAAAAATGCGTAGATGCGCCCGACTCCCTGAAATGGGATATCTTCTACGGCGTATCCGACAACTACACCCGCTTCCGCGATCTAAGCCACTCCAAAGAAGTATTAGGCTACGAACCAACCGACGGCATCCAAAGCTGGCCGCTGTAGGGGCCGGCTATCGACCAATGTCAGAAACATCTTCTGACAAACGCAGGGGATCCTAGTGGTACGTCGACTCTCATAAGAGCAAATTCCACATTGCCGCCCACAATCGACTAACACGACAACCCCTCTTCCCGACCTTGCCGGAGGGACCTTGGTCGTTGACATAATCCACTTTGTTCGACGGGTGTTATCTATTCGTTCACGTTGGAGGAGTCGGCTGGCAAGCCCATCGCAGATCCCTCCACTACGCTTCGCTTCGGTCGGGACGAGGGTGTTGGCATTCGACTACACAATTCCATGCACCAACCCAATTAAACGAAAAAGCGGCCGACGATTTCGCCAGCCGCTTCTCAAATTCACACACTCTCTCTCTCTGCTCAGCAGAACGATCGCAGCTCTTCAGCCACCAATCACCCAACCTCGCAGAAAAAGTGCCAGTGGCACCAGAAAACGTGCCAATGACACTTACACCATTACTTGGCCGCCATCGCATTGGATGGTCTGACCTGTGATGTTGCGAGCCTCTTCTGAAGCCAAGAACGTAACCAAAGCGCCAATGTCAGAAGGCTCCTGCGGTCGACCCATAGGAATAACTT
This sequence comes from Chloroflexota bacterium, assembly GCA_018649665.1. Classification (GTDB taxonomy): domain Bacteria; phylum Chloroflexota; class Dehalococcoidia; order Lucifugimonadales; family Lucifugimonadaceae; genus Lucifugimonas. Next base: position 86 of record JABIHL010000115.1, on the reverse strand, counting down.
CCTTCAAGGCGCCCATGACCACGTCGTGCTTGTCTTTGCCGACAACAGCCTCGTCACCGAGAGCCTCACGCTCAGCCATCCAGTCC
>JABIHL010000114.1 GCA_018649665.1 Chloroflexota bacterium | reverse complement strand
TTTTCTCGGTTGCATTAGCACCGAGGAATCCAGCCCAAGTACCAGAACCGTCAGTAATACTGATGTTTCCTGTACCCAGAGTTTCCGACAAGTTCGGGTTGGTATCGTTGATATTCCAAACCAAGTCGTCGGCAGTCAATTCACCGTAACCACCGTGGAACATAATTCCAGATTCGATAGTTACATCTACGTACTGAGGTGGTGAGTTTGTTGAGTCAAGTTCCCAAGACTTGGCAAGGAGCGGAGTAGCCGGTCCGCCAGCGTGAGTTGGCTTGAATAGCGTCTCAACAACGCTCATCATCTTCGCACCGCAACATAGGTTGCCAGCGTTAAATCCACTTCCGACACCAGAGTCGGCAATCGTAGACCAAACTAACTGCCCCGAAGCATTCTTCGAAGGTGGAGCAGGTTTATCAGCAGGAACCGGCGTTGCAGTTGCTGGAAGAACAGGTGTCGCTGTTACGACAATTGTGTCTCCCTTAACTGTGACCGTGTCCCCTTTGATCGTAACCGTATCTCCCTTAACAACTACAGTTTCAACAACCGTGTCGCCTTTAACCGTAATCGTTTCACCTTTTTCGGTGACGATTACAGTCTGGATGACGATTTCAGGTTCAACTGCGTCTCCATCACTACAAGCAACCACCGCCATTGCTGCAATAGCCAGCATTAGCAAAGTTAGCTTGGGCCATAACTTCATGTACCGCATTAACAATTTCCTCCTCACTGTTCATGCATTCGCAGAACAGTGCATAACTGTCGCACGAGTCACGGAAACAGAACCAGTATTTGTTACCCAACAGGGTCACAACACCGAGCTGCCCAACTCACGCGATCATAGTCAACGAGAGTTTTGCGCTGTGAAGTTACGGTCACAAGGTAACGAAAGTCACTGATTTAGTTACTTTAGTCATGCCGCTCAACTGAAATCGAGGTATTTAGGCGAACATTTTGCACTAATTCAACTGAATAGATGTCCAGATGGAATAGAACCGATTCAGGACAGTTGAAAATACGATTTGGACGTGATATCACACGGTAGTAGCGTAGGGCATGGGCTAATACGTACTGCTGGTTTCTTAGAATCCGCATGTATTGGCACGCAAGATACGGAGCAAACAGCTGGTTACCGATACCGATTTTTACAACCAGATAGAGCAATTACTGATCGACAGTTCAGTCAATACTCCAGTTTGGGACAAAATAGCGAATGTAATCAAGCAGGTTGTTCCGTGCGATCGCATGGTGATCGCATCGACCGACGTACCTCGTGGACTGTTTTCTCCAATTCAAATTTCAGGATTATCGATACCGGATTGGGATTCAAGTCCGGTGCACCGGCTGGGTGAAAGCCTGATCGGTCAAGCAGTAAGCGTAAACAGCCCTATTACTTCGTCCACCATTCCCTCGATGTATACGAAACACGACGGCGACGATATAAATTCGATCGTTCCGAGTGCAAATTGGGCTTCCGGGTTAGGAATGCGTATCGTGAACGGTGGCGAGGTCGTAGGTGCGATCGTTTTTCTCTCGCACGTCCCCAATGCGTTCGATTCCGACGATTTTCTGGTCGTAGAAAAAGTAAGTCGGGTTTTGGGTCCATATCTCAGTCAGCAAACACTTCAAAAAGAAATTCTGAGAGCTACTGAACACCAGACGAAACTAGAGCACTTGCTGCTCCATCTCAATGACAGTCAAGACCCCGCTACTTTCTTCAATATGTTCTATTCGACTTTCGCTGCACGAGCATCGCTTGTGTACGGCGCCTTGTTCGCATACGACAGGTATTCGGACAAGTACGTTCCAATCGCCCATGTGGACGGTATAGGCGGGGCAACAGACTCCATTTTGCAAGACTCGACCCGGCTACTGAATGAAAATCGACTCTCTGCTAGTTCAGTGCATTTGGCTTGCGAGCACAAATCTGTACCCGCATCAAATATCGGGACTGCTTTGATGAACATGATCCGATCATCACCAGATTTCAAAGAATTGTGCGTGATACCGCTTACGGCTGGTAGTAATCGAGTTGGCGCCATTGTGTTTGCAATCTCGGATTGCAACCCGAGCATGCTCGAACGAGTGGAAGATATTGAATCGGCTGGGCCTATGGCCAGCGCTTTCTTGCAACTGCACCAAACTTCTCGCCAATGGGACCGTAAGCAGCATATTGCCACTGTGTTGCAGTATGCCGTTGACGGGCTGTGCGAGGCACCGAGTAGTCGGCAAAAGCATGAGTTCTTTAAAGAAACGATGATTCGATCGATCGGTGCTTCGGCATATTCATTTGAAATAACTCATCGGGTCACTGGAGTTTCGTTTTTCAGCTATGCCTACCCTGAGGATTTCAATGCCGATTCTGGTTCGATGGTTTCCGGTACTGAACAACTGCGAGTAAATTCACGGCTGGGTAGTACTCACATCGTTGATGTGGTTGCCTCGTTTGATTCGGGTGCGAACTTGATTTCTGCACTTCATGAATTACGGGCGGTCGTTCGCGTCTGTGCATCAATACTAGGTTCATCGATTCTCTCCGATCCCAACTCTGCAACCACGATTCAATCGCAATATTCTCCCAATACTCAAAATCATCATTGGGCTGAACACACATCCAACTCTTTCGGACTCACTCCTCGTGAATCCGAAATCCTCAGTTATTTGTCCCAGGGCGCAACCAACGACGAAATCGCAGCACGTTGCGGAATCACAGCGGGTACCGTGAAAAACCGACTTGTTTCTATCTACAAAAAACTCGGCGTCAGGAATCGTAGTGAGGCGTCGATTAAAACGCTTAACACTGGGCAACTGATCTGAACCAGCGGGTGATTCCCGTCCCATAATCAGAAAATATCTAATCGTTGAATTCGCACCAAGCTACTAGAACGATCGCAGGTGATTTCGTCAATTTGAGCTTCGATAAATCACAAGAGCTTCCCAACCCACTTGTTAAAACACATGAAAGATTCTAAAAAATGCCTAGTTACGATCTCCTAATCAAAGGAGGGCGTGTAATTGACGCCGCCAATGGTATTGATGGCTTGATGGACGTTGGGGTTGCAGGTCGATCAATTGGCGCTGTCGAACCAGACATTCCAGCATCACAAGGGCGCCGGGTTATCGACGCCACTGGCATGTACGTAACGCCCGGGCTAATCGATATACACGCTCACTGTACTGGGTGGGCTGGATCGATGTTTCCTGAAGAAATGTGCTTTCCATATGGAGTGACTACCATGGTGGATTGCGGGGGCTCCGGATGGCGCACTTTTGACGATTTTAATACAAACGTCGTGCGTAAATCAGAGGTTCGGGTGTTTGCTCTTCTTAATATCGTAGGGCAGGGAATGGAAGGTGATGTAGAGCAAAACACTGAGGATATGGATGCTGAACTTACTGCGGCTAAAATTCGACAACGTTCAGATGTAATTGTTGGAGTAAAAGTTGCGCACTACCAAGGTCGTGGTTGGGAATCTATCGACCGAGGAATCGAAGCGGCACGCCTCTCAGATTCATTTTTACTAGTCGATCAGAACTCAAAACCCACGCGGACATTCGACGAATTGCTCAAACGCTTGCGCCCCGGCGATGGTGTGACTCACTGTTACGGGTATGGAAAGCCGATGATTGGCAATGATGGCAAAGTGAAGCAGCACTACATCGATGCTCGAAAGCGTGGCGTGAAATTTGATGTAGGGCACGGTAACAATAGCTTCTCGTTTTCGATGGCAGTTCCAGCCCTCGAACAGAATTTCCCGCCTGACACGATTTCCACTGATATGCACCGCTCAAGCCTGCATACGTCTCGAGCTCAAATGACCGAAGTAATGAGTAAATTCCTTGCCATGGGCATGCCGATTTACGAGGTTGTGGCTCGATCTACGTGGGAGCCGGCGAAGATGATTAATCACACAGAGTTGGGGACGCTAACCCCTGGTGCCCCTGCTGATATCTCAGTTTTGGAATTCCAAGATCGACCAGCAGGACTTTCGGATTCAGGTCCGACTGGCTACCGCATCATGAAGGCGAAAGGGCGATTGATTAACCAATTGACCATCAAGGATGGCACTGTGCGTTTCGACTACGATGGGCTGTCGAAAGACGACTGGAGCGATACGCCAACTACAGACCTAGACTTGCCATAAAACAATCATCAGTCGTCATGATCTAGTGATCGAAATAGTAATTGCAGGATCGAATTGAAGTTTAGGCACCTAGGGAAATCTGGCTTAGAAGTCTCTGAAATCGGACTCGGAGCAAATAGCTTCGGAGAGGTCGGCCGACGCGATATCAAAGAATCGACCGACACAATTCATGCGGCGATAGACCACGGTATTAACTTCATCGATACCTCAAATGTCTATGCGCAGGGCAAGTCTGAGGAATACATCGGTAGTGCTCTTAGGGGCAGGCGAGCGGAGATGTTGATCGGAACAAAGTTTGGATCAATGCGGCGTCAGGGTCCCAATAATTTCGGTGGGTCACGAAATTACGTCCTACGTTCCGTTGAAGAGAGCCTTCAACGGCTTCAGACCGATTACATCGACGTCTACATGATTCATCGGCCCGATCCTCGAATGCCAATCGACGAAACGCTAAGAACGCTCGACGACCTTGTACGCGACGGAAAAATTCGGTACATCGCTGGTTGTAATTTCGAAGCATGGCGATTAGTCGATGCTCAGTGGACTGCTGAAAACAACAGTTTTGCACCGCTTATCGCTTCTCAATTCGCATATTCATTGATGACGCGCAATGCTGAGGAAGAAATGATTCCGGCTTGCAGAAAACTGGGTATCGGAGTGATTCCGTACCTCCCGCTCGCTGCTGGACTGCTTACTGGAAAGATGAATCTCAGCGGTTCGGCACCCGCTGGTACTCGAATGTCTGTTGAGCAGCACACAGCCGACCGATGGATTACATCGCACAACTTGAATCTCGTACAAAAGCTCGGCGATTGGGCTCATGAGCACGGCCACACGGTGCTTGATCTGGCGTTCGCGTGGCTTCTTGCCGAACCGATCGTTGCAACAGTTATAGCCGGTGCAGGTTCGCCCGAGCAAATTCGTCAAAACGTCAACGCAGCTAATTGGCAACTGACGGCGGCTGAGCGGCTTGAGGTCAGCGCAATTGTCGATAGTAATCCACCGGAAAATGGTGGCCCCTACTATTCAACCGCAGGATATTTTCACTCGCCCACAGAGCCTGTGCCGAGATTCTAAGTTTCCTTGTATCGTTGCACTGAGCTTAATTGCCAAGATCAGCGTAGTGATGGTTTTTCTCCGGGGATTGAAATAATACACAGAGGCCTGATCGATACAAATGTTTGATCGACCAGGCCTATTTGTTGAATTTACGAGAGAATCCCTTTGATTCTCTGGATGACTGATTCAACCTCTTCATCAGAGAGCATCTGAACACCTATCGGAATCGTCTTACCTTCATCGAAAGTTCGAGTCCAGATGGGCGGAGAGCCCTCTTCAAGCTGGCGGATGATGTCGAGACCAGAGACACCCGTTGTGCTCTCGTCTATATGAATAACAACGTTTACATTTGGTCCGAGCTGAGGAGTCGTGGGAATAGTTACATCGACGCCTGCTACATCTTTAAGACCACGTTGGAATGCAGTTCGTTTTGAATCCTCAACACCCAACCGTTCTTCGTGGTTCATAGTGAACCAGCGTCGAAGGGCAGCGGCAACACCGATAACTTCACCACGATCAGTCTTGTACGGGCGACCGTAAGGGCGCACTACGCCTTGTTGACCTGCCAGTTCGTATCCGATGAAGTTCTGCTGAAACGCCGATTCAACAAATTCCGCACGCCCAGTACAAATTCCAGTCGAGTGAGGTGATCCAATGTATTTGGCTCCGAATGCAACC
>JABIHL010000113.1 GCA_018649665.1 Chloroflexota bacterium | reverse complement strand
TGTCGGAGTACGTACCCCCCTCGATTTCGGCATCGGCAGAAGCTATCTCCCACTCAGCTTCGGTTGGGAGTCGAGCCCCAGCCCAACGGGCGTAGGCGTCGGCCTCGAAGAAGCTCACGTGAAGCACCGGCTCGTCAGGGTGAACAGGTCGTGGACCCGCCAGCGTGTACTGCCACCACTCATCGTTCTCTTTGAACCAGTAGAGCGGCTTATCGAACTTCTCCCACTCGTGCTCTTTTAGAGCAGCAGCCTGTACTTCGGCCCAGCCAAGCGAGAGCCAAACATCCGGTCGTTGATAGCCGCCATCGTCCATGAATTTCATGAACTCACCGTTTGTGATGAGTCGTGAACCCATTTCGAAAGCGTTTACATATTCCTTATGCTCTGGCCCCTCGTTGTCGAACGAGAATCGTGTGGCATCCCATCCGATTTCATACACACTCTCTTCGTAGCGAAGCCACTCAAGCCTAGGGACACCAACAGGTTTTTCGTCAGCAGGTCGTTCATAGAGGGTGGGGCGAAGGGGGTTCATCGAGAGAACGTGCTTGATATCGGTCGCCATCAATTCTTGATGCTGCTGCTCGTGATTCGCGCCAAGGATGATCGTGTCTCGCAGCGACTCGAGTCCACCGTCTCGACCCAGTCTTTCGATCAAGTCGATCATCTTTTCGTCAACATAGTGGCGGTACTCGTAGACCTCCGCCACGGTTGGTCGTGAAATTTGACCTCGGCGAGGTCGACAGAACTGTTCACCAACAGCGTTGTAGTAGGAGTTGAACAGGTAGTTGTACTGCTTGTTCAACGGTTCGTAGTTCGGGTAGTTGTTGCCAAGAACGAACGTCTCGAAGAACCAAGTTGTGTGCGCCAAATGCCATTTCGTCGGGCTAACGTCGGGCATCGATTGGATCACGTAGTCCTCGTTCACCATCGGCTCGCACATTCGCTCGGTGAAACCGCGAACGCTCTTGTAGTACTCGATGAGAGCTTCGGGGGTCTGTGGGTCTGAATTTACGATTGTCGTTGGGCTATCTGCGATTGTCATGTGTTCCGTCGCTGTTAGAGGAGATATCGAATTGACCGTACTACTTAAGTTGAATTGAATCTTGCTAGTAGCGGACATTCTTACAGGGTTCAGGTTTATTTAGCTAATACGTGTCAGGATCCGACATTCGAGTCATCCTGAACAATCAGATGCTCGCAACGTTGGAACGGTGCGGAAGCGAGGGCTGAATTCGTTGGCATCGAAATATTCAGAGTGGCATCTGAGTATTCAGGACAATAACGAGACGTCAGATAATAAATACTGACTGGTCAGTCATTTTACATAGAATCGGAGAAATGTCGATGGTGAAAGCTATCTTCAACGGTACAGTCGTTGCGGAAACAGAGGATTATGAAGTGGTTGAAGGGAACGTTTACTTCCCGCCTAGTTCGATTAAGCGGGAGTTCTTTTCCGATAGTGGACTGCACACAACGTGTCCTTGGAAAGGGCTAGCCAGCTACTACTCGCTGAACGTCGATGGACAAGAGGTTAACGACGTTGCTTGGTACTACCCATCTCCTTCCGACGCGGCTGGCAACATCAAAGATCACGTTGCGTTCTACCCACAGGTAACAATCGAGGGTTGAAAGTCCGGCTGGCTGGGCGTACTCCGCAGCATCTTCGGCGTATAGCCGAACGTTGCGGTGCGTCTGGACCACGCTTTTAGTAGATGAGCAATTGCACGTTACGAACTTAACGAACTTACTAGCGAGGTAAGTTTTCCGAGTAAGCCTTTGGGTTTTGGTTTGAGATTAGCTGAAACGAAATCGACTGTTGCTGGCGATCCTGACAGCAGTAGTCCCTGCCATTTCCTGATTCGACCGTACGTCGCCGAGTCGTTCGCATATCCGCTACTCCAACCATCGAACTCATAGAAGTGCTGATTAGAGCCGAGCACCATCACTTTGCCCCCTGATTCTTTGACCAAAAGAGTTGCTGCTGCGAAATCCCATGCCATCGCAAACCCGGTGATGGCGTATTGCATTGTTCCGTTGGCCACCAAGAACTGCTCGTGGCAGGCGCTTCCACCTACGCGGATCTCTCCAAAGTGACCTTCTAACGGCTTCTCGACATTGAACATTCGGCGGATCCATCCCGGTCGAGCCGAAAGCACGCCAGTGATCGGCTCACCCGAATCACTTGATTTGTGGACATGAACTTGAGCATCTCCAATCCATGTGCCATGACCTTTCCTCGCGTGCATCAATAGATAACCGTCAGCGTTAGGCCACGGAATCCAAATAGCAGCAGCAACCGGTTCGCCCCTGAATAGTGCCGCGACTGAAACAGCGTGGACCGGTGACGAGTTCACGAAGTTTGTTGTTCCATCGATCGGATCGACGATCCAGAGCCAATCTGCCGCCGCTGGTTCCTCTTCTGGTGGGTCTTCTTCGCCGAGTAGCATGTGATCGGGACAAGTTTCCGACATGATCTCAGCGATCATCCGCTGGCTAGCTTTGTCGGCGTCGGTCACCAAGTCCTTTCCGGGCTTATCGCCTTTTTGAGAAATCTCCAGAAAGCCGCCGAACCTGCTCGCCACAAAGGCACCGGCTTCTTTGGTGGCACGAACAACCGAGTTCTCGACGTGTTCTAGTTCAGCGTCTGTGATTCCGGTATTAGGATTGCTTTGCACGTTGCTCGGTGATGATTCGGTCAATCTGATGCGACTCCAACTGCGTAATAAAAGTAACTGCTCTGCTGCGATATCCAGCAAGATCGATTGATGGACGCGCTAATTCTCAAGAAATCCTTTTCTCGTCGCAGCCAACACTCCGGTAAGATTCTACGTGCAAGTTTCATTGTGAATGCGCTGGAAAACTCTCCAGCCCCCTGAAGGAACGGAAATGACTTCGACCAGTACCCGTAAATTTCATAAAGATCGTGGACTCGTCACACGCATGTACTTCACCATGTTCATGCTCGGGTTCCTTTACGCCGTATTCGCCCTGTTCCTTATGCAGGTTGCCGGTCTGCAGCTCATATTTGTCGGTGGAATCGTCGGAGTGATGATCGTCGTGCAGTACTTCATGTCCGACAAGCTGATTTTGAGATCGACAGGTGCGAAAGAAGTCACTGCCGAGCAGGAACCTGCGCTTCATAAGATGGTCAAACTGCTTGCCGATCGATACGAAATGCCAATGCCAAAGATAGCGGTAATCGACACTGCCATCCCGAACGCATTTGCTACAGGTCGCAATCCAAAGAACGCACTTGTTGCCGTTACTACCGGGATTCAACAGCGGCTTAATGAGCGAGAGCTCCAGGCCGTTATTGGTCACGAACTTGCACACGTCGCTAACCGTGATATGAGAGTGCTGGCCATTGCCAACTTCCTAGTCACCGTCACCAGTTTTCTGATGACCATGCTCTTCTGGAACATGCTCTTCGGTGGCATGGGCGGGCGCCGTAACAACAACGGCGGCGGCATGATGATGGTCTACCTAGTTACGATCATCGTATATTTCATTGGTCAGTTACTTGTGTTGGCGCTTACTCGATATCGTGAGTATGGAGCCGACCATACTGGTGCTGAGATTTGTGGTGACCCCGGTGCACTTGCCGATGCTCTCGAGAAGATCAGCGGTACTGTGAACAACATTCCTGACAAGGATCTACGTAAATTGCAGACTGCAAATGCTTTCTTGATTATTCCGGCAGCATTAAAAGGCGAAGGATCGATGCATTTGTTCTCGACTCACCCGCCTTTGGAAGAAAGAGTCAAGCGACTTCGAGAACTAGAACAGCGCATGCGCTACGGGTTGCGATAGGCATGGGTATATTCGGCGGGAACAAAACTCCCAAGAACGATTGGTCAGCGATGTCGACTGTCATCAAGGCAGAAGCGAAGCTTCAGGCACTCGGTGAAATCACCCCTTCTAGACGTGCTGGAGTGATCTACCGGAACGATGAATCGAACTCGTTCCAGCGCGATATAAAGATCGAACTCAACGAAGTGTTGTACTCCGGTGAAGGTGCAACAAAAACTGCTTTTGAAATCGAAGATGACGACCGAGGTATGCGCTGGATCGTTCTTGAAGACGGTAAATTTGGCGATCTGGTATCGACTGTTTACACAGTCGGCAACGCCATCGGTATGAACGACGGCGCTGACGACCTTCTTGCTGCCGTGTTCGAGCTATATTTCACAGGTACTGTTGAAGACAATACCTACCGCTCCGGACTGCGTACCTATTGGATCTACAGGTATGACCGTAAAGCCTTCTACCCTTTTGTGCCGACTGGCGAGAATGAGGGTGAGCGAGACCGCCCTGCAGAAGGACGATTGGGTCAAGATCTACGTAAGCACGGCCTCGCTGTCGAAAAATCGCTTACTGAGTGGATGGGGCTCTGGGGCATCCCGTTCTAGAGTGCCACGGCGGTGTTCAATTTCTGCCACCACATTTGAATCACAAATTTATTAAAGTTGAATCTTGTCTTAGCCCGAGGGCCAGTTCATGAGTAACCCAGCGCGAGTAGCGTTAGTCGTACGCCCCGGAGAGAATCCGCAGCCATTTGTTGATGCGATAGCGCACGGCGCAGGCGAGACCGTTGTAATTGAATCGGATGCTGGACTTCCTAGCGATGTGGGTGGCCTCATGGTCGCTGGTGAAGCAGGATTTCTATCTTCTGACAACCTGCCTATTGCCCTCGCACAGGCAATCGACGCCGGGTTCCCTGTATTGGGTATCGGCTGGGGCATGCACGCTCTCAACATCGCCCTAGGCGGTGAGCTTCCGATTGCAGTAGAAGGACATGGCGACCCGAGCATAGACCCTACGAAGCACACATCGTTCATGGCACCGGGCGGCAAAGTTGGCTACACGATCGCAGGATCAGGTTGGGTCACCATTCCTTCGGCTCACACACACGGCTTACTTCCAGCTCAGGTTGCCGATGGATTGCTCTCTTCGATGTATGCAGAAGATCAGGTAGTTGAAGCAATAGAGAAGCCAGGGTGTGAATGGCTAATCGGTGTTCAGTGGCCTGCCCACCTGCACGAGCGTACTCCGAAAGGGTTCGACAGCCTGCTGCTCGCCCTTGTCGAACGCAGCGAGCAATAACCGGCGGTTTTTGGAAGACCTCGCGGGCGTGTGCGCACGCGTTGCGCGTACGCATGGGAAAGCGTAGTGTTGAGGCATTAACTTTCGTATTGCGCGCCAGTTTGACGCGATACGGGCTGGTACCAACCCTTTAGCCGGAGATTTTTATGGTCAATAGCGACCTCGGCAACATCAGGCCAATTAGCATTGAAGACGAAATGAAGACGTCTTACTTGGACTACGCCATGAGCGTAATTGTGTCCAGGGCGCTTCCCGACGTTCGTGACGGCTTGAAGCCAGTGCAGCGTCGTATTCTTTACGCAATGCACGATCAGGGCATGCGCCCAACTTCTTCGTATAAGAAGAGCGCTCGTCTTGTAGGTGAAGTGTTAGGTAAATACCACCCACATGGCGACCAATCGGTTTACGACGCCCAAGTGCGTATGGCGCAGTCGTTCTCACTCCGGTATCCGCTGGTAGATGGTCAGGGTAACTACGGTTCTGTCGATGGCGATCCCCCGGCTGCAATGCGATACACAGAGTGTCGATTGTCGTCGATTACCGAGATGATGCTCGGTGATATTGATCGTGACACGGTCGACTGGGGCGAGAACTTCGACCAGTCGCTTAAAGAGCCAACAGTTCTTCCTGCTCGATTGCCAGCCCTGTTGGTAAACGGAGCTTCAGGTATTGCCGTGGGTATGGCAACGAACATTCCGCCTCACAACGTCGCTGAGATATGTGACGCTATCGTGCATTTGATCGGAAAGCCCGACGCTTCGGTAGACGATCTGATGCAGTTTGTGCAGGGTCCTGATTTTCCAACTGGCGCACATATCTGGGGCCAAGAAGGTATACGAAACGCGTACGTAACCGGTCGCGGTCGTGTGATGGTTCAAGCCGATCACAAAATCGAAGATATCAACCGGCAGGAGCGTAAACGCCTCGTATTCAACGAGATTCCGTTCCAAGTAAACAAAGCGAACCTAGTTGCGAAGATCGCCGATCTGATCAAGCAGCGCAAAATCGAAGGTATTAGTGAAGTCAGGGATGAGTCCGACCGTAAAGGTATGCGAGTCGTTCTAGAGCTTCGCCGTGGTGCGCACGTACCGGTTGTACTCAACAACTTGTACAAGCACACGAACCTTCGTAATTCGTTCTCAGTCAACATGATCGCTTTGGTTGATGGCACTCCTAAGATGCTTACACTGAAGCAGGCACTTCGTCACTACATTGACTTCCGGGTTGAGGTAGTTCGAAGGCGTGCTGAATTTGATCTGAAAAAGGCTAAAGCACGCTTACACGTGCTCGAAGGTCTTCGCATAGCGATCGACAATCTTGATCGAGTAATTGCGCTAATTCGAGCGTCAGCCGACGTCGAAGAAGCCCGTTCAAGCTTGATGGCAGAGTTCAGCCTTTCCGAGATTCAGGCGCAAGCCATTCTCGATATGCAACTGCGTCGCTTAGCTGCGCTTGAACGTGAAAAGATCGAGAACGAATATAACGAACTTCTCAAACTCGTCGCAGAACTCGAAGCGCTTCTTTCTGACAGTGTCCAAGTTCTTGGCGTTGTTCGCACCGAGACGCGAGAGCTCAAACGAAAGTACGGTGATGAACGCCGCACAGAAGTGCACAAGGAAGAACTCGGCGATTGGCGTCGAGAAGACACCGAACCGCACGAAGATGTTGTTATCACGCTAAGTCGCAACGGCTACGTAAAACGGGTCAAACTCGACACGTACAAGAAGCAGCACCGGGGTGGCAGGGGCGTCCGGGGTCAGAGAATGACCAAGGAAGATGATGTAACGCCGCACTTGCAGATTGCAGACACGCACGACTACTTATTGTTCTTCACAGATCAAGGTCGAGTGTTTGCATCGCGAGTATTTGAACTGCCTGCCGACCAATCGAGAAACTCCCGTGGTACGCCTGTGCAAAACCTTGGTTTCAATATGGAGCCGAGAGAGGAAGTTCAGGCGGTAGTTGCCGTTTCGAGCTACCTCGAAGACACGTATCTGGTGATGGCAACGAAACATGGCCAGGTGAAACGCATGCACCTGCCACTACTGCGAAACATGAATCGCAGTGGACTACGTTGCTTCAATTTGAAGGGCGATGACGGGCTGATCGGTGCAGTGCTTGCCGACGATACCGAGGACGTGATTCTCGTTTCGAAGGAAGGCATGTCGATTCGCTTCAAATCTTCAGAAGTGCGGGCACGTCAGCGTGCTGCTGGTGGAATGAAAGGCATGACAGTTCAGGGCAAGGACGAAATCGTCTCCATGAACGTTGTCGATGACGAGGGCTACCTGCTCATCGTCAGCCAGAAGGGTTATGGCAAGCTTTCCCTTCTGCGTCACTACACCCAACAGCGTCGTGGTGGTAAAGGCCTGATTACGTTGAAAGTCACTCCTAAGACCGGCAACGTTGCCGATTCGGCAGTGGTGAGCGAAGACATCAGGACTGACTCGACCGGCATGCTGGTTCTTGTTAGTGAACAAGCTCAGGTCATTCGCACGAACCTTGGTGAAATTCGATCAACAGGTCGAATCGCTCAAGGCGTGAAAATTCAGGTGCCGGATGCTGGTGACAAGATCTCAGCGATTCGAGTCATCGACGAGCGACGTGAAGCGGGCGCTGTGATCGACCCGTCTCTATTGGAGAACGGTAGTGAGGGTAGTGAGTCTGATGGTGAGAACGAAGCCCCAGACGAAACAACCGCTGAAGTCGAAGTTGCGACCGAAGAGTCGTCTGAAGACTAAACCCAAGTCATTCGAATAGAAATTAAGATCGGGCTGCCTTGAAAAATTTTGAGGTAGCCCGGTTTGTTTAACCGGCTGGTGTCGCGAATGACGGACAAAGTTGTGCTGAATCTATCATTCGATATTCCACGTAATGCTTTGCGATCAAGCCCCCAATCGTTAGTGGACTAGACCAGAATTACTAGATGCTTAACGCCAGCGGCAAGCTCATCATCCGACGGAAATACTACGTCCTCTCTATTTGGGCGATCGTCATTTTGGCTGCGTTGCCGTTCTTTCCTCGTGCCGATGAGTATTTAAAGCCGGGTGGATTTTCAAACGAATCGTTCCCATCGGTTCAAGCTCGTAACGTACTTCAAGAACGACTTGAGCTAACGACACTGACCGTCGATTTCGTGTTCAGTCACCCAGATTGGTCACCATTCGATCCTCGGTTCTCAAATGCGGTCGAAAATGCTGTTTCCGGCCTCCCAGACTTAGAAAATATCTCCTACGTTGTAACTCACCTCGATGATCCTCAGCGAGCTTCTGCGGTCAGCAATACAGTTCACGCTTCAGCCGGGCTGGCGATGGAACTGGACGATTCACTCGAATATCTCGACACGGTAATAGAAGCAGTCGACCCAGGTCCACTCGATTTGATTGTTACCGGTGGTCCAGCTCTGTATCGCGACATTTCATTGGCAAGTGAACGTGATTTGCGTCGGAGCGAAACTGTCGCATTCCCTGTGGCAACAATCGCTCTGTTGCTCGTATTCGGAACTTTGGTCGCCGCGATCCTGCCAGCAGCGGTGGGTGGTGGAGGAGTGCTCGTCGGTGTGGCGATAGTTTTCTTCATATCGCAAGGGATCGATATGTCGGTGTTCGCGTTGAACATCGTGAGTTTGTTGGGGATCGGAATCGGAATCGACTACTCGCTGTTTTATACGTCGAGATTCCAAGAAGAGTTGCGCAAAGGTAAATCTGTCGAAGACGCCGTTTTAGGCGCACATGTTCACGCAGGTCAGGCAATTCTATTTTCGGCAGTCACAAGTCTGATCGGACTACTGAGTCTCGTATTCTTCGACGTGATGATGCTTCGCTCAGTCGGCATTGGTGCCGTTGCAGTTATTTTTGCAGCACTGATCGCCGCACTCACGTTGATGCCAGCGATATTGGCTGTGTTGGGTGAACGAGTCAACAGGTTCAGGATTGTTCCTAACTGGAGCAATCGACCCAGCTTCTGGGTACCGCTATCGAACTGGGTGATGAAGCGACCGTGGCTTGTGCTAGTCCCAACGTCGGCTGTTCTGATTCTGCTCGCGGTGCCGGCGTTATCACTGCGGCTCGGAACAGTTGATGCGACGATTTTGCCCGACACTTTGGAATCGAGGCAGGGATTCGATGTGCTCAGGGAAGAATTCGGATTCGCGCTGCAAACCGTCATACCAGTGGTCTATACCTTCGCCGAAAAGGGCGACGTGTCGGTCGCTGCCGATCCGTTCTCCGCTGAAAATATAAGGCGTGCATTCGACGTTGGGCGAGAGTTTGAACGGTTAGACGGCGTTTCTGGAGTGACCAGCATCGTGAATCTGGAGCCGACGTTTGGCACGGATGAGTACGAGCTTCTCTACACTCATCCAGAATCTATTACCGACGTTGCTGCTGCCCGTATCGTTGAAGAATCGGTTCGCCACGGTGCGATTCTGTTCCTGATTCACAGTGATCTGCACCCGTTTTGGCCTGAGACTCGCCAACTGGTAACTGATATTCGAGCGCTAATTCCACCGGGTGGTGAACTCCACGTCAGCGGTGGTGCCGGTGAAATTACAGACATCATCGCCGCACTCTATGGCAAATTTCCGTACGTCATAGCCGCCGTACTGGGCGTGACGTACATTTCGCTAATGCTGCTGTTCCGATCGGTACTGCTCCCTTTAAAGGCGGTGCTACTGAACGCACTGTCGATTCTTGCAAGCTACGGAGCTTTGGTGTTCGTATTTCAAGAAGGAAATTTCAGTCAAATATTGAATTTTGAAGCAATGGGGGTTATCGAAGCGACCCTGCCGATACTGCTATTCGCAATTATTTTTGGTCTCAGCATGGACTACGAAATATTCTTGCTATCCCGAGTCGCTGAGGCGTACGAGCGCACAGGCGATAACACGTTAGCGGTAGCCGAAGGGCTCCAACGGAGCGGACTAATCATTACCGGAGCTGCATCGATTCTCATCATCGTAGCTTTAAGTTTTGTGCTCGCTGATGTCGTGGTTGTGAAAGCCATCGGACTTGGTCTAGCAATCGCTGTGTTCGTGGACGTGACATTAGTCAGGGCTCTCGTTGCTCCCGCCATCATGCGAATCGCTGGTCCGTGGAACTGGTGGCTTCCCGGGTGGCTTGATCGGATACTGCCGGAGGTGAAACGTGCCGATTAGACGCCTGTTGCTTCTGTTACTGCTTACAGTCGGCTTGCTGGTAACGGCTACCGCTTGTGTGAAGTCTGCCGAGCCGCGTGAAATACCTACGGGTGCAGTTCCCGATCCCACCACCACTCCTTTGCCTGTCACGTTCCCTGATGATGAGCTAGACCACGAAGCTCGGCTTGAATGGTGGTACCACAGCGGTCACCTTGTATCGGAATCTGGCAGAGAATTTGGATTCCACTTCGTTGTATTCAAGGCGGACGATGGATTCAGCGAACCAAATCTCGTCTCCCAACTCGGAATTTTCGATGTCGAAACAGGCGAACACTATGAATTCGCCAGAGCAGAAGCCGGTATGCGAAAGTCTGCCAGCGAACCAATGACCGTCCTCATAGCCGACTGGGTTTATGGTTTGCTTCCAGTAGAGGGGGCCCATTATTTTGCTGCTAAAAGTGGTGATACAGGTCTCGGTCTTGATCTTAAAGCCGTTACTCCCGTGATGCTTCACAACGAGATCGGCTGGTTGCCAACTGAACTTGGTTCCACCTACTACTACTCTTGGCCGAGACAGGAAGCAGTCGGCGAGTTGGTTCTAAATGGCGAAACATTCCAGGTGACTGGCACGGGTTGGTTCGATCACCAGTGGGGCGACTTTTTCGTTCTGGGCAAACCAGCGGGCTGGCAGTGGTTCGCCGTGCAGTTTGATGATGGTGGATCGCTAATGATCACTCAGGCACGAGGTACCGACGGCGAAATCGTCGATACGTACGGCACATACATGTCGCCTGACAGAAACGTCCGAGATCTCCGAGAAGAAGCCGATGGAATCAGTCTCGGCGTGCTTAGTGAGTGGACAAGTGCCGACAGTGGTGCCACATACCCATCTGGCTGGTCGCTGTCAATCGAATCACTCTCGATGGAATTGACGATCAGTCCAGTGGCTAACGATCAGGAAGTTCAAGGTGGTCTTCCTGCTGCCTCGACCTACTGGGAAGGGAAGTCACATGTCAGCGGTCGACAAAACGGTACGGCGATAACTGGCGATGCGTATGTCGAACTCTCCGGCTATGCCGATCCCGAGCCCGTCGAGTGGATGCAACGCCGCTAACATAGCTGCATAGGCTGACTTCGCGCTTATACTTTCGCCATTGGCACTGGTTTCGAACTTTCGGGGGGCGACAGGATTGCAGACGGCCGAATCAATTGCAGATATGTACCGCGACGCATGGTCGAGGTTCGCGACCGGGGTCACCGTAATCACTACGGTCGAACCAAGCGGGGCAGTGCACGGAATGACCGCGAGTAGCGTCACGTCGGTTTCGCTTGATCCCCCGTTGGTTCTCGTTGTAATTGGCGAATCGAGACAGACACACGCTTTGATCGAATCGACGGGTCGGTTCGGAATGAGCATTTTAGATGCGGGTCAAACCAAAATTGCAAAGCACTTCGCCACTCCTCCCGAATCGCGTGGAGAACTGGCTGCGGAGAACCTCGCTCAGCTTTCGAGGACTCCCGTAATTGCCAACACCATAGCCGCTATGGACTGCAAGGTTATTGCGGCTCACAAAGCCGGCGATCACACGGTGTTTATTGGTGAAGTGCAATCAATTCAGGTTGGCGAAGGCGATCCGCTGGTGTGGTTCCAACGACAGTTTGGTGGTTTCGCCGATAGTGTCTCCGACCAAAACTCAACCAGCGATTCTGAATAGGCAATACCGTGCGAATCGCCGCAATTTCAGTCGCCCCAATATTTCCGAACTACGTCATCGGCGGATCACAAAGGATTCTCGCTGACGTGACGGCTGGCCTGAAGAATTCAGGTCACGACTTGCAAATCTGGTGCACTGGAACGGATTCGCACAATGGTGATTTCGAAGTTGGTGGAGTTACTGTTCATCCCGATCTTCAACTACGGGGATCGTTTCCGGCGACTCATCAGGTTTCTCCGGTCGCTCTCGCTCGAACAGCCGAAACATTGCGCAATGCTGCGGAGTGGGCAGATCGAGTCTATCTACATGCTGATGCCGTTTACTTGCGACACGCCTTAGAAGGCACCGAGATCATTAGGTCGATTCACGACTACGTCTACGAAGAGGCGCTTCTGTCGACGTTGACTCTGCCAGCCGGAACGACCGTCGTACCGAGCGAATATCTCAAGCAATGTATTGAAGCGACCGTCGCAATTTCAGGAAAAAAAACGATAGAGCGAGTGGTGGTGATACCGAACGGTGTGCAAGTTCCAGAAACTGCTCCGATTCCAATACTTCCGGATGGAATATCACCTCGTGGCGAACAAGATCTGATTTTGCTATTCCCACATCGACCCATACCGACGAAGGGTTTGGATGAAGCAATAAGGACGGCAGTTGAAGTTCAGAAAATCGAACCTGCTAGAAACGTTCGATTGCTGATTCCGGCGTATCCATCTGATGCGAATTTCGATGATGCGGCTGGCTCGACTGACGAACTACTGGAACTGGTAAACGATCTGGATGCCGTCGATATCGTGGAGTTCCATAGTTGGCTTAGTCCAACCGAAATGCCCGGATATTACGCAGGAGGGGACGTCGCTCTATGCATTGGATCGTTTGTTGAGTCGTTCGGTCTCGTTCCGGTCGAGTCGGTTGCGAACGGCACACCGGCAGTCTGTGCCAGAGTTGGTGCCTTCAGGCAATTCGCCAATCTTGATGGAATTACCCTTGTGCCGTATGGCCAGATAGATGCGTCGACTCAGGCAGTACTTTCGGCTGCAGGTCGAATGGAAGATTTGATCGAGTCCGGTCGTTCCCAGATCAGTCACGACTATTCTCCAGAATCGATGAATCAAGGCTATGAGTCGGTAATTTCACGAGCTTTGCCTGACAAGAGAAAAATCGAACTTTTGGCCGACGATCAGTTATCGCTGGCACCTTGGTGCGACATACAGGGCGAGGAAATTTACGACGACTACACGGCGACCCGCCTGCAATACCCGCAATTGGTCAGTGCGTTGAAAGCGAACGCAGAACTAGTCCGGTCAGACCCTCTCCTGATTTCGGCGAGTCTCGATGCTGAGGTCAGACACGCCAAAGAACGAGGAATACTGATTCCGAACTACGTGATCGATTAGCCGCGGTTATCCAACATACCCTCGAATTTTGACCGTCTCCGCCACGCGGCTTACTGCGACATCGAATGCTGCCTTTCGCATCGATCCGCCGTTTCGATCCGCCTGTGCCTTCGTTACGTCGTAGGCTTCGTGCATTTTTTTATCGAGCTCTCGGTTCACCCGTTCCAGTTCCCAGTTGAACACCTGAATATTTTGTGCCCACTCGAAATAAGAAGCGATGACGCCGCCAGCGTTGGCGAGAATGTCGGGAATCACGTTCTTGCCCGCGTCAGCCAATATCTCGTCGGCGACTGATGTGACCGGGCGATTTGCCCCTTCAACGATGATGCTTGCCCGAACATCGGGTGCATTCTCGGGGGTGATGACGTCTTCGATCGCCGCCGGGATTAGCAAATCGCAATCGAGCGTGAGCAGATCGACATTGTCGAGCGGATCGGCATCAGCGTAATCCGAAACCGAGCCACCATCGAGCACGATACGTAGTAGCGCAGGTATATCGAGACCCGAAGTATTGATGATCGCACCATCGACATCCGATACGGCGATCACCTTTGCACCGTTGTCGAACATGGTTTGTGCTGCCGCCGCACCCACCGCTCCGAAGCCCTGAACCGCAACAGTGCATTGATCGGGTGTCGATCCCGAATCGACTATTGCGCGGCAGCCCACAACCGCTGCTCCTCTACCCGGCGCTTCCGCTCTGCCGAGTGATCCGCCAAGCTCGATAGGTTTTCCGGTGACGATACCGGGAGTGTGACCGTGAATCGATCCGTATGCATCCATGATCCAAGCCATTGTCTGAGCCGATGTGCCAAGGTCTGGTGCTGGGATATCTCGATTTACGCCGATCACGTGGTGAATGCTCATCGTGTAGCGACGGGTGAGTCTATTTAGTTCGCCAGTCGAAAGCTCGCGCGGATTTACTGAAACTCCACCTTTGGCACCGCCAAACGGCACATCGGCAAGAGCAGTCTTCCACGTCATCAGCATGCCGAGCGCACGAGTGTGGTCAAGATCAGCGTTCGGGTGGTAGCGGATTCCGCCTTTATAAGGACCACGTGCTGCGTTGTGCTGCGAGCGATAACCGCGGAACACTCGGACATTGCCATCGTCCATCTGCACAGGCAAGCCAACTTGAATCTCGCGCCAGGGCACGACGAGCGTTTCTCTCATGTCATCTTCGAGACCGAGGCTTCGTACTGCAGTGTCGATACTAGCAATCGTGCCATCGAGCATCGAGCTATCTTGGGCCATTGCGAGACTCCTATCAGAAGCTCCGAAAATTTGATTCTTATCCCCGTGAAGCCTATATCAGTATCAATGTGGGTGAAAATCCACCAAAAATGAAATTGACCCTGTGGAGCATTCGTACTTAGAATAGTTAGGTTGGGCAGCGAACGGATAAATACGAATGACAACAGATTACGCAATTATAAATACAGGTGGAAAGCAGTACCGAGTTCGCGAAGGCGATACGGTATCT
>JABIHL010000112.1 GCA_018649665.1 Chloroflexota bacterium | reverse complement strand
TGCTATTCTGCCCCGACGCTGAGTTCTGACAGAACCATTGGTTTGACGGCACTCGAGCTTGAGCTGCATTGGCCAGGGGTCGAAGTGATCGAATCCGTTTGGTGGTTCAGGGAATGGCACCCCGACGTCGAGACGCACTTCGAGGACGGGGAATGGGAATGGCATGATTGCGCGACGGCTGCTGGAGTAACGGTTTGTGCTTGGGGCCATTGGCACGACCTCGTGCATGACCACGGCGAATGGCACGACCACTACACAGACGCGGTATACACCGACAGAGTCGACCTACACGAAGGACCCGTCTACGACGATAGTCACACCGTGGACACTTCGGTCGATACAAGCCTTTTCGATGGTGATGTTGCACCGTGGACGCTTCAAGGCTTTGGCAGTGTTGGCGGCTCGCCGTTTCAGCTGAACCCTCAACAAATTCCAGTGGCTGATATCAGTGGAGCAGCTACCACAACCGAGGGCACGCTGGTCATTTTTGATGGCAGCGGCTCCTTCGATCCGGACGGCTCACCAATTACTTTCGATTGGGATTTCGGTGATGGCACGTCTTCCTTTATAGGTCCAATTGTGGATCATATTTATGCTGACAACGGGGCCTACACGGTCTCGTTGACGGTTCACGATGGTCATGGCCCGAGTCCTGCCGTGGAGCACCATATTGCAGTGGCGAACGCGCCTCCGAGTATCATCGTGCGCCCCGATTTAACGACGAACGAAGGAACGGTGATCTCAATTGATCCCACCACGTTCAACGATCCAGGAAGTCTCGACACGCATACGGCGATCATCGACTGGGGTGATGGCTCCGCACCCGCCACAGGAGCGGTGAGTTCGTCTCCAAGTGGACCACCGGGGCTGCTCGGCGGAGTTGACGGTAGCGTGAGCGGAAATCATGCATACGGTGACGAAGGCACGTACACCATTGAGGTGACGGTTAAGGACGATGAGAACGCGACTGCGTCAGGAACGTTTGTTGTCACTGTCGAAAATGTGACGCCGACTATCGAGGCCGGCATAAATCGATACGTCGAAGAGGGAGAATTAGTAGTTCTCGATCCTGCCGTATTCAACGATGCAGGAAGTCTCGACATCCACGTTGCCACGATCGATTGGGGTGATGGAAGCGCTGTCGATTCAGGCACGGTTTCGGTTACTTCTGTCGCACTTCCCGGACTGCCGGGTGGCGTCGATGGCACGGTCGGCGGAATGCACGTCTACGCTGATAATGGGTCGTACACAGTTGAGGTTGAAATAGACGATCTTGACGGAGGAGTCGCGTCAGACACGTTCACCGTGACGGTCATCAACGCACCACCTGTGGTTGATGCTGGACCTGATACGTCGATTGCGGAAGGCAGTATATTCGCGCTTCCAGCAGTCGGATTCAGCGATCAGGGAACGGCTGATACACATACAGCGACAATCGATTGGGGTGATGGCGCTATCGCCGTTGGCACTGTAAATCAATCGTCGTTTGGACCACCCGGTAATGCCGCAGGCCAATCAGGCACTGTTGCAGGGACGCATATCTATGCAGATAACGGCACGTATACCGTGACCGTCAGCGTGGTCGATGACGATGGTGGTTCACATGCTGACACTCTCGATGTTGAAGTCACGAACGTGAATCCAACGATCGTGCCGTCTGGAGGCGCGGAAGTCGTAATCTTCACTCCACTAAACATCGATTCGGCGTTTAGTGATCCAGGATTCGACTGTCCGACATGTGGCACGGCGCTCCCGCCGCCGCCAGTATTGGCAGTACTACTCCCTGGTGGTGATACGTTCGAGGATTTCACAGCCACCATAAATTGGGGCGATGGAATCATCGAACCAATGTTTGTGAACGAAACACCGGGTAGTCCGGGCGTTTCGACTACTGGAACGGTTATCGCTACCCACTATTACGACTGGGTAGGAACTTTCACGGTGACCGCAACGGTAACCGATGACGATGGAGGCGCTGCTGCGTTCTCTTACGACGTCGAGGTATTGGGTGGTCGCTCATTGAAGATCGCTGCCATTGACGAGCTCACACCTTTTGAAGGCGAATCGAAGAAGATTCGTGACGCCCTGAAAGAGTTGAACAAGCTGATCGATTGGAAGTACTGGGATGACGAAGTTCACCCAGATTCGAAACACGGTCATAAAGTCTTCTCAGGCGAAAAGAAAGCCGCCGACAAGTTGCTCGACGCTCTTCGTGAAGATGATGAGTACGAGGACCACGACGACGAGGACGATGATGACCGGAAGAAGGGCAAGAAACACAAAGGCAACGATCTTTCAGATGAAGCCCGTGCTGCCATAGACGAAGCGCTCAGGTTCATGATTACAGCCGATGTAATCATGGCGACGATCAGCATCGAAGAGGCTGAAGCCACTCCGGTATGGTCGCCTCGACTGCAAAAGTATGTCGACAAGCATCTAGATAAGGCCCGCGAAGAACTTGTAAAGGCTCAGGATGATCTGGATCGTGGTCGTTTCACAAAGGCAATCGATCACTACCGCAAGGCATGGGAATACGCTCTCCGAGCCAAAAAGTTGGCGGAGCCTCCATATCATCGCGGTGGAGACGATGACGATGACGACGATGACTAGGCAGGAATGACAGCCAACTGGGCTGTTGAATAAGGCTAATAACATGCCCGCCGCTCCAATATGGAACGGCGGGCATGTTATTAATCGGTTAGCTTTTCGGCTCTGTCACTTCTAGCAACTCGTTCACCTTCGTGTCAGTTAGCGTCTGCTTGACTCCACTCGGCCACGTAATTTCGACTACCTCCACTGAGTCGGCGGCACCAACGCCAAACGTTAGATCAAGCGAATTCATCGAGAGAAAAGTTGATGATCCAAGAACCGTTTGAATCTGCTGCAGGGGCTGACCATCCGAATCCTCAGAAGTGATAGTTACCACTGCTCCGATGGCATCTGCGTTCGAACCGGTACCATCCACGGCCATCCTTCCTTTCAAGCGAAGCGTTATCCAGGAATTTTCACCGCCACCATTCATCCAGACCATTAATGGGCCGGAAACAACCGATGTTCCTCCAGTTTCGTTGAAGATGGAGCCGCTGCTGTTTGTACCGATCAAATCTATGAAACCATCACCGTTCAGATCGCCTTTCGCCAGCCCCTTCCCGTTTTCGTGAAACTCTGGTCCAAGACGCTGGGCAATTCGATCAAATCCCGGATCGGAAAGGTCCGTTTTGGAGTAATCAACATCCCGTGAATCGACTAAGTGCGACTCCACGGTAATGTCTTTGAACATGCCATCGTCCACGTTCTCTAACATTCTGCCGAATCCAGGGAACAACATTCCGCCCGGGCCCATTCCGCCAGCGATAATCGCCCCTAGCCAGTAGAGATCTTGATCACCGTCGTTTTCAAGATCGAAGAACGCAGTTCCGAATCCGAAGTCATAAGCTGCTAAACCGGTCGGTACTTGCCAGAAACTTTCGATATTCGCAGGAATAAGCGACTCCGGCGGTAGCGCAGCACTCGGCTCAATCTGAGTGCTGCTGGCAACATCAAGGAAAACGCCTACAGTTCCTATTCCTTCGATCTCCCGAACTCCGTCGTTTCGAAGCAAGTAGTGGAAGCAAGTTCCCCAATCGAACTGGTGAGCGTATGTGCAATCGCCACCAGCCGTACTAGGGCGACCTCGAACGATGCTGTTGAAGCCAATGTTCGTAACGAATATATCCAGATCAACATCACCATCGAAATCACCAACCGCGTATCCCATCCACGCGCCCGATTTATCGACACTCATTTCGTGAGCGATATTGAGGAATGCGATTTCTTCGCCAATCGAATCGTTACGATAAACCTTCATCCGGTCGCCATCATCTGCCACCCATAAATCGAGATCGCCATCGTTATCGTGATCGAAAAACAAAGTGGCCCACGTCTGCCCTGCCGGATCCGATGCAAAATTTCCGTTGGCATCCACAATCGTAGGATCAAATCCTTCGAACTTCATATCCGTACCGGGAAAGTCGAATGTAATCGGGAATCCTTGGGTATCACGCATCACAATTTGGGGAGCGAGCAAACCCGAATCTATAGTGATATCAGTGAACGTCAGATCACCATTATTGCGATACATAATGTTGTAGTGACCGCCGTGAGAAGGTGTGTCGAACCGCACAAAGTCGACGTCACCCCGATTACCAATATAGATATCCAGCCAGCCATCGCCATCGATGTCTCCACATGCAATCGAACCTGCCGACCGGATGTTGGCACGAGACCCAAACGCTGATTTCGTTACATCGGTAAACGTTCCGTCACCGTTGTTTACATACAGACGATCCTGTATCACTTCTCTCAGATCAGGCACTTCGTCGACCGATCCGATATCAAGCTCGTCGCCGATCCGCCCCTGCGCACCTATGTATAAATCCTGATACCCATCATTATTGACATCGCAAGCTGCTACGGCAGTGCTGTTGTGGATCGAAGCAGTCACGCCGGCCAGCTCAGCAACTTCAGCAAACACATCTCTCCCGTCGTTGCGAAACAGTCGGTTCGCTCCACCCATCGCAACTTCAAGCGGCGCATTTATTTCCGCTTGCGTCACGTAATAATCAAGATCGCCGTCGCGGTCAAAATCGAATATTGCAACGCCTGGATAGCGGTTATATATCTCAGATAGTTCCCCCATGCCCGGTCCGACATTTGTATATGGAGTGAACTGGTCGACTACCGGTTGTTCAGGGACTTCATCGATCGTATCGAGAGATTCTGAACAGCCCGCGGTCGCTAACAAAGCGATCCCAATAGTCGCAGCCATGATTTTGCCAATCGAACTGCTTATCAACGATTGAAACAACGACATTGAATTACCTAGTATCTGACTGATCCGTACTGGGTGTTTAGACTAAACAGACGGGATGCTAACCGAGCGATTGGATTTATTGACGCGTTTTCGCTGCCCTAAATATGAGGTGAACGTGATGAATCAGCGTCGTTAGTGCTAGAGATTGGTTTTGTCAGAACTGAGCGATCGCTACAC
This sequence comes from Chloroflexota bacterium, assembly GCA_018649665.1. Taxonomy (GTDB): domain Bacteria; phylum Chloroflexota; class Dehalococcoidia; order Lucifugimonadales; family Lucifugimonadaceae; genus Lucifugimonas. Next base: position 2,245 of record JABIHL010000112.1, on the reverse strand, counting down.
GACTCGGCCGACCGAATACATGATCGGTCGCTGTATATAAGCCGACAATTCGGTCATTCGAGCCGATCTTGGTCTGTGAATAATTTTGCTTCATACGATCAGGTTCAGATTTCATGAACACACCACGAATATCAGTTCATTTTCATCGCTAATTAGACGAAAATATGGTGAAGAGGAAATGTGTGTTCAGATTCTCGTAATTTCGGTTACTGAGCGAAAGGACCAGTTCTAATGCTCAACAAAGTACTAATACCACTTGACGGATCGGCCAATGCCGAAAAAATTGCAGGATGGGCTGAAGGTATAGCTGAATCGTTCGACTCGGATTTCATTCTTCTAATGGTTGTTGATCCGAAGAAGATAGATCGGGCGGGTGAGGGTGCAGGACGCGACCGCCCGGCACGGGGTGATCACCGCCTCGATTCTGCAACAGGGGCAGATGAGTCGGCGGTTGGCATTGCATTTGGTGGCACGATATCAACCTCCCCTACCGCTCCTAACCTCGAAGAACTGAGCGGATATGGCACACAGTTAATCGAGCAGGTGGCCCAACAGGCGAACAACTATGTAAATGACGTGGCAAATCGGCTTGCGAATCGCGGGTTTAAGGTTCGAGCGATGGTGACCATCGGCACACCCGAAGAAGAGATTCTTGATGTTGCCGAGCAGCAAGGTGTTGATCTAATTACGATGGCAACTCATCGTGAATCATTGCTGGTGCGAGGTGTGCTCGGTAGCGTTACCGATCGAGTGATTACTCATTCAAAATTACCTGTATTGACGGTACGCCCCGAGGATGTTTCAGAGACCGTTCCAGTGAAGCCTGATGTGGTTCTCGTTCCGCTGGATGGTTCGGAGATTTCGGAGGCGGTTATTCCACTCGCTAGCACTATCGCAGCGAAAATGGGCTCGACCCTGTTGTTCGTTCGAGTAAGCAGCATGGCTTATCACAGCGCAATGGGCGACGCTGGAATTTACTACACGAGTCCCGTTTCATATAGTCGGGCGTCAGATTTGGCAGGTGAGTATCTTGCGCCATTTGTTGAGCAAGCCGAACTGGCTGGAATTTCGGCTGCGATGCGAATGCCGACTGGAAGCCCCGCAAGCACCTTGACGAAGATTGCTGACGAGAACTCCAGCACGATGATCGTGATCGGTACAAGAGGTCAGAGCGGCTTCAAACGGCTTGTAGTTGGCAGTGTGACCGATAAGGTGATTCGGACCTCTGGACACCCTGTCTTGGTTGTGCCGCCCGTCGAATGAGAAAATTCATTTCCACAGGGATTATTTTTCTCTTTGGAAGTGCTAGAACTAGCGACCGTTGATAGCAACGGAGCCGCAGAAGTTACGCGAAATATTTCCGGCTTCACAGACGAATTGTCGGATCGAGCGCCCGGTTGGGTTAGTTCGTGAGCACAGCGACTAAGCGCTGGGCGATAACTTTCTCTTCCCCATCGCGTACGTTTGCCATATTTGCTGCCAAACCGCCGTGGTTTCTAGCGATGTAGATCCTTGGCTCAATCTCGTGGAGAGCTTCCCATACCCGATCGATTTCTTGTTCGCCTTTTTCGAAATTAATTACACAGTTCGGAACATGGAATTTTTCGAAATCTTGTTCAACAGTCGCACTTATCCCGGGGAGCCCTTGTAGCCGTTCACAGATGTATTCAGCTTTGCTTCTCATCGCAATTTGTCGACTCTCGTCGTCAGATTCCACAAACAACTGCAGAGCCGTTACCATACCGATCATCTCTTCTCGTCCGACTTTTTGAGGACGCCCAACAGCCATTCCGGGGCCGCTATTTAGCAAAGCTGCTTCAATCAAATCGGCTCTTCCTGCTAAAAGACCGGCAGATTGTGGACCGCCGATGTATTTGCCGCCGGAAAAGGTCACTAGATCGGCACCTTCTCGGATGTACTTTGTCAGGTTGGTTTTGGGCGGAAGCATTGCTGCGCCATCGACAATTACCGGTACACCTGAACTCCTGGCGATTTCAACTACCTCAGGAAGGCTGAGTCCCGGTACAGCCGGTCCGTATGCAAATGTGAACAAAATCGCGGCTGTTCGATCGTTTATTGCCGAAGAGAACTCGTCTTTTGTCGTGCCTGTTTCATCACCAGCAAACACAAGTTTTGCACCTGCATATTCATGACATTTCAGATAGCCAGCGGGGTTAGTTGCCTGAGTGAGAATTTCATTTTTCATTCCAGATGAATCTGGAAGTTGCATTATTTTAGCGCTGTC
>JABIHL010000111.1 GCA_018649665.1 Chloroflexota bacterium | reverse complement strand
GGGAGTTCGCTCGCCACAGCCGAACATATTCACAACGTCGCTGCTCGTATTCAGGCACGTAAAGACGAAGGCGTTGACGTAATCGTTGTCGTTTCGGCAATGGGCGATTCTACGGACGATCTAATTGCGCTTTCCGATGCCGTTACGAACGGGCAGACTCCTGATGCCCGAGAGATGGATACGTTGCTCTCGACCGGCGAGCTCGTGAGTTCGACCCTCATGGCAATGGCACTGAAGGCACGCGGCTACGACGCTATTAGCCTGAGCGGTATTCAGGCAGGCATCAAGACCGACATGGTTCATGGGTCGGCTCGAATCGCAGATATCAACACTGATCGCCTACGACGAGAGCTCGATAATGACCGAATCGTGATTGTTGCCGGTTTCCAGGGCTTGGCGGAATCTGGCGACATAACGACTCTCGGTAGAGGCGGATCAGACACGACAGCGGTCGCTCTTGCGGTCGCTGCTGAAGCGGAACGCTGTGAGATTTACACTGATGTTGATGGGATATACACAACGGACCCACGACTAACCGATAAGGCGCGCAAGCTCTCTGAAATCGGTTTCCAAGAAATGCTAGAAATGGCTGTTCTTGGGGCCAAAATGAACCCGCGTTCGATTGAACTTGGCGCTGTTTACGATATGCCGGTTTACGTGGCGTCATCATTCTCGAACGAACCTGGAACGCTTATCCACGGAGGAGAGCACACAATGGAAGTCCGCAAGGCGGTCACTGGAATCGCAATCGACCGAAACGTTGGCAAGATAACCGTTCGAGGAGTTATTGATCGACCCGGAGTCGCTGCTGGCTTGCTGCAACCACTCGCAGATGCTGGCGTAAGCGTTGACGTTATTGTTCAGAATGCCAGTTCCGACGGCACGACCGACTTCACATTCACGGTCGCTCAGGCAAGCGTCGATAGAGCGGCTGAAGTGATTGGAAGCGATTCAACTGTCGAATACGCCGAAGTCGTCACTGGTTCCGATCTCGCCAAAGTGAGCATTGTTGGCACAGGAATGGAAAATGCCCCCGGGTACGCAGCAAGGATGTTCTCGACGCTTTCCGAAGTTGGTGTGAATATCGATATGATCACAACATCTGAGATACGGATCACGACGATCATTGATCGAGATCAGGTTCAGAATGCGGTTCAGGCGTTGCACGACGCGTTTGAGCTCGAAAAATCCGAGTAGACTCTCTTCCGTTTAGCCACCAGAAGCAACATTTCCACGAATTCGTAATTTGACCCACCCGTACCTAAGCGTCGTGATTCCCGCCTACAACGAGGAAGCTCGGATCGCGTCGACCGTAAAGGCATTGGTCGAATATCTGGCGATATGGTCGGCTGAAGTGAAAGATCGTGCATGGGAGCTAATCGTCGTAAGCGATGGCTCAACCGATTCGACAGCCAAGATTGTTTCTGAAATCGCAAATTCTGACAATCACGTTCGTCTTATCGACACTCTTCACGGTGGTAAAGGCGCTGCTGTCCGCCGTGGAATGGACGAGGCGACGGGCGATTGGCGGTTCCTTTGCGATGCAGATCTTTCGATGCCTGTCGATAATTTAGGTCGTTTCTTTGGCGATAACGGCGGGCATCCACCATTCGACGTCGCAATTGGCTCGCGTGAAGCTCCTGGTTCTCGACGATTTAATGAACCACGAAGCCGGCACATCAAAGGGCGGCTGTTCAACTTCGCTGTCAAGGTTCTTGCGATTCGAGGCATAGAAGACACTCAGTGCGGGTTCAAGCTTTTCTCGTCTGAATCGGCACAGAAGCTATTCCCGCATCAGTCGCTAGATGGCTGGGCGTTTGATGTCGAGCTGCTTGTGATGGCTAAGAACGCAAATTTCACGGTAGGTGAAGTGCCTATCGACTGGTACTACGGTGAAGGTTCGAAAATGACTCTCTCGAAGGGAGTTATCGCCGTTTTGGATGTGGCGCGTGTGGGCGTAAATAACTTGATGAGGAAGTACCGAGTTGTCAAGAAGAAGCAGGGGGCGTAATTATGTTTTCAAACCCTTCGACAGACGAAATTCGCAAAATACTTAGAGATTCAAAAACTATCGCCGTGATAGGTATTTCCGAACGTGAAACACGGGCGAGTAAGTATGTTTCTGAATACCTACAGCGCGAGGGCTACACGATCTACCCAGTGAATCCCAAGCTTGATACGTGGAACGGCTTGAAGGCTTACGACTCAGTCGTCGATCTTCCCGAAAAGGTCGATATCGTGGATGTTTTCAGGAGATCGTCCCAAGTTCTACCCCTAACGGGTGATGTGGTGGAAGCCGGGGCGAAGGTAATGTGGCTTCAGCAAGGGATATTCAACGAAGAAGCGGCAGAAATCGTATCTGATGCTGGGATCAAAGTGATTATGGATTCCTGCATTATGGTTGAGCACAAATCGATGAAGTTGGGTTTTTAGGGTTGACCGGCGAAAACGCGAAAATAAACGATAGTTCTCAAAGTTCACTCAAGGTTGCCATTGTTGTTCCGACGTACAACGAAGCGGAAACCTTGCCAGTTTTGATCGAAAAGGTTCTCGAGCAGAACATCGATGGTCTCGGTTTTGTTGTCGTCGATGACGGATCTCCCGATGGAACTGGCGATATTGCTGATCGACTCGCCGATGAGTTCGACGGTGTGTTCATCGTTCTGCATCGTGAGGGTAAGCAAGGGCTTGGTACTGCCTACATGGCTGGATTCCAGATCGCACTCGATGCCGGTGCAGATCAAATCGTCGAGATGGACGCAGATCTTTCGCATCCACCCGAAGTCTTGCATGGGCTTATCGGAGAACTCGACAGCGCAGATGTGGCAGTTGCTTCTCGCTATGTGAGCGGTGGTGGTGTCGATCCTGAATGGAGCTGGGGCCGCAGGCAGATCAGCTACTGGGGCAATGTCGGTATTCGCACAATACTTGGGTTGAAAGTGAAAGATGCCACGGCTGGATTCAAGGGGTTCCGACGAAAAACCCTCGAGTCGATTGGCATTGAACGACTTACGCTTTCAGGATTTGGGTTCCAGGCGGAAGTTGCCTATCGATGTCAGCAGGCTGGCATGGATGTTGTTGAGCACCCGTACGTCTTTATGGAACGCACGGCAGGTAAATCAAAAATGTCATTTGGCATCGTCGTTGAAGCGTTCTTTGCGCTTTCTTGGCTGCGCATTCGCAGCTAGGTTCGGCCGTTTCGTCTCATTTGTCATAGATAGCTCGACTGGCGTGCCGGTTTAGCGACGACTGTCCGCTCCACACCAAGCTCACAAGTTACTCAAAGACTAAACCTAGGTGCGTACCCGCACTCGTTTGGTGGGCTTACACCGGTGGGTTTGAGCCTTAAAGAGCGATATCACGTCTGTAGTGGTGCAGCGGACACTGCATTAAGAGAAAAAAACCGGCTTCATAAAGGTCGGAAGAAAACTAAAATTCATGGTTACTCAACGCCAATCATTTCAAAACCCACGACCATTCAAAACCATTGAAGAGGAAGCTATCGAGCACGCTCTAGCTGGGCGGTGGGAAGACGCAGTCGATGTGAACCTCGAAGGCGCAAATCAAGACCCCAACAGCGTTGGTTGTTGGAATCGATTGGCTAAGGCATATCTAGAACTAAGCAAGTACAAAGACGCCCGAGCGTCGCTCGAACGAGCTCTTGCGATAGATCCGCATAACCGTGTAGCTACGAGACAGCTCGAACGTTTGTCGAAGCTCAACACCAGTGGAATCTCCCGACGGACATCGGGAGGGGCTGCTACCAGTTCTGCATTGTTCATTTCAGACCCAGCAGTTGCAACCGTTTCGGAATTGAAGAAAGTTGCTTCACCAGAAGTTCTTGCAGCCGTTTCTCCCGGTGACAAGTTCAAGTTGGCGGTCGACGATACGATCGTCTCGGTTACTACTTCTACTAGCGAATACGTTGGAACCCTTGAGGTTCGTATAGCCACCCGACTCAATAAAATGATCGCTGGTGGTAACAAATACGAAGTGTTCGCTGCCAAGTTGACCGATTCAGAAGTTGTCGTAGTGGTGAGAGAAACTAAGCGTTCGCCAGATCAGGCTCGAATCGCTTCCTTCCCATCGTATCTTCAGAAGAAAATCGGTGATTTCGATCTCGAAGATCCAATGGAGATCAACGACGAACTTCGCATGGAAGACGACATGGACGAGATGGCTCCAGAACCGATGGAAGCCGAATCTATGAAGTCGATCATGCGGGGCGATTTCGGTGATTCAGGCGAAGATTCCAGCCTGCGCTACTAGGCTAGGCGTAACCGATTCTGGCGAGCACATTCCGAACTGCGGTAACGAACGCATCGACATCGTCTTCGGTGTGCACGGTCGAAACGTTTCCGGCGCAACGATTCGACATCAAGAATCCTTCGTTGAGTAGGCCGATGAACATCGTGTTCAGCATCATCTTGTCGTTGGTCGCGTACGATCTGTAGTCGGTTACTTCCGTCGAAGTGAACTGCAGGGCGAACAATGACGCAACGCCAGTCACACCCATTGGCACTTCTAGTTCTGCGAATAACGCACGTAGCTTTGAACGAAGCGATTCGCCCAGATTATCGAGATATTCGAACTTATCTGGAGTCAAATTTTCTAGCGTTGCGACTCCGGCGGCAGCGGTCATGGGGTTTCCGTTAAACGTCCCCGCGTGCTGAACGGTCGCACCGCCGTTTGTTGGATCCCACATCGACATGATGTCTTCCCTGCCACCGAACGCACCTACTGGCATTCCTCCGCCAATTACTTTGCCGAAGCAGGTTAAGTCGGGCGTGATTCCGTAATAGTCTTGCGCACCGCCATAGGCGATTCGGAACGCGATCACTTCGTCGAATATCAATACGATTCCGAGTTCTTCAGTTACTCGGCGAAGGCCTTCGAGAAATTCTGATGTGCCGGGCACCATTCCGCATTGGCCGTTTACAGGCTCAACGATCACCGCTGCTAGCTCGTCGGCATGTTCACGAATTATTCGTTCAGCCGACATGATGTCGTTGAACGGTGCGATGAAGATATCGTCGACCGAGGTTTCAGAAATACCTGGGAAGGCTTTTATCGCTTCGGGCGATTCGGCATCTCCGGCTTGGCCGAGCGGCGGCACAACGCTGATCTGAATCGCATCGTGGTTGCCGTGGTAGGCGCCTTCGCACTTCACCAGTTTCTGCTTGCCGGTAAACGCTCGCGCAGCACGGATGGCGTTGAGAGTGGCTTCCGTGCCTGTATTTACGAATCGGACCTTATCTAGCGAGGGAACACGTTCGCACAGCAGTTCAGCCCATTTAACGACTGAGGGGCTTGGAGCTGGAAACGATAGGCCATGATTTATCTGTTCAGCGACTGCGCTTATGACCTCTGGCGGTCGGTGCCCAAGTATGAGCGTCGTCATGTTGTTTACGAAGTCAGTTCGCTTGTTGTCATCGGCGTCGGTCAGGGTCGTGCCTGTTCCGTCGGTGATGTAGAGCGGGAACGGGTCCCAGTAGATCGAATTTCGGGTGTCGCCACCGGGCATGAACTGCTTTGCTTTTTCATGCAATTCTGCCGATTTAGGATTGGCCGCCGTGTAGTTAGCGATTTCACGTTCAAGCGCGTTGGTTAGCGAATTGGTCATTTCGAAATTCTTGATTGTTTTCTAACAAGTTGTTTTAGATCAGGCTGAGAGCGACTGAAGCAACATTGGCAACGCTTCTCCAGCAGTCGAGCGCAAAGATACCTCACAAATCGACGTAAGTTTCGTTTCGGTGGGGTTGATCTCGATTATAGTTGCGCCCGATGCCTCAGCGATCCACAGCAGGCCGCTAGCAGGTCGAACAGTGGCCGAGGTGCCAATTGCCAAAACGCAATCGGCTTTGTCGATTTCCGCTCGGGCAGAGGCCATCACGTCGCTAGGTATCGGTTCGCCGAACATCACGGTGTCGAACTTGACTAGTCCGTCGCACTTTTTGCACGGGTCGGGAGCGTACAGCGGAACGAAATCGCCTAGCGACACCCGATCGCCGCATTCGATACACCGAAGCTTTGTTCGATTGCCGTGTATTTCGATAAGATTTTCGAGTCCGGCTTTTTCGTCGAGTGCATCGATATTCTGAGTAACCAGCGATTGCATCGAGCCGATTTTCTCTAACTCTGCGAGGGCGAAGTGACCGGCGTGTGGTTCAGCGGTTGCGAGCGCGTCTCGTAGTTCGATTATGTGATCGTCGATCTTTTCGTTCGTTCGACGATTCCACCAGCCATCCGGATCATTTTTGAACTGCGAATAGCCGTCCATACGCGGAGCTCCGTGTTTGGTCCAGAGACCATCGGCACCTCGAAACGGTGGTATTCCGCTTTCAACCGACATGCCCGCTCCGGTCATTCCAACAACGTAGTTGGATTCTCTGACTATCTCGGCAATTTGTTCGATGCCGTCCCTGAGTTCGGAATTTGGTAAATCGTTTGCTTGGGTATTGGTCATTCGTTCGAAAGTGGATTAGCGATGGCGTCTTGCGTGACTCGACCGTTCATGACGGTGTAGATATCGGCAGTTTCGAGATATTCCTGCGGAACGATGCCCGGTTCGGTCGATGTGAGTAAGACTTGCTCATGCTTGGTTGCAGCTTCGAGCACCAATAACCGTCTATCGGGGTCAAGTTCAGAAAGAATATCGTCGAGAGCGAGGACGGGCGTTCGACCTGTCGAGCGAGTCACAAATATCGCTTCAGCGAGCTTCAGCGATAGGGCGATTGTTCGAGATTGTCCGCGGGAAGCAAGGTTCTGGGCAGGCTTGTCGTTTAGGCGTATTTCGAGATCGTCTCTATGAGGTCCCATCACCGTCACGCCCTGCGCAATTTCGCGCCGGCGCAATCCCGGTAGAGCTTTCTTCATCTCTTGCTCGATCATTTCAGCGGTCATAGCGCCAACGTTTGGTCGATCGTCGGACGACGCTGTGATTCGAGGGCGATATTCGAGTTCGAGCTTATCCCCGTTGGTTAGATCGCTGTGGGCGGGAACTGCGTGCTCGTTGAGTCCGTCAATGGAACGCCTGCGGGAGTCGGTGACTCGTGCACCTTCGTACGCCAGTCGATCGTCCCAAAACGTTAGTTCATCAGGCTCGGACAGACCGTCACGAACACGGCGCAGGAGCTGGTTACGTTGGGTTACGACTTGGCCGTATCGCTGGAGTGATTTCAGATAGGCGGGATCGGATTGCGATATGAGAATGTCGAGGTATCGACGACGCCGACCGGGCGATCCGTGAATTATTTCGAGATCGTCAGCCTCGAAAAATACGATATTCAAGTTGCCAACGAAATCAATTGCTGAACGTTTGATTCCGTTCACCCGAAGTCCCTTACGGAAGCCAACGTTGCCGTTTGCGGTCGTTGCCGCAGTTACATCAACGTCGATCTGTGCCTGCGTGGTCGTGTCGCCTTCTCGACCTACTCCGAGCACCTGCATGTGGCCGCCAGTCTCGGCAAGTGACCAGTTAACGAGCTCTCGTTCGTGAGACGACCGGGAAGATTTTGCGATTGCCAGCATGTACGCGGCTTCGAGCAGATTGCTTTTGCCGTGGCCGTTTTGACCCTGAAACAGCGTTAGTCCGGGGCGCAGCTCTAGCTCGGTATTTGTGTGGTTTCTAAAACCAGTTAGCGATAGCCGGGACAGATAGATCGGAGTGCCCTTTGCTTTGTAGCTAAACGAACGTACTTGGAACGTGCAGATGAGATTCTAGTTCAGTGATGCAGAATTTTAGCATCGTGTTGTATCCGAAAGACCAATACGTGGTATTCAACGCATTGCCGGGCATGGCTAGAATGGTTTGAGTTATTTGCTTATTAGACATTCTGGTGGTGTTAATTGGATCTCAAAGCGCTGATTCGTGATGTTCCTGACTATCCTTCCGCGGGCATACTTTTTCGCGATCTGACGCCCGTTATGGCCGATCCAAAGGCAATGCTGCACATCACCGAGACTCTTTCGAAGCGGTTACGTTCGTTGAACGTCGAAGCGCTTGCTGCGATCGACTCGCGGGGCTTCATTTTCGGCGCTCCGGTCGCCGCCGCTCTCGATATTCCGTTCGTGCCGATTCGAAAGGCTGGAAAGCTTCCGCCTCCTGTTGTCGGTGTTGATTATTCGCTCGAATACGGGTCTGCCCGTTTGGAAATGACGACCACGTCGGTCGAAAAAAGACAACGGGTGGCGGTTGTAGATGACCTGCTCGCCACCGGTGGCTCGGCTGGTGCCGGAGTGAAGCTAGTAACCGATCTAGGCGCTGAAGTCGTTTCTATAGCGTTTTTGGTAGAACTTGAGTTCTTGAACGGCAGATCTGTACTGCCAAACGGCATCGATGTGTTCAGCATGGTGAAGTACTAGATTTGGACGCATCAGCCGATTCGACGAATGCCGCAGTAACTTTCGATTTGTGGCAGACGTTGGTGTTTGAGGCAGACGGAACGGCAACTTCGATGGTGCGTCGAGATGCCCGCTCGAAACAGATGGTTCGACGACTGTCGCAACTTGGCGCGGGGCTTGAGATTTCGGTGGTTCGAGATGCTTTCAATGCCTTATCTAGCGAAATTACCGCAGGACACGATCATGGTTTCGACGCTCCATACGAAGACTGGATATCGATTCTGGTCGATAGGCTTGCACCTGGCTTGGCAGAGCAGATTGACTCCACTGAAATCGCACATATTGGCAAGCTCGTCGACCAGACGTTTCTCGACACACCACCTAAATTACTCGATGGAACCAGAGAACTTCTGAGTGAACTCAGAAATCGTGGTTTGAAGATCGGGTTGATCTCAAATACTGGTCTTACCAGTCCGCAAACTTATGAAACGTGGTTCGCTCGACATGAAATTCTCGAAGGCTTTGATTTTCTTGCGTTCTCGAACGGGCAGTCGGTAGCCAAGCCTGATGCCGCGATATTCGAGATCACACTTTCCAACCTTGGCGTCAATGCCAAACGGTCGCTTCACGTTGGCGACAACATGCACACCGATGTAGCGGGAGCTGCCGCGGTCGGAATGTCGACAGTTTGGGTGCGCGGTGGAACGAACTCGCCGGTCGAGACCACCATCAAGCCGAACTACACGGTCGATTCCGCTATCGAACTACCGGCGATAGTCGACGATTGGCTAGTGTCGTCAGGCGGGTAGCGTGTAAGGCGTAGAGATACTTCGTACTCCGCCGAGATCCTGAATCTAGTTCAGGATGACGGGTGTGAGGTCGGGAATATAACAGTGCAGCCAGAGCTAGCCGAGTCGTTTGAGAGCGATTCTTGCTGCGAACGTAATCAGGCCAAAATCAACGACCGTTAGCAGCCCAATAAACAGTGTTGCTTCGAAGAAAAACTGCTGCGGGAACATGATGATCAGATAGTCGTTGTACGGATCGAGCAACCAAAGATCGTTCGCAAAACTCAGGAAGTGGAACTGGGTGAACAGCCATCCAAAGTCGATGACCGCTGTACCACCGAAGACGACTAGAAACGCCCCGGTGCCAATCGCCGACCACTTGAGTGATCGCAACAACAGCGGAAATACATCCTGTTTTAGCGTGATTAGTCCGACCGCTAGCAAAAACAGCAGCACGACTCCCGACCAATTTGCGATGGCGAATACGCTTTGCATCAAAGCCTTCACATCGACCATGTGGAGTATCTCGCGCTCTTTGTAAAGCGAAACATCTGCCCCTGCATACTCCACACGTAAATCCAGAAGCTCTTCGTCGTTGTTGAAGTAATCCTTGATCTGGTCGGCGCCACGGTTCAGTTGGTCGGTAGGTAACCCGGTTCGATTGGCGATATCGTTTCGCCACCATCCGTAGTCGTATAGCCACTCGCTGTTCGTGATGTAGCTCGTATTGAACAGAATCAGAAAAAGCGGCAGCACGATCGCGAAAATAGCGGCTCCGACAAGTGGAATTTTGTGCTTTCCGGGTTCGTGGGAACCAGAGCGTCGTTTGGCTGCATTTTGCTTCGATTTGGATGGCATCACGGTTAGGATACGTGGCATCTATTGAAATGGCGTGCCCGCGGGATACGCAACGCACGAAATACGGAGAATCCATTGAGCTCACTTAGCGAACAAGCGAAAACGGCCGGAGAGGCGTTTGCCGAGTTGACGGCGACTGTTGAGTTATTGAGAGACCCCGGGGGCTGTCCTTGGGACGCCGAGCAGACTCACATTTCGCTTCGACCCAACTTGCTCGAAGAGACATACGAAACGCTTGAAGCTATCGATTCTGGCGATCCCAAAAATCTTGAAGAAGAGTTGGGCGACATCATCATTCAGATTCTGTTTCACGCCGATATCGCCCGCCGCGAAGACAACTTCGACGCGGCGTCGGTGTGTGAGGTAATTCGGAACAAGATGATTGCTAGACACCCGCATGTGTTTGGCGACGAAGAGCCAGCCAAGGATTCAGAGCAGGTAGTAGATCGCTGGGAAGCACTAAAACGGGCAGAGTCTGGCGGAAAGCGTTCGATAGTCGCTTCGTTGCCTTCAGCGATGCCGGCATTAGCGTATTCGTCTTCGGTGCAGCGGCGTGTAATGCGAGCGGGATTGCCTTGGCCGGAAAAGCACGCAATGCCGTTGGCTTTTGGGTCGATAGAGGGTGAATCACTCGAAGATGGTGAAGAACGAGCTGGTGAGTATCTGATGGCAGTCGCTAGACAAGTTAATGCCGCTGGAATCGACGCTGAAACGGCTTTGCGTAAGGCGACAGTTAGGTTACGGGATCACGTATTGCGGGCCGAAGAGTTGGCAGGCGACGAAGTGCTAGCTGATATGCCTGATATCGATCGAGCGAAGATTTGGGACAAGACCGAGTAGTCTTGGTGGCAGTCAATCACGTGTCCAGAGCGGCAGCCGAGGGATCTGGGGGTCTGGGGTTGTGGGGTTGGATGGCACCCTTGGACGAAGTTGGTGAGATCGATAGAAGGTTGTATCGTGTTGTACGAGAGTTCGAAGCGTTTGAACGCTGATGGCTACCGAGAGAGGTTTCACCACACCACCCCGGGTCCCTCCGCTTTGGTCGGGACGCGGAAATAGGCTTACTTCTCGATCGTTACAGTGCCGAGCTGCCCACCGTTGCCGACTCGCCCGATAACTTTACTGTAAAGTGTTTCATTAGCAACTAAATTCTTTACAAGGGCTTCGGATCGTTCTTCTGGAACTGAAATTAGCATGCCGCCTGATGTTTGGGCATCGACCAAAACCATGAACTCGAACTCGGATATTCCCTCGCCGTAGAGCACCCTGCCTTCGAGAGATTCCATGTTCCGGCGCGTTCCGCCTGACGTTGATCCGGCGTGTGCGAGATCAATTGCACCCGGCAGGAACGGAATTGCCGACCAGTTCACAGTTGCGGAAGTGCCACTTGCTTTCATCATTTGAGCTAAGTGACCCAATAAGCCAAATCCGGTCACGTCGGTCGCCGCGTTCACGCCGACTTCTTGCATCGCCACGGCGGCACCCTTGTTTAAGGTCGCCATCGACTTCACGGCGGCGGCAATTGATTCGTCCGGGGCAGTCCCAAACTTACCAGCGGTCGTAATGAACCCTGAGCCGATTGCTTTGGTCAGAATCAAAACATCGCCGGGTTGAGCGTTTGCGTTGGTGATTTGCTGGCCGGGGGTGACAATACCGACTGCTGCGAGACCATATTTAGGCTCTTTGTCGTCGACGGTGTGACCGCCAATGATCAAAATCCCTGCTTCTTCAGCTTTTGCCTGTCCGCCTTCAAGAATCTTGGCAATTACGTCAGGGCCGAGATCACGAGGGAACGCCGCTATGTTCAATGCAGTGATCGGGGTTCCGCCAACTGCGTAGATGTCACTTAGAGCGTTTGCGGCAGCGATTTGGCCGTAGTCGAACGGATCGTCGACGATAGGCGCAAAGAAGTCGTTTGTGAGTACGAGAGCGACGCGGTCGTCTATCCGATAGATGGCAGCGTCATCTCCGGTTTCGGTTCCAACCAGCACGTTCGGATCGGTGATGGTCGGTGTTGGCAGCTTACCCAAAACCTGGGCAAGTTCACTCGCGCTGAGCTTTCCAGCTCAACCGGCGCAGGTTGCCAGTTCGGTTAGTCGTACGGGCTTGTCACTCATAGTCATTGAATCGTGCCATATAAGAGAGAATAAATACAGATCAAGTGCATGCATATGTTGCACCTCGAGTGGCAGTATCTGATTAGTCGGATTGTTCTTGATCGACTTATAGTTAGTTCAAGATCGAATTGATCCTGCCAATTCAAATTGACGGCTGTATTCGATAGAACGACAATTGAGTACTTGAGTTCCAATTGCAATCGCGGGCTTACGCTTCGCGGTTGCCTCGTTTAGCATCACCACATCGGGTCGCAAACAGCGAGCCGTCAGATCAGAAAACCGTAATGTCCAGAATCCCAGAAGCCGAAATACTTCCGATAACAGCCAACCTTAGCGACAGCGGTCGGTTAGCGATCGGTGGTTGTGATGTACGTGATCTCGTCGAGCAGTACGGCAGCCCGCTGTACATCTACGACGAGGCGACGCTTCGTGACGTGTGCCGAGATTTCGTTGGAAGCTTCACTGCGGAATACCCGAACACCCACATCGAATATTCTTCAAAAGCGTTTGCGAACCCTGCAGTTTCGAAAATTATCGAAGAAGAGGGTCTCGACATGGACGTCGTGACCGGCGGCGAGCTCGCCGTTGCTATTGCTGCCGACTTCCCTGCTGAGCGCATGAACTTTCACGGCAACAACAAGGGTCGTGAAGAGCTCGTTGAAGCTCTACGCTACGGCATTGGGCTGATTACGCTCGACTCGTTTGCAGAGATCGAATTGTTGAACGAGGTCGCTGGCGAGCTTGGTGTGAAGCAGCAGGTAATGCTTCGACTTTCGCCGAGTATCGACCCGCACACTCATATGCTCACTTCGACTGGAATTCTCGATTCGAAATTCGGATTCTCAATTGAGACTGGTGATGCTGAAGTCGCCGTCAAACAGGCGCTTGAGCAAGACAATCTCGATGTTGTCGGTGTTCACTTTCATCTCGGGTCGCCGATTTTTGAACTGGAACCATACTCAGAGGCGATCGACTACGTCCTGAAGTTTTCTGCGGACATGCGTGACAAATACGGACTCGATCTGAAGAGATTTAGCCCAGGTGGCGGATTTGCCATTGGATATGTCTCCGACACGCTTCCTCCAGCGATGAGCGACTACGCCAAAGAGATTGCAGTAGCCATTCGAAAAGGCTGCGACACGTACGGACTCGATGAACCTATCGTCTCTGTCGAGCCTGGTCGTGCGATCGTAGGTCGTGCCGGCGTTGCCGTGTACACCGTTGGGGGAATCAAGACCATCCCGGACGTTCGAACATATGTGAGCGTCGACGGCGGAATGGGCGACAACATTCGTCCTGCGCTGTACGACTCTGAGTATGCAGTCGTACCGGTGGATCGACCGAACGCAGTTCGCAATCAGATCGTCACCGTTGCAGGAAAATTCTGCGAATCTGGCGACGTTCTCGCACGGGATGTTGATCTCCCAGAGGTCGAAACAGGCGAGCTATTAGCTCTTCCGGCTTCGGGCGCTTACTGCCTGATGATGGCGAGCAACTACAACATGCAAACCCGCCCAGCGGTCGTGATGGTGAACGATGGCGAAGCACGACTAATCCGCCGCCGTGAAACCTACTCCGACCTACTCGCATCGAGTCTTGATCTTGACTGAGCCCGTCTCACCCGAAGTCACACGCCCCCCCGTTGTTGGGTGGACCACGTTTGGCCATCCGGGTGCGACGCGGCTTTTATCGAAGTCGTCCGAGAGTGGACGATTGGCACATGCCTATCTGATCACAGGTCCCGACAAAGTTGGCAAACGGACTTTGGCGATCGATATCGCCTGTATGGTCAATAGCGAGGCAGTGGTCGATATGTTCGGAACTGCCGACAGTATCGATCTAGCCACTTCTCACCAAGCAGAACGAATTCGAAAAGGAATTCATTCCGACGTTCGAGTAATTGACGTGAATACCGAGCTGGAAAAAGACTCCAAGGGGTCTGGCTCTGGTGGCGACGGTGCAGAGAGCGGTGGGCGCGGGCGTCAGAATATATCGATAAATCACATCCGTGAGTTGATTCGTGATTCAGCAACAAAGCCATTCGAGGGTCTGAGCAAAGTATTCATCATCGATGACGCTCAGCGGATGACCATCGAAGCAGCGAACACGCTCCTCAAGACGCTCGAAGAGCCTGCCGACGACACCTTGATCATTCTTACGTCGCCAACCGACGAAGCATTGCCTGAGACGGTCGTTTCACGTTGCCAGCGGATAGATTTGCGACCGGTTGATCCAGAAGTTATCGAATCTGAGCTAATCCAACGATTCGAAGCGGAAGAATCGCAAGCTCGTTCGCTTTCACGGCTTGCCCGTGGCTGCCCCGGCTGGGCAATTGACGCTCTAAACGATTCGACGATTGTCGACGGTCATAATCAGGCTGTTTTACGGTTCGCTGAGATCGTCACAGGCAATATTGAAGAACGATTCAGATATGCACGTCAGACCGGTGGACAGTTCTGGCGAGATCGCGACGCCGTGTTGGCAGAGATGCAGCGCTGGCTTGAGTGGTGGCGCGACGTAGCGATGATGCGTCACAAGCTCGATGACCATGCGACCAACACTGAATGGGCGGAATTGCTATCTGAAATTGCGGGTCAGCTGAAAGAGTCTCAGATCTCTGCAGCCGTTACTTCGATTCAAGATGCGACCATCGCTTTAGAAGCAAACGCCGTTCCCCAGCTAACTCTCGAAGTGCTGATGCTCGATCTACCGTGGGCTGACCCAGCGAAAGTCCCATCGCTAACTTTCGACGATAGTGACGACAGCGAAGACTAGCTAGTCGGCCAGTACCGTTGCAGTTGAAAGTCCACCGTTCGACGGGTTAGATTCGGGGACCATCCATGGCACGAACGGCAGCCATGTTTTCCTGAGCGATTCTAGTTTCAGGAACGAGTATGGGTTCGGGCGAGGTTCGTACGGTTTGTTTCGCAGTCTCATGCCCGCTTCTTGGGGCGTTCGAGCTGCTTTCCGGTGGTTACACGCCTTGCAGGCGCTAACAACGTTCTCCCACGTGAACTCGCCGCCTTTGCAGCGAGGGTTAACGTGGTCGATAGTCATGTCACGCGGCTTGGCACCACAGTACTGACAAGAGTTGTTGTCACGAGAGAAAATTTCGTTGCGCGACATCTTCCGGCGTTGAAGGGGTCGCCTGACCATGTATACCAGTCGTATAACGTCAGGTCGGTCGAAAATATCAGTGACGGTATGAACGTATTCGCCGGTATCTTGAACTGATTCAGCCTTGCCTTTACCCACAAGTTTCACCGCCCTGCGAATATCGCAGATGTTGAGCGGCTGATAGTTCTGATTGAGCACCAATACTGGCGCCCGAGTGCTTTCGCTCATGCGGTTTTCCGTTTTCGGTCCGTGATTTACGTGGACCTATTTGTGAGTGAGCTTACTTGCTGGTTATTTAACGTCTACTTCGGTGCTTTTGGTTTCAAAGGTGAACAGGCGGTAACTATTCTTGGTCGTCGATCGCCTGTTCGAGTAATTCTAGTGCTTCGCCAAACTCGGCTGGTGCAAATGCGGTGACTACAGATCGTATATCAATGAGCGATGGAACGATTGTCGATTCGAGTAGTAAATCTCGACCCTTGTCTTGGCCGAGGTTTTTTGCGAATGCGATTGTATTGCCAGTGATTTTGTCGGTGATTCCTTCGGTGCCGTCGGTCATGATATCGCCGACGCCGATTTCGGTTGCTTCAACGTCCTCTACAAACGAGTAGCGAGCGACAACGGTCATTATTCCGCCTGCGATCAGTACACCGGCTACGAGTCCGACGGCTATGCCACCGAGACTATCTATCCAGCCCATGAACGTAACTTTTAGTGCCTTTTTGATCATCGAAGCGACAATACGGCTAGCGATGAAGACACCGGCGAATATGATTACGTAACCAATAGCTGTGGAAACAGCCTGGCTTTCAACTCCGTCCCAGATGAGCGACAGAACTTGGCCCGCGAACAGTCCACTAAGGAGCATGCCGACGTAGATCGCCGCTGCGTTCAACACTGCCGAGACTAATCCAGTTTTGTATCCCCAGAGCGCGGTAGCCGCAAAGGCAACAATCAGAATCCAATCTAGAACGTTCATATCTTCAAATATCCAAGGTCGATGGGTGAGTTTTTGTACTCAATTGCACGATGGTATCGGCGAAGCGTTACGCAAATATTGCTAACGCTTATAAGTCAGATGAACGAGATTTTAGCAGTAGACGGTTAGGCTACTAAGAGTGGAACGTCTGCGGATGTGGTCAAATATAGGTAATACCGAGTGGAATTTTGAACGGAGAACGTTTGTCGAATACAGGCTCTACCCGCCCGCCGATAGCAATTGATGGACCTGCCGTTTCTGGAAAATCGTCCGTTGGGCGATCGCTTGCAAGTCATATCGGGTATCGTTTCTTGGATACCGGTCTTATGTACCGTGCTGCAACTTGGAACGCCATCAAAAACGGCGTAGACGTGAACGATCCGGCGGCCGTTGCACAAGCTTCCGAAAGTATGGATTTTTCTGTTTCCGATGGAAAAACAGGCGACAACCAGATCGTTGTGAATGGTGAAGATGTAACGAAGCATCTGCATGCACCTATGGTCGATGATTCTGTTTCGTCGGTGGCTTCCGTTGGGAGAGTCAGGGAAATCATGGTTGCTGAGCAACGCCGATTGGCTAGCGGCGGCGCGATCGTGATGGTTGGTAGAGACATCGGAACAGTCGTCATTCCTAAAGCTCCACTCAAAATTTATCTAACTGCTACCGTTCGAACTCGCGCAAATCGCCGACATCGGGAATTCATTGCAGAAGGCACCGAGATTGAGTTTGAGGATATTCTTCGTTCGATGGAGCAGCGAGATCTCATCGATTCTTCTCGTGAGAATTCACCGTTGAGACCTGCTGACGATGCTCGTGTCGTCGATACCGACGAATTATCGTTCGAAGAAGTTGTGAATCATCTCGTCGAACTTGCTAAGGATGTTCTTTAATGGCCCAGTGGCTGTTCCCTGCTCTAAACGTTGGGTTCAAAACCACTCTCAAGCTCTTCTCAGATTACGAAATCGAGGGACAGGAAAATATTCCCAAATCGGGACCGCTTCTCGTCGCTTCGAATCACATTTCTAATCTTGATCCAGCCATCGTTGCGGCTGCTCTTCCTCGCCCACCGGTGTTCATGGCGAAGAAAGAGTTGTTTAAGTACGGGATCGGTTCGATTTTCATGAAGGGCTATGGAGCGTTTCCTGTAGATCGACACCGGGCAGATGTTCGAGCACTCAACTGGATAACTCGGATGTTGTTAAGTGAACACCGAATATCGATCGTGTTTCCAGAAGGAACACGAAACAAAAAAGGCATCCTAATGAAAGGGCAGCCCGGTCTTGCGCACATTGCGATGTCGACCGGCGTTCCGATCATCCCAGTTGCGCTTACAGGATCGGAAAATTTGCAGAATCCAATCAAGGTCTTCAAGCCAACGGCAATGTTGAGATTGAAGATTGGAATGCCGTTTGTCGCTTCGGGGGCTGAGGGAAGTGCGGCTAGAAGAAAAGCGGCAGCTGTCACTACTGAAACTATGGTTCGAATCGCACGAATGCTTCCCGAAGATAAACGGGGCGAATATGCTGACAAATGCGATATTGAACTGAAAGAAACGACCGATTTCACCTGGTCGACCAGTGAGGTACTCGCCTAAGTGTGTGGAATATTTGCATATGCCGGAACTGAAAACGCAGTTCCGCTGCTAATCGATGGACTTCGGGCGGTCGAGTACCGCGGGTACGACTCAGCGGGTATTTCTGTGATCGATTCGTCCGGTGCGATTCAGACAGTCAAACGGGGCGATCATAAGGCGTCGCTCGAAAACCTTGCGTCCGAAGTTGCAGGCGGAGAGCTTGCCGGGGTAGTTGGCATTGGTCACACCCGATGGGCGACTCACGGTCTGGTTAATCAACAAAACTCACACCCGCATGCATCTAGCAGCGGGGCGGTTTCTATTGCTCACAACGGAATCATTGAGAATTTTCTTGAACTCAAAGATGAATTGGTTAGTACCGGTGTTCAGTTCAAATCTGAAACCGATTCGGAAGTGTTGGCTCACCTAGTTGGGCATAGCATTGCTTCAGGCACGAGCTTGCGAGAGGCAGTGATTGGTGCGGCGAGTCGAATCAAAGGCAATACAGCTGTTGTTGCCGTTTCTACCGCTGAACCCGACATTGTCGTTGGGCTTCGGATCGGTAACGCCGGTGGAATCGTAGTTGGAAAAAACGACGACGCTGCGGTGATGGCATCCGACACGATCGCCCTTCTCCCGTATACGTCAGAAGTTATCTATCTGGAACCCGGTGAGGTAGTGGAGATTCGCAAGGGGGACGTGCAGCTATTCGATTTGGAAGGCAATTCGATATCTCGCGATGCGGTTGTTACCGTCCAGAACTTTGAGGCTGCGCAAAAAGGGAATCATCCTCACTTCATGTCGAAGGAAATCGCCGAGGAGCCCGACGCTGTTCAAGCCGCGATGCGCGGCAGGGCGGATTTTGCAAACGGAACGATTTCTCTTCCCGAAATTTCGCTTACTCTCGACCAAATTAGGTCGATTGATCGAGTGATTCTTACTGGCATGGGCACGTCGATGCACACCGGTATGTTCGGTGCATCTGTCATCGAATCACTCGCCCGTATTCCATCGGTTTGTGAGAACTCATCGGAACTCAGGTACAGAAATCCAGTTCTCGACTCGAACACTCTCGTAATTGCTATGACTCAGTCGGGCGAGACCGCCGATACTTTGGCAGCGATGGAGTATGCGCGTCAGGCGGGTGCGCTTCTAGGCGTGATCCTCGAAATGGAAGGATCACAGGCGACGCGAGTTGCTGATTTCACTTTGGGCGTGAAGGCTGGTCAGGAAATTTGCGTTGCATCGACTAAAACGATGATCGCCAGCATGACGACTCTGTTGGAACTTGCGGTCTTTCTGGCGCAAGCACGTGGTGTTATCGATTCCAATCGCGTGAAAGAAATCGTAGGTGAGATGGCGGAACTGCCATCGCTGGTTTCTACTGCGCTCGACCTCAACAGCGAAATTACCGCGTTGGCTGATCGCCTTTCCAAGTATGAGGATCTGCTTTATCTAGGACGAGGAGCGCAGCTTCCAATGGCTCTTGAAGGCGCTCTGAAGATGAAAGAAATCGCCTATATTCACGCTGAAGGCAATCCTGCGGGCGAAATGAAGCACGGGATGAATGCGTTATTGGGACCAGACATGGCGACAATCGTATGTGCTCCTCAAAATGATCTTTACCCGAAGATGCTTTCGAACATCAGCGAAGTAAAAGCGCGTGGCGGCGAAGTTATCGCGATAATCAGCGAAAACGACGAATCGACAGAACGTGTCGCCGATCACGTGATTAGAGTGCCCGAATGTTCGGAGTTACTCCAGCCTTTCGTCACGCTGATTCCACTTCAGATTCTCGCTTATCGCACTGCATTGGCTCTTGATCGGGACCCCGACAAACCACGTAACCTCGCCAAGACCGTCACAGTCGAATAACTCGTTATTCCTGATTGGCACTAATAAGTGTGAATGAGGCGTAAGATCGTCGGTCTATTGGGAAGCAGGTTGTTTTGTTCAGCTGTTTCCACTACTCGAATCGATCTTATTTAGCGTGGCGACAACAGCAGAAGAACAGGCTCCATCAGGCTTCAGGGCGAAAACCGTCGAAAAGCTTGGCGCACTTAGCAACGCTAAATACCGCCGGTACTGGCTGGGCTCGCTTGCATCTGTGGGCGCAATTCAAATCGTCACCATGGCGCAGGGTTGGTTGATCGTCGACAAGCTCGGTGGCTCGACGACTGATATTGGGATTCTCGGTGGTGCCACTGCGATACCGACAATATTGATCAGCCTATTCGGCGGGGTACTCGCTGATCGGGTTGATCGTCGCAAATTGATCATGGCAGTTTCGATCGCATCGACTGCCTTACTGCTGTTGCTGGCAATTCTTGATGCGACCGGTGTGATATTGATTTGGCACGTAGTTGTGATCGCCGCAGCTCAAGGGCTTGTTATGGGCTTTGACGGGCCTGTTCGTAGTTCCTACTTCCCGTTACTTATTGAACGCAAACACATGTCGAGCGCTGTGATTCTCGGAACAGTAATGTGGCAGTTCAGCCGACTTGTGACACCGATCATTGGCGGAATTCTGATCACAGTTGGCGGAACCCAATCGGTCTTCTTCATTGGAGTATTGGGCTGGGCGAGCATGCTGCTGGTGATGATCTCACTGAAGATCAGTTCACCACCTGTTGTGAAGACCCGCAACGTGCTTGGCGACATTGTCGAAGGAGTGAAATTCATTCTTTCGAGGCGAGATTTCGTACTTCTGATAGGCCTTACGTATTCGACTCACTTCTTCGGAATGCAGTACTTGCAATTGATGCCATTTTTCGCCAAGCGATTTGGACGAGAAGCTGACGGATTTGGAATCATGCTTTCCGCCCTCGGGCTTGGCGCGTTAGCGGGCACGTTCACTGTAGGAAAAGTTCGAGCAAGTCCTCGGGTCGGATACTTCATGATTGGAGGGACGCTCACTTTTACCGCAGCAGTTGTTTCCTTTGCGTTCGCTCCATCGTTTTACATTGCGTTGCTATTTTTGTTTTTAGGTGGATTATCGAACACCATTTTCTTCGTGGTAGCAATGACAACGCTGCAGCTTCGTGTGCCTGAGCAGATGCGCGGTCGGGTGATGGGCATCTACACGATCACCTTCAGCTTCATTCCTCTTGGTGCCGTGATGGGTGGCTATGTGGCATCGATTTACGACGAGCGCATCGCAGTCGCCATTGGCGCTGCGATTCTAGCTACGGTGTTCATCGTGGTTGGAATCACTCAACCGATAATTCGAAACCTAGATGGCAGCAAATTGGAAGACGTGTGAGCAACGCTGATTCTGGCAGTGAATTGGTGGCAACCAAAGATGCCGAGTCGCCACCTGCCTCTCAAGTAGAACGCCGCACCAGCGCGTTATCGTTCAAGCCGTTTCGTATCTATTTTGGTGGCACCGTACTTGCTATGAACGCCCTTCGGCTTGGAGCAGTGGCTCAAGGCCTGTTGATGTGGGAGTTGACCGGATCGCCGCTCAGCCTTGGCGGAGTCGCTGCCGCAACGGCGATACCAATGATGCTTGTGAATATCTTTGGCGGAGTGTTCGCCGATCGATACGAGGCTAAATTCCTGCTCGGTGGATCGGCGTTCATCGGCGCACTGCTGTTCGTGCTGCTTGGCGTGCTGGATTTCACGAATACGGTTCAACCCTGGCACATATTTTCGATAGCGATATTCGCTGGATTTGTATCAGGCGCCGATCAGCCTTCGCGTCAGGCATATTTTCCGTCTTTGGTGCCAAAATCGGCGATGAAAAGTGCTGTGACGATCAATGGATCGCTCATGGCTTCCGCTTCGGTAGTTGCGCCTACCGTGGGTGGATTGCTGATGGCTGAATTCGGAACACCGTTTGGTTTCTTCATCGCTGCTCTTGGCTGGTTCGCGATGTTCACCGCAACCGTGGTCTTGCCTCGACGTGGAACATCGATCGTTCAACGAAGTGTGCTTCGTGATCTTGGCACTGGAATCGGATACATCCGAAGTCATCGCGTGCTGTTGGTGCTGTTGATTCTCGCATTCTCGAACATGTTGATGGTGTTCGGCTGGATTGGCATGTTGCCGGCGTACGTCGAGCTATTTGGCGGCGGCAAGCGAGAAGTCGGCTTTATGTTTTCGTCGGGCGGTATAGGGGCGTTAAGCGGAATAATCGTCGCTGGCCGACTGTCACCGGGTCGGCGTCTAGGCTGGATGATCCTTGGGGGAGCGGCATCGTTCTCAACGATCATGTTGGTAGTTTCAAACTCACCCTCATTGGCACTTGCCATGCCGCTGGCAGCAGTGGCTCACTTCGGGAATGGGTTGTTCAATATTTCTTCGATAGTGGCGGTTCAACTACGTGTGCCCGAAGACATTCGTGGGCGAGTTATGGGAGTGTTTGCGATCTCACAGAGCATCGGAATACTCGGTGGGCTATGGACAGGTAGCCTGGCGACCGTGATGGGTCTTCGAGCTGGAATGATGGTTGGCCCAACGATAATGTTGGTGATGATCTCTGTGATTTTTCTCACTCAACGAAAAGTAAGAAATTTGCACGAAGATCCGGCGCAGGATAGGTGACCGAAATAGCCAGCGCATATAGTCTTGAATCTGATGGAACCGATCTCTAAAAATACGAAACCCAACTTACGATCAGTGCGTGAGCGACTCGAAAAGCGTGAAGAGCTTTTATCGCCGTTCGCATCTCGTTCTGTTGATTCAGTACGGGCAATAGCAGAAGAACCTTCCGATACTCGGACAGAGTTTCAGCGCGATCGCGATCGAGTGGTACACACGAACTCGTTTCGTCGGCTCAAGCACAAGAGTCAGGTGTTCGTCGCTCCTCAGGGCGACCATTTCACCACTCGGCTAACTCACGTTATCGAAGTTGCACAAGTAGGACGATCCATAGCTCGCGGGCTGAATCTGAACGAAGATCTTGTCGAAGCGATAGGTCTTGGACATGATCTAGGTCATACGCCGTTCGGACATATCGGCGAGAGCGTGCTGAACCAGATGATTTCTGGTGGATTTCATCACAGTCGCCACTCGGTGCGGCTCATCACGCTGCTCGAAAAAGATGGCAAGGGTCTGAATCTGACTGAGCATGTGATCGACGGCATTCGTAATCACTCGAAGCCAGAAGGCAAGTTCCTTTCGAAAGAAGCTGTCGCCAATCTGTCTTTAGAGGCTCAGATCGTTCGAATATCAGACGCACTCGCCTATCTCGCACACGACATTCTCGATGCGCTTCGCTCTGACTACATCAAGATCGAAGATCTTCCTGCCGAGGCAGTAGACGCACTTGGTGTGAGGCACTCGCAGCGAATCGACGCCGTGATTCGAGACGTCGTTGAATCGTCGTGGGATTGCACAGGCGAAATCGAAATTGATGATGGCGATCAGCCGTGGATTCGGATGTCGCCTGAATTGGGCAAGATCATCACCGATCTTCGTGTGTTCATGTTCGATCGGTTCTACCACCCGATCAGTGCTTCGGTTGAAGGTCGAAAGGCTGCGGCAATCGTTGGTGTGTTGTTCGAGCACTACAATCGCAAGCCTGAGTTGATCCCTGCATGGCTGAGAGAGCTTTCAGGATCGACAGAGCGGGCCGCAGCGGACCTTGTGTGTGGAATGACCGACAACTACGCCCTGATGATGGCTGAGCAAATCAAGCCAGGGTTGAGCGATGGTGTGTTTCAGGGTCGAATTTAGAAATCACTACAATTTACCCCCGGTTTCGCTCCACTGGGAAAATCCTGCCCGTATACTCACCGGACAGTTGTGCCTATCCGCATCCGTGTGAAATCTGAACTCTAGGTATGGGATGTGACATCCCTTGTAAGAGTTACTGGTCGCATCCTCTAGGATGCGTTGAGTTTCAAAGATATGGCGTTAGTCGACGAGGTAAAAAGCCGGTCCGATATCGTTCAAGTCATTTCAGATTATGTGGACTTGGATACTTCGTCGCGCCAGCCAAAAGCTCTTTGCCCGTTCCACGCTGAACGCTCACCTTCGTTTGTGATCTACCCCGAATCGGGCAGTTGGCGCTGTTTCGGTTCATGCGCCGAGGGTGGCGACGTTATCTCCTTCATGATGAAGAAGGAGAACTTGTCGTTTGTAGAAGCACTTGAGAATCTGGCGAATCGTGCCGGAATCAAGGTTGAAGAACGTAATAACGAACCGCGCAAGAAGCCGATCACCGGTCTTATTGAAGCTAACGAGATCGCCTCTGAGTACTTTCTTTCAAGACTGAAGGCTCCCGTTGGCGCAGAAACTCTCGAATACTTGAAAGAACGAGGAATCGATATAGAAACTGCTGTTCGTCGCGGATTGGGATTGGCTCCAAGCGGAATGGAGACTCTTTCAGGCCATCTGCGAACAAGGAACGTTCAGGCACGCACTGCACGCGACGCTGGTTTGATCACTCGCAAAGATGACGGTTCTTGGCGAGATATGTTCACTGGGCGTTTGACGATAGAAATTCGAGACGCACGAGATCGGATCATTGGCTACGGTGCTCGAACACTCGATGGTTCAGAGCCGAAATACCTAAACACCCCGCAAACCGATGCGTTCGACAAGTCTTCGATTATGTACGGGTTGAACTGGGCTGCAGAATCGATTCGAGCTTCGAATGAAGCCGTCGTTGTCGAAGGGTACATGGACGTTATAGCCGCTCATGAGCACGGCTTCACGAACGTAGTCGCCTCGATGGGAACGGCGGTAACCGGTCAGCAACTCGATTCTTTGTCACGCCATGCAACTGCAGGCGGTATCGGAACTGTCATTCTGTGTCTCGACTCTGATGCCGCAGGTGAAGCAGCGACGATGCGGGCGCTCGAAAGCGTGACTGCCGAACTGAACAGTGGTCGGCGAAAAGGCTTGGAAGTCAAAGTCGCTCGTCCTGATGGCGGGAAAGACCCTGACGAAGCGATTCGATCAGATCCGGACAGCTGGCGAGCTTCGTTGACCGCTGCAGAGCCGTTACTCGACTATCTCATTATTGCGAAGTCAAAGCTTCATAACCTTGAATCCGGTCGGGGTATCGCCGACTTTGCAAACGGTGTTGCTCCGCTCATTTACAACATAACGAACGACTACGATCAAGATCGTTACTGGTCGACAATTTCAAAGCTCGCAGGTGTTACCGAGCAACGGCTTAAGTCGATAGTCGATAAACCTCGTTCGACCTCGCGCAAGGGCTCTAAGGGCGGTTTCGGGAACAACGCGCGACGAAATGGCGCGTTCAAGCGGGGGAATAGTTCGCAATTCATGGATTCGGGACGAATTTCGTCGGATCAAGTATCGGAAGTGCTCAACACGACCGGTGGCGATGCTTTAGAGGAACATTTACTTGCGCTCGTGTTGCAATTAGATGATTTGAGAGAGCACGCAATTGCGATGCCGCCGGAGTTTTTACACCAGTCGGATAATCGTGCTTTGTTTACGGCGTGGCAATCCTCGTCTAAACTCGGCGAAATTTCGCACGAACTTGGTGAAGATTTAACGGAAAAGGCACATCGCCTTGCAGAACATGAACTTCCTCCGTCGGATCAGGCTCGCCATGTTGAGGATGTCACGCAGTGCGTGATGCGGTTGAGGGAACGTCACTCTCGCCAGATCAAGGCGTTAGAAAAAGAACGGTTAGAGGACTACAAAGAACTGGATAGTGAGGAAGCTGAGGAGCTGTTGGGACAATCGCTCCTACCGAACGAGAATCTACGCAAAGCAATGACAGGGCGGGCATAACGATGGCACGGACCACCCAACCGACCGACAATGAAGACCAACTCCAAGATCTCGTGAATTCAGGCGAATTGTTGCTGTCGAATAGCAATAACAACGTCGACGGAGATCAATCTGACGATGACGATACCGGCGATCGTGCGGCTCCTGCTGTGCTCCGATCATCCGCTGTAGCCTCGAACGTTTCGGAACTGGAAACTTGGGGATCGAAGCAGTCGGAAGGCTTTGCTGCTCTTACTTTCAATCAATCTGTTGAAGATTCTGAAATATCAGATGACCCTGTTCGTATGTACCTGCGTGAGATTGGCCGAGTTGGGCTTCTTACTGCACAAGACGAAAGATTCCTTGCGCGCGGCATGGAGATTTCGCAGAGACTTTCGGATATTCAGGCCGAAATGGCAGCTCAGACGGGTCGACTGCCCACTGCGGCCGATACAACGCGTGAACTGCTTAGCCGATTAGGATCACAGCACGAAGTCGCTTCTGCGATCGCTGGATTCATAGGTCTTCCCAAGAACGTGACACTCGGGACGATTCTCGGTATTCCAGAGCTTCGAGAGCTGATCGACGGTCCGCACAACGATGATTTATTAGCGTTCCTTTCCGATGCGTTCAACTGCGAGCTTGAACCGGCTCAGAAAATGGTCAAAGACCTTTCGATCGACTCCGCTCTGATCGCGCATGAAACTCTCGATGCGCTTGATGACGATCCTCGTGTGGACAAGTTGACCCAAGGGGCGAAGACAAAGGCGTACAAGGAACAGTTAGTTGTTTATGAATTCCTGCTTGGTGCGCATTTCTCACGCATCGAAAACCAGGCAGAGCGTTCAGAACGTCATCTGGCGGAAGCTAATCTGAGATTGGTGGTTTCGGTCGCCAAAAAGTACATCGGGCGAGGAATGTCACTTCTGGATCTTATTCAAGAAGGCAACATTGGCTTGATTCGTGCTGTAGAGAAGTTCGATTATCGAAAAGGCTACAAGTTCAGCACGTACGCTACGTGGTGGATCAGGCAGGCAATTACGCGTTCCATTGCCGATCAGGCACGGACGATTCGTATTCCGGTGCACATGGTCGAAACGATCAACAAGCTGCTTCGTGTGAGTCGACGTCTTGTTCAGGAGTTCGGCCGAGAGCCAACTTCTGAGGAGATCGGTCGTGAGATGGATATGCCGGCAGATCGAGTTCGAGAGATTCTGAAAATATCTCAGGAGCCGATTTCTCTCGAGACTCCGATCGGTGAAGAGGAAGACTCTTCGCTTGGGGATTTCATTCCTGACAACAACACGCAGGCGCCTGCCGATGCTGCTTCGTACCAGTTGCTAAAAGAGCAAGTGGACGATGTGCTCGATTCGATCAGCCAGCGTGAACGGCGGGTGCTTCAGTTGCGATTCGGTCTCGAAGACGGGCGAAGCCGTACACTGGAAGAGGTTGGGCGAGAGTTCGGCGTGACACGTGAACGAATTCGTCAGATCGAAGCGAAGGCGCTTCGGAAGCTGCGTCACCCAACTCGGTCTAAAAAACTGCGCGACTTCCTCGAATAGGCAATTCCCTGTTGGATCGGTGCTTTACTGCACGCCAGTCATTAGTTCGACGAAGACTGTTTTCCATGGAATTGCAGAAGCTCGTATCTCGTAATCACCTAAGAGATTTATTTGTCACGCCTTGCTGGCAGCTACAAAATGTGCCGGCCGAGGACATTGTTTGATTATTGACAAGGTGATAGTTATTAATGAAATACTTAATATAGTTGCAGTTCCGTTCAGTTCACTGCTACGATGAAACAGTCGGTCTTGTGGGTTTTTGTCTGAAAATCGTGAGAACGACGTAGTTTGGTTAGCAAAAACCTCCTATGACATTTGCCGAAAACATAGCCCAGATCAAAGACATCGTCGTGATCGTCTTTTTGTTGTTCTCGTTCGTGATCGTGGCGTATGTGACTGTCACATTAATGCGTTTGCACAGCCGAATGAATCGCTTCATGGATCGCATGGAAAACGTTGCAGATGGATTTGAAGAGACGTTTGGCAGGGTGGCTGTGGCTCGACAGGCGGTCGAAGACGCTGCAGCAGTTCTCAGGCCCGTTGCGCAAGGGCTAGGACTTGTGAGTGCTCTCCAGGGTGTTGGGCGCCTGTTCGGTGGCGGTGGTAGCTCCAAAGCTAAAGACACTGATGAGAACGGCAACTGACTCCGTGGATCGAATTCGGTAATGACCGAAGTTGTGCCTGGCTCGTATTCGAACTAAGTAGTGGCCAAGAGGTAAGCAATGGCTGATAGAGACAATGGCGGTGGCGGCGGCGGAGGTTTCCTTCTCGGATTGCTAATGGGCGGCGTCGGCGGTTTTGTGGCCGGGATGATTCTCGCCCCAAAATCGGGCGAGGAAACCCGTGCATTCATTCTCGATCAGAGTCGCGAATGGCGTGATAAGGCTGACGAACTTACTTCAGAGACTCGACAACGTATGGCGACCGCGGCGACCGAGGGCAGGCGTGCGGCATCGCGGATGCGAGATGACGACGGCTTCGATGATCTGGATCTGGACGACGAAGAACTCTAGGTAGCATCCGAGCTACTTGATCGACAGCCCAGTGGCTTTTGGATAAGAGCCGAAAACCTTGAACGTCGACGTGTGCTTCCTTAGTTCAGCGATGGCTTCCTGAACATGCTCCTCGTCTATCTGACCTTCGAAATCGAGAAGGAAGATGTAGTTGCCCATCCCTTCGCCAGTCGGTCGTGACTCAATTTTCAGCAGGTTGATACCGCGATCAGCGAACGGGCTAAGGGCTCCGTAGACCAGCCCGGGTGCGTCCGCTCGATCAAAATCGAATGCAATAGAAGTTTTGTTGCTTCCAGTATTCGCACCACTATTTGAACTCAAAACGGCGAACCGTGTGACGTTGTTCTGGCGATCTTGGATGCCCTGTTTAAGTATTGGGAGTCCGGCGAGCTCGGCAGACCGGCGAGGGCCGATTGCCGCGGTGCGGTCATCGGATTCTTTGAGATCGGTTACGGCGAAAGCTGTGCTTGTCGTCGCTATCTGCTCGGCAAGCCTAAGCTCGTTTGATAAATACTCACGACACTGCGTAAGTGCTTCTTGTTTCGATTTTACGACTCGAATGTCGCTGAGTTGAACGCCTGGTCGGGTGATGAGACAGTGATCGATCGGTAGAAGGATCTCTCCGATGATGTGGGCATTTTTAGACGTGATCAGATAGTCGACCACTTCAATGACTGTGCCGCCGAGCGAATTTTCGATAGGAACGACGGCTTCGTCTACTTTTCCGTCTTCAAGCGCGCTGGTGACTAGTCCAAGCGAGGCGAACGGAACTCGTTCGTCGTCGGGAGCATAGAAATAGCATGCTTCGTCGGTGTAAGTGCCTTCGGGTCCGAGAAATGCGACTGTTTTCGACATGCTTACCTCAGTTCTGTGAGAAGTTCCCACAGCTCCGCAGTTGAGTTGGCAGGAGAGAGAGCGATGATTTCATCTTCAGCTTCGATTAGTGCATCAGAATCGGGTGGCTTAGATTGCCCAGCTGCGGTAATCATCAGAACGATTTTAGTTCCGTACGGAAGTCTTAGTTCCGATAGCGTGCGACCGACTGCAGTTCCCGCTGAAGGAAGCTTGATCGCTACAAGTTCTTGAGATCGATCGGCGACTGGCATGAGTCTTATCAGCGGGTGAGCCGGAAGTGCCGTCGCAAGGTTCGCTAAAACAAGATCGGTTGCGCTGACTACGAGGTCCACCCCGGAACGATCAAATAATTCTGCATTTTCTGGTGAGTGTGCGATCGCTATCGTGCGAGCAACGTCAAAATTAGTTCGGGCTAATTGGCATGCAGCAAGATTGTCGGCATCCGAGCCGGTCGTGGCTATGATCGCTCCTGCTCGAGACGCTCCGGCGTCTTGCAACGCTCTTACCGATGTCGCTTCACCGATGGTTGCGATCATTCCGAGTTCACGTTGTAGCGATGCGACAACGTCGGGATCGTTGTCGAGAACGAAGACTTCATGTCCTTCATTGATGAGCGATGATGCGAGTGGTGCTCCCACTTTTCCACCGCCGACTATTACGAGATACATATTGGCTACGCTTCCTCTGTCAGAACGCTGACGAGTCGGTCGCTGGCGAGAGTGGCTTTGTTAATCGTGCTTATGCCGAGCGAGTCGTAGAGAATTCGTGCGCCTTCGTCCCTGACGATGGTCATGACCTTTTCGACCCGGAAGATCGTCTTTGCACGTTGTGCGGCGAGTCCGTTCAGCGAATCTTTACCGGTGGCGGCTATAAATACATCGGCACTGGTAACGCCGGCTTCGAGCATCGCTGCTCCGGTAGAGCCGTCACGGTGAATCACTGTGATGGCACCCGAGTCGACTCGGCCGCGTGGAAGCAAAGAAACTGCTTTTGAGTTCTTTTCGATTACGGTAATTTTGTGTCCGAGATCGCTTAGTTTGCGAGCGAGCGATGAGCCGAGATTTCCGGCTCCAACGATTATTACGTTCATATCTGCAGGTACGAATCCTGACTCGCCTGAGTCTTGCCTACTAAATTGCCAAGTAGGTGTTGGTTATATCAGCCTTTTACGCTCGGCCGTTTCTCGATGTTCGAGCTACCGGACGTGCGGCGTTGCTGTGTTCTCGCCACAAAATTACATCACACGGGGCGTGTTCGAGTATGTACGGAATGTCGTTGCCGAGCGAAAAAGAGCCGTAATCGGTTGGATATGACGTTCCGATCACGATTGCGTCTGCATCTCGAACGACCGCTTCGTGAACTACGGCGGGGCCGATGTCACGGGCTTGCAGTAGTTGAGAATCGATATCGCTGCGTGGGAGCCTGGCTAATCGTTCAGAACGATGAAGAACCTGCTCGCCTCTTGCGATCTGGTCTTCAATTTCGGCATCAAGGGGTAATGACCGCTGCACTTTAATTACGTATATGACGTACAAGTGGCCGCGATCGTCTCGCACAATATCGGCTGCCCGAGAAACGGTGTTGATATCGGATGGGTCGTCGGCGACGACTGCTATTACTCGATTGAAAGGCATATTTTGTCTATGTACCTTTTCTCAGTTTCTTTACTGAGTGCGTTCTTGCAGCTAGTTTGTGATTCGGCTTACGTATTCGTCACGACCAGCAACAACAAGTACATCACCAGCACGTAGCCGTTCTTCTGAATCGGGGCTGAGTGTGATGTCGTCGCCTCGTTTCAGAGCAACGATTGCGATGCCGTATTTGTCGCGGGCGCTGGCGAATCCGGCTTCATCGAGAGTCATATTTGTGAAACGGTCGGGAACCTGAAGGCGGCTCACTCCGAAAGCTTCAGCAAGCTCCATGTATTCCTCAACGTCTGGATTGAAGAGGCTGTGAGCTAGGCGTGAACCCATTTCTTCCTCAGCGTGAATAACCCGATGACAACCGAGCCGTCGAAGAGTGTTTCCGTGAAGAGCGCTGTGGGCACGAGCGACGATGAACGGTAGGTTCATGGTCTGGAACAGAACGGTCACCATAATGCTGGCTTCGATGTTTGCACCAATGCCGACGATTCCAATATCGAAGTTGTGTACACCGAGTTCACGGAGTACAGCTTCCTGAGTGGCGTCACCGGCAACCGGGTAGGTCACCTCACCCATGAGGGTTTGGACGCGTTCTTCGTCTATGTCGATTGCCATAACGTCGTGGCCGAGTTGGTATAGCGTGCTAGCGACGTTACCGCCGAATCGACCTAGCCCAACTACTACGACCTGCTGCTTAGTTTTCATAAGTTTCCGAGGATTGGG
>JABIHL010000110.1 GCA_018649665.1 Chloroflexota bacterium | reverse complement strand
TACAGAGCAACGGGCGTGTCATACGTCCAGCCGGTGAAAGCACGGGCAGCACTCTTTATGTCGTCTTCGGTGTAGTTGCCGATACCCATCGAGAACAGTTCAAGAATTTCTCGACCGTAGTTTTCGTTAATCGCCTCGCCGTGATTCTCGTTGTTATCAAGCCAGAAGATCATGGCGGGGTCACGCGAAATTCCGAGAAGCAGTGTCCTGAAATTTGCCATGCAGTTGGTTCGCAACATTTGAATATGATCGACCATCGTCGGAGTGTGTTCACTCTTGGTCCAACCAGTGGCGAATACGCTGTGCCAGAACAGAGTCATTTTCTCTTCGAGCGGACGTTCGGTATTCACCATTCGGTAGAACCAACGACCGTTCCACACCGCAGGATTATCTTTATTGGCCTGTAGATGAGGGTAAAAGCGACTGAGAATTTCATCTTCAGGTTCTTCGAATCGTTCAGGATTCAACAGATCCTCCACGACATCTTCATAGCTACGAGCGGCGTACCGTTCCAGCTCGGCTCGGTCGGATCCGAATCCGGCGCGACGCAGCAGGTGGGCCATTAGTGAAAGGTCGGTAGAAGCGGCAGTTGTCATTGAGATCCTCACGCTTTGGGCGTATTCGCTGATTTTCCACAGATGGGACGCACTTTACCCGATTTCCGAGCAGCATGAGCAATTTAGGCGAATTTCGTTACAACGCTCCAAATCCCGTATCGAATCCTTTATCACACAGTTATATTTCGGGCTGCCAGACATGCAACAAGAATGAACTAACGAACCGCAGCTCGGGAAACTATTTTGAAGAGTCCAATCGAATACGCCACAAATCTTGCTACCCACTATGGTCACCGACTGGAAAGATCAGTCGTGTACACACAAGGCGTAGCACTGAGTGGTCGGCTTCGACTGCACGATCTGCTTCCTGAATCGTCCAATCCCTCAGCTGATATTGCTCGAATCGTTGCTGAATTTGCGAACGATCCTTCGGACATTTTTAGCTCGTCCGACGGTACAGCCAACTACGCCGGTGTGTGCTGGGCAGACGAATTAGCGGCGGCGACAGATGATGGCAAGTACACCGATTTGCTCGAACAAGTCGCCGATATGTTTGGACCGAGCGTTACAGCAGGTCCTCTCGATCCCGACATACGAGTCGAGGATTTCTTCTTCGCAGCGACGATGCTAGGGCGTGCGTACCTAACCACTGGCGACTCGAAGCACATCGATTTACTCGCCGAGTTCCTGCTTTCCGCCGATACGCTTCAAGATAATGGACTCTGGTGGCACTGCAAGGCTTCACCGTTCTTTTGGGGACGAGGTAATGCTTTCGCCGCCATAGGATTCGCCGAAGCTCTCACCTATCTTCCCGAAGATCATCCCACTCGAGAAGAATTGCTCCACACGCACCTTCTTCACTTGGAAGGCCTGGTTAAGCGCCAAGACGATTCAGGCATGTGGCACCAAGTGATCGACATGCCTGAAACATATCTGGAATTCAGCGCCACAGCGATGATCGGCTACTCGATTGCCCGGGGTTTGCGCGAAGGTTGGCTCGATGAGGAATGGCGTGGAGCAGCCGACAAGGCATGGAGCGGAATTTCGCAGCGAACATCAGAGCAAGGCGAGCTTGAACACGTATGCGTCGGAACAGGACCTCTCGCAACCCTCGACGAATACGTCAAACGGTCTTACACCGACGGTCTCGACGATCGAGGTGGCGCAATGGCACTGTGGTTCGCAGTGGAAATGGCACGACTAGAAGCTGGTGTTTAGCAACACGGAAGAAATTAAGAATTGATTTACGACACGATCATCGTCGGATCTGGTGCGGCTGGTGCTGTTTTGGCGGCACGACTTTCCGAAGACCCTGATCGCCACGTCTTACTGCTCGAACCAGGTCCTGATTATCCAGACTTCGACACACTTCCCGACGATCTCAAAAACGGGTTGAGCGGAGCGTCGAGCCGAGCCGATAATCTGCACGACTGGGATTACCGGGCGACAGGTACAGATATCTCAGATCCGATACCCGTTCCGAGGGGTCGAGCTATGGGCGGATCGACGGCTATCAATGCCCAGATATTCCTACGAGGAGCGCCGGAAGATTACGATTCTTGGGCTGCAGTTGGACTCGATCAATGGTCGTACAAAAATCTTCTAAGCGCATTCAGGCGGTCGGAAAACGATCTCGATTACGGCGGCGATTTTCACGGCAAGGGCGGGCCAATCAGTTGCATTCGAGCGAAGCCTGACGAATGGCTGCCTATGCAATCCGCTTTCTACGATGCGTGCCGAGCTACCGGAATCGCTGACTGCCCCGACCATAATCTGCCAGACTCAACGGGAGTCGGTCCGCTGCCATTTAACAATATAGACGGCGTAAGAATCAGTACGGCACTCGGCTATCTGACAGACGCTCGCCACAGGCTGAATCTCACGATTCGAGCTGGAGCGCTGGTACGTCGAATCATCATCGAAAACGGCAAAGCTGTCGGGGTTCTGGTCGAATCTGGCAGCGAAACATTTGAAGTTCGTGCGAACGAAATCATAGTTTCGGCAGGAGCCGTTGTATCTCCACAGCTATTGATGCTTTCTGGTATCGGACCAGCCGAGCATCTAAAGGATCACGGCATCGAAGTTGTTGTTGATCTACCCGGAGTCGGACAAAATCTTCAAGACCACCCGATGACTCCGATGGTGTGGAATACAAAACCTGATTTCGAATATCACCTCGACCGCAAACGTATGCAGGTCGGGCTGCGATACACCGCCGATGGATCGAACGATCGCAACGACATGATCGTTTACGTCAGTTCGTTTGGGACGGAGCGGCCTGATCGTGGCGGCGATAGAAACAGTCCTATCGGAGTTCTGATGAACGTCACATTGAACATGGCGAATAGCCGAGGTGAAATTCGACTTACCTCAGCAAACATTGACGATCATCCGATCATCGACTTCAACTACTTCGACGATCCGTGGGATATGACTCGAATGCGTGAAGGTGTGCGAAAAATGGCGTCGTTGGTTGAACGTCCAGAGTTCCGAGATATCGTGACCGATCCTGAGTACCCAACCAATGATATTGTTGGTGATGACGAGGCACTCGACGACTGGATTCGCCGCGATGTCACTACCGGACATCACATTTCAGGTAGCAACAAAATGGGCAGCGATTCCGACCCAATGGCGGTCGTCGATCAGTACGGAAAAGTACGGGGAGTCGAAGGCCTTCGAGTGGTCGACGCATCGATCATGCCCACTTGTGTTCGAGCGAACATCAACGCCACGGTTATAGCCATGGCAGAACGCATGGCGGAGTTAATCACTAGCTAAACTGGCGTAGGATGCACCGCACACAGGTGGCGCACATTGAGAGCTCAGGAGAAAACAACTTTGGCAATAAATATTTCTGAAGGCAGCGTAATACCTGATTTCGAGCTGAAATCACTCGCCGGTGACACGGTGAAACCTTCTGACTATCGTGGCAAACGACTCGTAATATTCTTCTGGGCATCGTGGTGAGCATGCCGCGAACAGATGCCCGTGTGGCAGCAGATGTACTCGGATCTACAGTCGAAAAACGTCGACATTCTCTCGGTAGCCGTCGATCTTCAAGGACCGGATAAACCTCGTCCATATCACGAAGAATCAGGTGCCGAATTCACCACCGTGGTCGATGAAGAAAACGCTCTCGCCAGAATATTCGGATACCGTGCGATTCCCAACGGAATACTTGTCGACGAAGAAGGCAGGCTCCAATTCCAGCAGTACGGCGGATTCGACATTAAGAAGGAAGAGATCAAAGGCTTGGTCTCAGCTTTCGCCTCCGATGGTCAAATATCCGGCACAGCGGCGGCGGAAACAAACGGACCGGTTTCTGATCACTTTGAACGTGGGCTCGCCAAGTATCACGGTGGAGATATTCAAGAGGCGGCGGCGATCTGGCGCGAAGGAATTACACTCGATCCCGAAAACTGGAACATGCGCAAGCAGCTTTGGGCTGTCGAAAATCCCGATAAGTTCTACGACGGAAAAGTCGACTATACCTGGCAGCGTGAGCAAGTAGAGCAGGGTCGATAACGGCTCACTACGCAACAGGACTACAGGAAAAATATCCGTCGAGTTCATGCGCTGCATCGATCTCGCCAATCGATGGAATCAAATGCATCCCGACCAGATCTAATCGGGATCGGCGTTCGAGTTTCTACTAGCTTGAAAACCGCTCCAACCCGAACTCTTCGATCGGCAATTCAGTCTCACCATCAATGATCAAATCGGCGATAGCCTTGCCAATCACCGGTCCCATCAAAATTCCCTTGCCGCCTGTTCCGGTCGCGATAAACGCTCGCTCTTTACCGGGAATCTTGCCTAGGATCGGATCACCGTCTGGCGTTACTGGTCGCATACATGCCGTGTGAAGAACCAACTTGTGGGATTCGAGTTCGGGAACCATTCTCATGCCACGCAGCGACAACGCTTCCAACGCCTCGCTCGACGGCGTGACGTCGAACCCTGAGCCATCTTGCACGGTAGCCGCCAACCATGTCGCTCCGTCGCCCTTCTGAATAACAGAGCACGAGCTACCCAACGAGTTCCCATGGATGTGAATTCCCAGCGGTGGGTTGAGCCCTTCAACGCGAACTATCTCGCCCTTCTGTGGAACAATCGGAATGTTGATATCCGTCCACAAACTCGCCGTACCGGACCACGGCCCGAGCGCGAGTACGACCGCATCGCAATCGATTCGACCATCGCCAATGTTTACACCAACAGCTCGGTCACCGTCGTAAATAACGCCAGTCGCCTCGCCGAGAACGACCTCAACGCCTCGTGACTCAGCTGCCTGAGCGGTAGCCAGCGTTAGGTTGTAGCTATCGAGCATGATGACGTCTTCAACAAGTGCTCCGCCGAGGTTGTCAGGGGTAATACGAGGTTCCAATGCGTGAATTTCGCTCGGTTCCAACCACCTAGATTTGAACTGATCGAAGCCGTTAATTCGATCAACTTCGGCCTTCAGTTCGGGAATCTCCGACTCTTCTAGCGCAAGTTCAAGATGCGGGACGCTCAGAACTTGGGCGTCCACTCCCGATTCCTGCTGAATCGTATCGAGCATTTCTTTGTGCATCTTGAACGACAGGTGGTTCAGCGTTTCGATATTGCCTGTCTCATTTGTCGGATTGAGCAGCCCAAGTGCATAACCTGAAGCGTGATTACCTATCGAGTCGCGCTCGATCACAGAAACGCTCATCCCTTCACAGGCGAGTCGATAAGCAATCGAAGATCCGATAATCCCGCCGCCAATTACAACTACGTCGCTTCGAGATCTCATTCGGCAACCTTTCGGGTTTTCAACCAGTCGGCAAGTATTCCTCGATCATGATCGAACGCCAATTCGGGCAGGTGATTCACATTGAACACTTGGACATCGAGCGTTTCATGGTCGGCGGACTCAAGCTTGCCGCCAGTGACCCGTACTTGATACACCGCTAAAACTATCGGATTTCCATCTTCTGAGTACAACCCAACAAGATGCTCGACTTCTACTTCAAGGCCGCACTCTTCGAGTACTTCCCTCTCGACTGCCTGTTCGAGCTTCTCGCCCCTGTTTACGTATCCAGAGGGGAAGCTCCATTTTCCAATAGCTGGCTCTATCGCACGCTGAACCATCACGATTCCGCCGTCGATAGGCACGATAGCTGCGCCAGCTATTTTCGGATCGTTCCAAATTGTGCGACCACAGCTTGAACAATCCGGGTGTCCGTGAGGACCGGCGATTAGATCGGGCAGTTCGTGGTTGTGGTCGATTCCCACTGAAACAAGCTCTGGTTTCTGATGCGATATGGAAGTGCGGTGTCGGTAGTAATTTAGTCAGGCGACTGTAACAGAGCGAGGTTCAGTGCGTTGTGCCGCACTGCGAATGAATTCATCGCTAAAATGCAAGCATCACAATCCCGTTCCAAGTAATGATCGAATGATCAAATCAATACTTCGAAATAAGCTGTCCAGATACGTAGCGTTGCCGATAATCGCGCTGGCGCTATTGGTCGTGCTCGGCGGTGGCTGGTATTTCTCGAGTGTGCTTGAGGAAGATGGACTTCGGGTCGACAACAGTGAACCTGAGAATAGCGTTGAGGTAGTCGATCTCGGCATCGATTCGATCACGCTGCGTCAACTTCCCGACGCTGACCCACAAGAGATTCTCGCCACATCCGCTCGATGGGGTCTCACAGACGGTCTCAACTACGGCCAACTTGGCGATCTTCTTTCAGATGCCGATGGTCTCGTAACTCGCGAACTCGATCTCAAGCTTGGCGGTTTCCAAATCGGTGACAAGCTCTACCTTGATAGAACAGCTTTTCCTCATGAACCGTCTCCAGAATTTGAATACGAGGATGTGGTTATTTCTGGTCCGTTAGGGAACTTCGGCGCTTGGTATTTGCCTATTCCTCCAGAAAGTACTTACGCAAGCGTCCCTTCAGATGTTTGGGCGATCTACGTGCATGGCCGCACAAGCAATCGTGACTCTTCTCTCAAGATTATCGATATCGGAGCTGTTCCTTCGCTGGCAATCGACTACCGCAACGACTTGAACGCTCCTCCGAGCGAATCCGGCTACTACGACTTCGGAACCACTGAATGGAGAGACGTCGAAGCCGCCGTTCAATACGCACTCGACAATGGTGCACAGAAGATCATCTTAGTCGGGTTCTCGATGGGTGGCGGAGTAGTGGTCAACTACCAGCTTCGCTCCGATCTTGCCGATCACACGGTCGCAATGATCCTAGAAGCACCGATGTTGAACTTTGGTCGAACCGTCGATAAGGGAGCTGAAGAACGTGGCGTGCCAGCACCAATTACTTTCGTAGCAAAGGCGTTTGCCTCAATGCGATTCGGAGTTGATTGGGGCGCACTCGATTTTCTTTCACGTGCCAATGAAATCGATGTTCCGGTGTTGCTTATTCATGGAGAAGCTGACGATACGGTGCCGCTTGAAACCAGTATCGAATTCGCAGAAGCTCTCCCTGAATTGGTCGAGTTACACACGTTCCCCGATGTAGGTCATGTCGCCGCTTGGAACTGGCATCCGTCTGAATACACGATACTCGTCCGAGAATTCATCGAACGATTCCGTTAATAACTCAACCGTTTGATTAGACTTAGTTACTCGCGTCGGAACATTCATCCTCAAAACGATGAATAAATCTTTAGCTCGCTAAGCACTCGGATAAATAAATTTGGCATCGGCAAATACTCCTAAATATTCAGAAGGCGATTTCTTCGCCGTACCGCTCAAGACTGGCGGCTACGGAATTGGCATCGCTGTGTGCATAGGACCACGCCGCACTGTCGTCGGTCGATTCTTCAAGCCGGTGTACGACGAACTGCCGACTGCCGACGAGTTGAATCACCTCACCGAAGACGATTCGGTTCACATCGAACACTTCCGTGACGATGGTCTTCAAGACGGATCATGGAAGATCATTGGGCAGCATCCATTATGGGACGCCTACGAGTGGCCAATTCCCAAGTTTGGAGTGTTCCAGCCAAAGGCTAACGATTCACAGGGACAGGCATTCGAGATTGAACTCGACGAAGATCTTCGCAGCGCCCGGCAAAAGAAAGTATCTGTCGAACACTTCAGGACGCTTCCCTACGAGATCCTCGCTCCTGCGAAAGCAGCGGAGATTACTCTGACACTCGCCCTGACTCGCCCTGGTTGGAAGCGCTCAGTTCCCGGCTTAGACTAAAGCCGAAAGAACGAAGATTCGCGGGGCGGATCAGGTTAGTCGGCCGAGCGAGTAAGTTCGTGCAGTGGCCGACGCAAGAAGCTGACGAACGACGTTACAACACCGATAACCCCTGCACCAATCGCTGTTGCCAGAATGATCATCACCGGCAACCAGTCAGTTTGCAGTATGAACGGCGGCAACAGCGTCCTACCGGTCTCTGAGTAAGCGATAGCGCCCACTGCCACCCTGCTGGCGACCAAGCCGGCAGCCACACCGACAACTATTCCGACAGCCGCCACTATGCCGTGTTCGATCAGCGAGCTTCGCATGAACCCGGCTTTCGAAAAGCCCATCGCTCGAAGATAAGCAGAATCGTGAACAGTTCTTGTCGAGTGAGCTACTAAGTAAGTGACATAGCCAAGCACAAGAGCAATACCGCCGATAATCAGCGACACAATTCCCATTCCTCGCCAGCCAGCTACTGTCAGCGGATCGATTACAGAGTTATTGATTCGTTTCGCCCGATCAAGAAGCGTTCCGCCTCTGAATATTTTCCGAACGTCCTCAGTGATCCGAGAATGATCGTCTGGATCAATGTCCAAGAAAACCTCATTGGCACTGATGCTTGAAAGACCGCGCAGTTCGACGAAACCTATCAACGCAGTCACATCCAACACCATGAACGGCGATCGATCAGGATCGAGTGTTGGAAAGAACTCGGTAGCCCCGACAGGAATAACCGGGATGTAACCACCTGATATCTGAACCACCATTGGTTCGCCCAACGAAGTGCCTGTAAGGGCGAGGAACTCTTCAGAAACGATCACTGGGACAGGGTCGCCGGTCGTACTTCGGTACGCTCCCCGAATTCCCGCAACTGTTCCTCGATCCAGCGTCATCTGGCCAACCGATGCGCCAACATCTCCGATTCCTGTTGGCTCCGCCACAACATCGAACGAATCGTCTAGACCGTTGGAAGTCGGGAACGGAGTCCAAAGGTTCTCACCTTCGAAGTCGAGAAGCGTCGTTTCAAATCCCGGACCTATCGCCTTCAAGTCGTCCATTGACCAAACAGTCGCCGCCCCTCCGTCCGCTCCCACCTGCATGAAAGTTTGGATCGAAACAAGCTCAACCGGTTCAACTAGGTGAGTCGGAACGTCAGAAGACTTCTTTTCCCATTTCTCACCGATCTGCCCGAACGTAACTGTTACCTGACGCCCTTCCGCTCCTTCAAGAACCACCCAATAAAAGTGATGGACCACGTACGGATCCTGTTTGGTCCATGCCGTTAGCGATGTCGTTCCAGCCGGAAGATATATCGGTTCAGGCTTCGCCGGAATGTTCACCTTCGCTAGAGCGACGTCGAGCGATTCATCCGAAAAATCATCGCGGAACCATGCCATGTCAGGGAATTTGTCCGTTTCGACAGCGAGGACCTTGAATTCAATTCCGAGATCGGTGGTTCCGACTTTGCCGTTCTGCCTGTACGCCATCGATGCTTGATTGACGCCGTCTATCGCCATCAGCTGATCGATCTCAGCCTGATGCACGTCGATATTGACGCCACCGGGCAGTATTCGCAAATTTGTGCCGTTATCGTAAAGAATCTGCTCACGGTCGCTGCGCTCAAGTGTCGACCCAAGCGTACCGACCATCACTCCCAAGCCAGTTCCAAGAATAATCAATAGCACTGGCCAGGAATACCAGTACGGGCTTCTGCCAAGCCTCCAAAAACCAACCGCAGTCGAAGCCGAAGTAAATCGGGTAGCAATGAAAGCCGCCGTTCTCGTAATTACCGGGAACGCCCGGAGCATTATCAACGCAACGGATATGAGCAACATTACCGGAGCGAAAAGCAGTGTCGGGTCAGTAACTATCTCTCCATCTCGGTCGGTCGAGGCGACACCACGAGTAGTCATCTCCCAAAGAAATAAACCACCGAGAATGACTATCAATAAATCGAAGTAAAGACGTTGGAACACGGGCGGATTGTCGGGACGTGCTCGGCTCCGGTCGACGTTTGATATGCCAGATCGTGCAACGAGCAGGGTCGGTAAAAGAACGATCACAAACGACAACAAGGCAGCGCCTGAAGCCCATACCCAAGCCATTGGCGATAGCTCAACTGGAAGGTTTGTACCGTTTGTCAGCGATTCGAACACCGGTAACCGACCGGCAATACCTATCGCTCCGAACGCAATTAACGGCGCTACCGCGGCCGGTAAGGCAACGGTCACGATCGATTCGATTATCTGAACTCTCATCACCTGATAGGTCGAAAGTCCACGTGATCGCAACATTACTGTTTCTAATTCACGTTTTCGTGCGATCAGACCAGCCACGAGGAACAGGTAGTACACAACAACCGATATCGCCAAGGCGGCCATCAGTAAGGCTGGCAATCGTAAGAACAGCA
Organism: Chloroflexota bacterium; assembly: GCA_018649665.1. Classification (GTDB taxonomy): domain Bacteria; phylum Chloroflexota; class Dehalococcoidia; order Lucifugimonadales; family Lucifugimonadaceae; genus Lucifugimonas. Next base: position 4,038 of record JABIHL010000110.1, on the reverse strand, counting down.
TCTTTTCGCCCATACGATGAGTAGCAGTTCGAGCACCAAGCAACGCGGTCGAACGAGGCAGCACTGAAGTGACATCGTCTTCGAACGAGTTCATTGCAGCGACGAGAGTGCCGGGCTTACTGTCAGAAATTTTGTCGGGGTCGGTGAACAGAATTCGCGTGTAGTTCATCGGCAAACCGGCATTCGATGGACCAACCCCACGGGCGATCGTATCCTCGTCGGTGAACAAAATGATTGGCAGATCAATACCACCGAATACTTCAGGCGGCACCGGTTCCAGAATGGCGTTCGAACTACCAAGCCAGAACTCATCGGCAAGATTTTTCGCCTCGAATATGCCAACGATCTCGGCCTTCACCAGCCCCGAGCGACGCGACACAGATGTTGCTTGAACAATATCGCCAATGTTGAAGTCGACGAACGTGTCGCCGTACCTCATCTCTTTAGATCGTTCCTTATATAGAGCGACTTCGACGATCTGGACGCCGTTCTCATCGACCCTAAGTTGCGGACCTGGAGATCGCCCTTCGATGTATATGACAGCGTCGAATAGCCCTTCCATTTCGTGGAAGTACGCCTTCGATATTAATGCACCACGGCGAATTTCGGTCTCGGTCTCGGGATCGCCGTCCTCAACTCCCCAATAATGCGCACGAGACTTAATACGGGTCGAGCCGTTGGCTATGATCGGCTCAAGATCGGAATTTACTGCCGCATCTATCGTGGCATCGGCATCTTCAATCGCCTGCGCTTCGAGCGGAATCCAGTCGGAAACGGCTCCAACGTTCTTGTTGTATCGGCCGATTGTGTCGACAACATCTGCCATGCCGATTTTCTCCAACGAACGGAGATATATCGGGCCGCCTGCCATCACTGTCGCCGCAAGGAACACGGCAACCAATACACCGAGCGCTAAAAAGCGGTCGCCACTGGCGCGCCGTTGTACGAATCGGGAAAAGTTCAATTTACGAATATGTCGAGAAGGCGGCGTACGTTCGTAACGGCCGTCTCAATTTTGTCAATTAACGATCAAATAAATCATGCGCATTTTATACGAACGTACTTGAACGGGAATGCCTGCATCGGCGTGGTTTTTCGCCAAGAAATTCAGGAGGATGCGATTGAGAAAATCAGAGTCAGCGACAACGCTTTCTCGATTGAGGAACTCGAATACAATGCCTTCAATACATATCAATGAAGTCACCTACCATGATCATTCGAATACTCGCAGTCGTGATACTTGTGTCAGCTTCGCTCGCTACATGGGCAGCTGATTCAGCGTCGGCCTGCTCGTGTGCCCGGCCAGACCCAAAAGAACCCAGAGAAAAATACTCGCGAGAACAGATAGAAAAATCCGCCGGAGCGTTCGTCGGACGAGTCGTTTCGAAGATTGACCCTTTGCAAACGGAGAATGAGTGGTCATCGGGTAACACGGTCATCTACACATTTTCTGTCGATTCGATAGCAAAAGGAAACCTCACAGACTACGTAGTCGTGCGGAGTGCTGTTCACGGAGCGACTTGCGGATTCGAAGGCGGCATTCCTAAGGGCGATCAAGCTGGCATACTTCTGCGTGTCGACGACGATGGAAATTACACCAGCGGTCTCTGCTCCACGATGGACATTGACGATATGAAAAGCGTTGTCCAGTTATCGGAACCAGATCCGAATCTGATCGTCCACAGATGGCTTCCACTGCTAACAAATCTCTTACGGCGCTTGTTCTCTGAGTTCGTATCGGATTTCGACGCTGCACATCAGACGGGTAGCTTGGAGTAGAACCTTGGCAGAGAACTCAAAAGTAAAAGAAGGCTACGACCGTTGGGCCCCGATCTACGATTCGGATGGGAATCCGATGCAGGCCCTCGAACACTCGGTAATCGAACCATTATTCGGGGATGTAAATGGTCTTAAGGTTTTGGATCTCGGCTGCGGTACGGGTCGGCATTCACTGCGTTTGGCTAAACAAGGTGCCAAAGTTACCGCTCTTGATTTTTCGAGTGGAATGCTAGAAGAAGCGCGAAGTAAACCGAATGCCGATGACGTGATTTTTGTGGAGCACGATTTGCATGACAGGTTACCTCTAGGTGACGAAGGCTTTGACCTTGTTGTCAGCGGGCTTGTGCTAGAACATCTTCGAGAATTATCTTTATTCTTTGAAGAAATTCATCGAGTTCTCAACGTTGGAGGGAGAGTCTTGGTAACGGCAATGCACCCAGCGATGTTTTTACGAAACTCTTGGGCCAATTTCACAGACCCCGATACCAATGAGGTGGTGCACCCAGGCAGCTTCCCACATCAACTCAGCGACATGGTTAACGCGGCTGCCAGAGCGGATCTTGCAATTATCGAGATGACAGAAGCAGCCCCGAACGCTGAATTCGCCAAGCGATTCGGAATGAAAGAAAGTTCAATCGAATGGCCAATGGTGGTAGTTCTACAACTATCACGACGGTCCCGATAGTACATGCACCACGTCTAGGGTTTCCGGCGTGAACGTCTTAAACAAAAACACCGCCGAAACGGCGGTGAGTTGGGTGCATATGGTGGGCCTGGGATGACTCGAACATCCGACCTCTACTTTATCAGAGTAGCGCTCTAACCAGCTGAGCTACAGGCCCTTTGGGTGTGACTCCGATATGTGGAATATCAGAGTCACGAATAAAAATTTTACTACTGCTTGCGCCAGATTGTGTAGTGATTTTTTCGCAATATCGCCTGTTCCGCCAACATCAGCAGTCCTTTCGCCCCAGACCTTCCAATTCCACGACTATCTCGGTCGGTGCGTTACGAGCTACGATCAACACTAGATCATCGGTATCAGACGTATTTACCGGCTGATGATTAGCGTCGGGCGGAACGAAAATGAAGTCACCTTTAGTAATAGGTTCTTCCTTATCGAGTTCTCCACCAGAAAGAATCGTTCCTGTACCGCTGACTACGTAGATCGCCGACTCGCAATTGACGTGATAGTGGGCTGTCGAGCATCTGCCAGGCGGTACAGTAGCGATTGCCATATGAATTCCCGTGGAACCCGTAAGCAGCTCGGAAACCCCGGCGAAGCGAGTCATCGAACCTGAGTTCACTTCGACCTCAAGGCTATCGGCTTTCGTTACAACGATTTCGCTGGCAGAACTGTGTTCATGTGTCATCACCACAGTCTACCGAGGCGGCTTTAGTCGCGATGGCGTTAGGCGTTAGGTTCCATCGTCGTAGAACGACTCAGTCACGCGTCGCAGTCTCTCCCTCTAACTCCCCCGATCGAGAGGATCGTCAACCACGACCAACGCCGTAGCTATTCCCTTCCAGACGGAACAGCCAGGGTAGGAGACTTGCAGCTGGGAACCGAGTCGTTCGACGACGAGCTCGACTTACGGTCCTCCTTCCTTCGGGAGGGAGTTAGTGGGAGGGTAGATTGCAGTTGCGACCAAGTCGTCCGACGATGCCCGGAGCTATAACGAGGAACCCAACGCATTTGCGACTACCGCCACGCCCAAGAGCCAACAATCTGCGCGAGTCCCCCTTCCTTCGGGAAGGGGTTAGGGGATGGGTAGATTGCAGCTAGAGCCGAGTTATGCGATAACGAGCGCGAGTTTACGCCGGGCGCGAAAAGACCCGCCATAAGCGGGTCTTGATCAGTGCACCTTAGCGAACTGAACAGTGAACAGAAAGAATGTCAGGGGTTTTTCGAAGTTTTGAGACTCTGAAAAGAGTCTATGATTTTGGTGTATTAAGCTTTTTATGGTTGGATGTTCATACTAACGAGCCACTTCCACTCCCCCAGGACTCAGTTGATAAATCAACCGAACGCCAAGTTCAGGAATCTCGCTCAAGAAAGTACTCTCATCTAACCGCCTAATAGTCGACCTAGGTAGCCTCGTTATGACACTAATTGTGATGGATGCATTCTTGTCGTTTACCCACCGCGGGTACTAACAAGAGACATATATTCCACCACGAGTCATAAGAGGAACTCCTTAGAAAGGAGGTGATCCAGCCGCACCTTCCGGTACAGCTACCTTGTTACGACTTCGTCCC
>JABIHL010000109.1 GCA_018649665.1 Chloroflexota bacterium | reverse complement strand
GTTTTTGGCTATACAGCCGGTAACGACGTAAGCGCTCGCGAGTGGCAGTCGGGTGCGAACTCCGACATTCAATGGTGGCGCGCCAAGTCGTCCGACACGTTTGGGCCTACAGGTCCGTTCATGGTTACCGACATCGACCCACAGGATGTTTCCATTCGTGGTTTGGTCAACGGTGTTGAGGGTCAGAAGTGTCACTCATCAGAGATGATTTTCACTACTGCTCAGGCGATTTCGTTCCTAAGCACGTACGTGACTCTGTACCCGGGTGACATGATTTGGACTGGTACTTCGGGAACAACTCCGCCAATCAACGTTGGTGGCGATGTGACTGTTGAACTTGAGCACATTGGTGTGCTCCACAACCCAGTAATCGCCGGGTAGGTGACTTAGCCACGTTTTCTGGGTGTCAGTGACACGTTCTCTGGCAGTTCGACTGTAAGTGACTAAATTGAAAAACCCGTTCGCCTGTTTATTGGCGAGCGGGTTTTTTTGTGCCATTGGCACGTTTTCTAGCAGATTTGGCATCGGGTTAATCTGATTTCCCGAGTGCAGCCGAGGGATCTGGTGCGGGCTGGGTGTTGTCGTTCATTGTTAGCCGACTAACGATCTATCCTGAAAATGAATTCAGGATGACGACGAGGACGTTGTTGGCTTGTTTGGGCGACGACTGTGACTTGAAATCGCCCAACCTGTCATGGTGAATTTATTTCAGTATCTATCGCTTGAATTAGGCTTCGTCATTGAATGGAACATTGAAAGCTGGGGCATACGTTCTGCTCAGCCGGCGTTAGATCCTGAAAATGAATTCAGGATGAGAGTTCTGGAAGAGGGCGCTTATTTACGCCCGCGCTAGCTCGAACAGAGGCATGCGGCCTTTTGCTTCGTTGCGGAGGATTGCTTCTTCATCCGGCGTAATCGGAGTGAAGTCCTGAGCTACTTCTACTGCCATTTGCCATAGCTCGGGGTCGCCGGGTGGTATAGCCGCGGTGATCGGCTGCGATAGAGTCCAGCGTAGTGCGAGTTTCATTAGATCACGATCTTCTATCGGGGCGTACCAGCACTTTTCACGAAGACGGTTATCACCTTCTTTGAGGTTGTGATGAGCGGCGCCTTTTAGAGCCATACGAGCGACGCCACGTTTTTCGGCTTCGTCCATGATCTGAGGCCCGAATCCCGCTTCGAACCAGGTGGTGAAATTGATCGGGAATAGTACGGAGTCGAATTCGAATCGACCCATCAACTCGACCGCCAGTTCAGCAGAATGTACCGAGAAGCCGACGTGCTTGACGAGTCCTTCGTCACGGGCATTTGCGATGACTTCGAGCGCACCACCGGGTCCGGTTGCGACTTCGAGGTCTTCCTCGGTCGTCATCGCATGCATCTGGTAGAGATCGAAGTGATCGGTTCGAAGAAGTTTTAGTGAATTTTCAAGATCGGCGCGGGCTTCGGGTCCGGTTCGGTATTTAGTCTTGCATGCTAGAAACACGTCGTTTCGGTATTGCTCAAGTGCAGGGCCAAGCATGTTCTGGGCATTGCCGTAACCGGGAGCGACATCGAAGTAGTTGATGCCCTGATCGATCGCCCAAGAAACGTATCGTGCAGAGTCTTCGGTCGTTTCTTCTTTTACGACGATGCCGGCGAAGGCTATGATCGAAAGCTGCTGACCAGTATTTCCATAGTCGCGATATTGCACGTTGGTTTCCTCACTTGCGGGCGGTGAGGGTGCATCGTACTACGGTGCTGGTGACATGCAGAGCCGCATTCGGTGATTCTGGGCGAGAGATAGATCCTGAAAATGAATTCAGGATGACACTTGGAATTGTTCCGAGTCCCAGTCTAACCCGGCGTACGGATGTCGCTTTTCAGCCGACGTTTATCGAACCGCCAGAAAACGTGACCAAGTCACCCGATGCCGAAGTTTCGGGATACTTCGCCTTCGGTTAGCCAATAGAAGATCAGGTATCCGCCAACGAGGATCAATACACCGGCCGAGATCGGGTGGACGTACGGCATGATTCGACGAATCTGGCTCACCATCGCACCCTTGAACACCGCGATGCCGACAGTCAAAACCGTAATAACGAACGTCATTCCGAGTGCGTAAGCCAGAAATTGCCCTGTCGCTTCGACCACACCGCCGGTCGCTAGTGAACTGCTTATCAGTCCTAAAAAGATTGGCAGTGTGCAGCTTAGCGACGCGATCGCGTATGAGATTCCGAACAGGAAGTAGCCCTTCACACTGGTGTCGGAAGCGGTGCCGATTTTCGATGCCGCCGACTGTGCTCGATTGTTGTAGAGCTTGCCTCCAGCGAATAGGTACGCACCAAGGCCGGCCAATACGAAGCCTAGGAAGAATCCGATCCACGGGAAGATCACGATGAACGATCGTGCGCCTGTGGATATTGCTAGGCCGACTCCGCCGAATAGCAGTACAAATCCTGCTCCAAGAGCCGCACTTACATAGAGCGCTTTAAGCAACGAGCGAGACATTCCACGGGGTGAAGCACTCGATTCAGTGTCGCCTTGCTGATCTGTTAGATACATCGTCAGGAATGCGGGAAGCATCACGAATCCACACGGGTTCACGGTTGCAACCATCCCGGCAGCAAAGGCGAATCCGAGAGGTAGAAACGACCCGATGTCGCCAACTAGCCCCGCGCTGTCGGAAGAATAGCCGAGTGCGCCCCCGATGAAGCTGTTTGCCCCGGGGCCAACTATCAGTCCTGCAACCAGTGCTAGGCCGGCAACAAGAGCGGCTATGGCTGCAGGAATGGGAAGATTCTTCGGATTGAATCCGATCTGGTCTTGGGCGAATTCTGTACTTACTGATGACATTTACTGAGGAGAGCCTTCCCGAGGCGTTTCGATACGTATGCAGTTTTGTTTCCCGGTCGTGTGGGAAATAGTGTTTGCGGTACTGTCGAAGACTTACTGAATCTGATGCTCGTAGCGTGAGATAGATTCACGATACGGCCAATCACCTAAAAACGGGGTGTCGAAATTATGGTTACTGGTTGCAGGTTAATACGCCAACTATGATTGCTCGGATTGCTGAGGCGTTTTGAGCCTTGGTTGATCGATTCGTTTTTATGGCTTTGTATTCGAACAATTTTAGGTCGCACTAATTGGCATTGAAGGTTGATAACACGCAGCCGCTGCTAATCCCGCTGACTCAAGACACTGTTTCTCAAGAAGTGCCACGGATTACTGTGCACCTCGCCATTTCAGACAACGATCTCGAGAACGCCATGTTGAGCTTGCTTGGTCGCAATCCGAGATTTTCGGTAGTTAAGGGAAGCATCGGTTATGCCGCTGAATCGGACGTGCGGTTGATCGACGAGTGTCCTGACTTAAATCAGTTACGAAATCTAGACGAGCAGATGCCACCGAAACTGCTCTACATCGGACTCGACGATTCAGATGAGTCGTTAAGCGAGGCGGCACGTGCGGGTGCATGGGCGTTTGTTATCGAAGGCGCTGATTCAAGCGAACTTGAAGACACGATTTGTGCTGTTATCGAAACTGGTGGCAGCCCACTGTTGAAAACTATTGCGGCAAGCGAATCAGGCTCAACGGCTTTGCTGAGTGAGTTGTCTGCCATTCGCGACGATTTAGTTGAGGTTGATGCGGAGGAAAACCCACTCACCCTCGACGAGATACGAATTCTTGAACTGATCGCTCGTGGAGAACCTAGCAAAAACATCGGCAATATCGTCGGACTTGCTGAGCAAACGATCAAAAACTACGTTGTGAAAATCTTTACCAAAACGCACACTCACAATCGTGCTCATGCCGCTGCGTTGGCAGCTCAGCGCGGCTGGTTGTCGTCTCTCGACAGCGAGTAGTTAATTGGTTCCGAATCGACTCAAAATTGGGGTCTGGATTTGAACTAGAGCTGTGATAGAATGAACTTCGATTCGTTGCACGATAGCTCGGCGCAGGCAAGTCCTGCGTCTATTTGTGTGTGGCGATAATTTTTATACCAAGCCGGTTCTAAAGTTGTTGAACCGGAAGTAGAGGCAAGTAATTGACGACTTCAGAGACCCCGCAAGTTGCTGCAGTAGAAACTGAGCAAGAGGAGACTCTGGCGCCTCTCGAC
>JABIHL010000108.1 GCA_018649665.1 Chloroflexota bacterium | reverse complement strand
TTTTTTGGCTCGTTTGCAGCACGATCTGATTCAGCCCAGCCTACGATTTCGCCAGATTCACTTACTGCCACCATGTGCCGGTTTATTGGCCTAGGGCTTTTTATCCAATCGGTGAATCGGGCGACCGACATACCGTCGGTCATTACCGAATCGAGCATCTCGCAAAGTTCAGGAAGATCATTGTCGGAATCGACCGCTCGAATTTCGTACTGCATCTCGCCCCCGCACTACCGTTAATTCAGGATTTCTGGCAGTTTACGAGAACGAATAGCGAGTTTCATACGAACCAGTGGTTATTTCTGGCTATGCGGGTTGTGGGCTCAACGGTTAACTGAGAATTCCGAGCAGTTCGCGTCTATGGCTTGATCGGCAAACCATTGCTGTCTTTGAAGTTGCCGACAGCGATCATGATCAGGTCAATGAGCGACCAAATCCCGAATCCGCCAAGGGTGAGGAGCATCAGTATTCCAGTTCCGGTTTTGCCTACATAGAACCGGTGGATTCCTAATCCCCCGAGTAGTACGCACAAGAGCAAGGTCGCTACGAACGTCTTCTCGCTTCTAATAGTTGTATCTGTCGTCATGTTTGCCCTCTGGGTTGGTTACCCAATTTTAATGAGTTTCCCTTGGCCGTCTCGATACGTTCCGATGATCAGCCGGTAAGTGAAGTAGACCGTGTGTATATAGTCGAGAGCTATAACCAGAAACCCTAAACCGACCTTTGCATCGCTCTCGGCTGAAGTGCCGGTCACGATCAGGTACAGCGCCACTGCCGTCATTCCAAGGTCGAACAGCCCGTGACCAATCCGCCCCACATAAAAGTGGTGGAATCCGAGAAGACTAAACACTGCAGCCAATACGACTGCGGTGGTAAAACTTTTATCTGATTGTTGCTCCTGCATCGTAGGGCAGTCTCGGTCAGACCAACGAGATATGTCAAGTTGCGATACCTGAGTGGCTCAGGCGACACGGGGAATCATGTCGAGCGTGAGCTACGGATACCGTCTAGCTCACGATTCTGCTCTCAAGCGGGATTTCAGTTGCGATAGTCCAGCAGTAGTGCAATACCCAATCAACTTCAATGTTGTTGCTGCTGAGGGCAGGTTAGATCGCGCAACAAACTTGTGCGGACGCAATCGTAATTATTGGTGGCTATGAAGGCTGCTTGATCATGGACCAGATACGCAACTCATCATCGACCACCACTTCCTCGGCAACTTCAAAACCTCGTTTGGTGTAGTAGTCGACGTTAGATTGAGTCATCGTTTCGAGGTACACCGGAAGTCCATCTGCTTTTGCCTGCTCAGCTCCAATATCGATCGCTTCAGTACCCAGTCCGGTATTTTGCGCTTCCGGATCAACTCCGAGTCCGAGAAGGTACCAGTGGTCGCCCTGCACGGCTTTCTTGTGCGCTTTAGATGCAATCCCATCTAAACGTCCAAATCGAAGGAAGCCCTTCAGGCCGACTTTAAACGGCATTTGCCACAATCCAGCACGCAGCATTCCGATCGGACTCATAGTGGTGTTGCCCGGTGGTAGCCAGATTGACCCAGCCGTCTGGTTCTCGTCGGTGTACACATGCCCGTAATGACCGGTGTATCCAAGCAGCTTGCTGAACATCCACTCACTTTGTTTCATGCGTTTACTGGCATCGGGCATGATGAAAAGCATCATGGGATCTTCGAAAAATGCCTTGCTAATCGATCTCACCAAAGCCGGCGCTTCGCCTTCTTTAATTGCCCGCATTCTAGAATCTGCCATGTTGCCCCCTGAGCCGTATTTTTCGCGCCATAAATGAGTGATTGATTAGTTTCGATAATTTAGCTCACGATTCGGCTTTTCACTACGTCCATGTCTAGTTCGACCCCAAGACCGGGTCCTGTTGGCGGTGTGATGAAGCCGTTTTCGAAAGCCAATGGTTCTTTGAATATCGTCTTGTGGAGCGGACCTTGGTTCGCTTCCTGAATGACGAAGTTTGGTGAGCAGGTGTCGACCTGAATCGCGGCAGCAGCAGCGATAGGGCCGCAGTACATGTGCGGGGCGATCATTGCGTAGTGCGCTTCGGCGATTGCGGCAACTTTTTTCGCTTCGAGAATTCCGCCGGCTTGCCCAACATCGATCTGAATAATCGAAGCTGCTCCCTTTTCGATTAGCTGCGAGAACTCGTACTTGGTCACGAGTCGCTCACCGTTGGCGATAGGGATGCTGGTGTGGGCTGCCACCCGTGCCATTTCATCGTAGTTTTCGGGCGGAACTGGCTCTTCGAACCAGAACGGGTTGAACTCTTCAAGGATGTTGGCAACTCGAATAGCCGAGTAAGTCGTTAGCTGTCCGTGCGTACCGATTCCTACTTCAAGATCGTCGCCGACCTCTTTACGAATCGCCTCGAAAATGTTGGCTGCTTTTCGGATTTCAGGCAGCGGAATATCGCGTGGTCCGGGGTGAAGCGGCATGAACGGATCGAGCTTGCACGCCGTGTTGCCTTCTTCGAGAAGCTGGCGTGCGATTTCGCCTGCTCGCTGTGGACTATCCTGCCAGCCCGAGGGCATGTAGGCGTAGGCACGGAGCTGCTCGTGGAACTTGCCTCCCATGAGGTTGTAGATAGGCTGATTCGCCGCCTTACCAACGATGTCCCAGCACGCCATGTCGATAGCTGCAAGCACCGACGTGTAGTGAAGGCTGGGGTGACGATAGTCGTGGCGACTCCCGTAGGCATCGCTCCATATTTTCTCGATGTTGAACGGGTTTTGCCCGATCAAGAACGCTTCACAGGTTTCGTGGATCAGTTGAATTTGCGAGGTAAACGCTTTCCATCCGCTCGAATTGAACGAGCTTCCGGTGACCTTCTCGCCAAGACCCGTAATCCCCTCGTCGGTTTCTACTTCCAGAAATAGGAAGTATTTGCCACCGATATACGGGGCTTCGTTCTCGACAACTGTTGTCTTGACGCCTGTGACTTTCAACTAGCTAACCTCGAAATGACTTGTGTGGGACGTTGTTGATTTCATCTCAACTTTGGCATGTCGCCGGGAGTGTATACCCGATCTCTGTGATTATGTAGGAGACTCGCGGCAGACGATCTGAGCATCTGGGAATACCAAAATCCTGAATGAGCTATGATGCTGGCGCATTTCTTTTGCGGTGGCAGTGGATTGCGCTGATGATCACTAAATTGGGGGCTGAATTCAGTGACAAACGAAGTTATTAATAGTGTCTTGAGTCTAGATAGCGGCGATCTTGATCCTATTGCTCAGGCTGTGCTTAAGGATGATTCGGCAACGGTGACAGGCTCGCTAGATTGCAAACCTGTCGGAGCAATTTCAGCCGGGTTGGGAACGCTTGCGATATTGCATGTCTCAGGTAGCGCAAACACGGACGCCGGTTCAAAGAATTGGTCGACTGTGATCAAAGCAATGGCGATTGAGGAACAAACCGAGTACTTTGGCGGTCCTCTCATTGAGGTAGACGCATACGCATCAACTCTGTTCGAACAGCAAGCAATCGGGATGCGGGCGGCGCGGTGTTATCGAATCGATCGCCGGGCAGACGGTCAGGTGTGGCTGTGGCTGGAGGATCTTTTCGACTGGGTCGGCCCGCCGTGGGATATCGATCAATATCTTCGTGCTTGCAAGAATGTTGGTCATTTTGCCGGGTTCCAATCTATTCAGGATGTGCCATCAGCCAAATTTTTATCACACGATCAAGGAACCAAAGCCAGCTGGTCTACTGTAGGTCGGGTGTTCATGGATCTTGGCCCTGATGAAGTGACCGAATCAGTCCTTAAGACTTCGTTACCTGATTCGGCATATAAAACCGTAATGAAAATTGGTGACGCAGCAATAGCGGCCAGTCCGCTGATTCAAGCTTCTCCTCAATTATTGGTTCACGGCGATTGCCACCCCAGAAACCTATTCCTGTCGCACGAAGGCGCTGATCGCCAAGAAGCGGTTGCAATTGATTGGGCAAGGATTGGGGTTGGTCGCATCGGTACTGATATTGGTAATTTAGTCGGTTCAGGGATGACTTGGCATGATGATGAATTCAACATGACACTCAGTTCCGAGAAAGCGTTTTTTGAGTCATTTCTGGAAGGACTAGGTCAGGGTGGTTGGCAGGGTGATCGGAATCTTGCTCGAGCCGACTTCTTGTTTGGAATCTGTAACTACGGAATG
>JABIHL010000107.1 GCA_018649665.1 Chloroflexota bacterium | reverse complement strand
GATCGAAGCGACCACGAATGTGCTCGGCGATATCGTGCTCGGTGAGCGCCCAGCGGATGTTCTCACCGACGAACTTGAACGTCTGCTTCACGATATTGTCGAGAGCGTCGACAGCGAAGAAATGAGATTGCAGTTGCTCTGCGGTCCAGCGTTCTGTTGCGTACTGAATCACATCGCCAGAAGATACGACTTCTACGCCAAACGATCGGATTAGTTCGATGGTTCCAGCATCGACTCGACCCACCCTCGGCAGTTCGTAGAGCGGCGAGTATTCCATCGCAACGGTCTTCGCAGCATGTAGACCAGCCTTGAGCCCAGCGATCATCTGCAGTCGATTGCCGTAAGCGGTTACCCGCGGCGAGTCGCTAGGGAAGTGTGCGATGTCGACTTCGTGTGCCAGTAGATGCGGTTCGCCGTTCGCCGGAATCCAGAGCCATACGGGTCGGGTCAGTCGCTCAACTCGCCGTCCGAGCGCAGCTTCGAAGACGGGGTTTGTGTAGCGATAGTCTCTGGTGAGCCAGCCATCTATGCCTGCTGATTGAAGGAACTGACGTGCATCGTCGAGAGGGTTGACCTCTGTGGATTTAGGTGAATTAGGGGCGATGTCGCTAAGGCTCATTGTATTTATTTTTAATCGGACCCTTAGGTCGTTCCTCGCCGGTCTTTGCGTACCAGGGTTTATTGTCGTCCGCGTATTTTGCCGACCATACCTTTCGCTGTCTGTAGGAGTGCCATCTAGTCCAGACGAACCAGTCAGCAAAAAATATTGGAATGAGAGTAAATATTCCGCCGATTAAGCTCGATTCCGACGCCCATTTTGGGAACATATTGAACGGGACGCAACTGCATATGAGGTCGATCGAGCCGAGGTGGACGAAAATCCAAAATCCAAGGACCGGGATACCGAAAAAAACGATCGCTAGGTAGACGGCGGTCTTATCTCGAAGTCGAATCGGGACACGTTCTGGTGACGACATGATCGCCTCAGCTTACAACTTTGATTTAGCGAGTTCAGTGTAAGAAGCCAGCGCGTTTTCGTAGGCTTCAGGGGTGTTGATGTCGAGTCGGACAATCGCTGAATCGAACTTCACTCTGTGGTGATCGATGTCGGGCTTGCGAAAAATCGCACGAACACCTTCGGATTCTTCCGTGATATTCATCAGGTCAGAGCGAAGTTGTGCATCAAAAACTAGCGGGTGACCGCCGTGTCCATCGAATCCGGGTGAGGTGACGTCGGCTCCAAAGTCGGTGTGAAGCTTCAGGACTTTTTCGATCACCCAGGCAGGACGTGGCTGATCGACCGCCAGTAGAACGATCGAGTGGATGTCGTCGGGCAGTTCCCAGACTCCAGCTTTAATCGAGGTTGTTTTGCCTTCGAGATATTTCGGGTTGTATGCCCTGATGATCCCGGGGCGATCCTTAAGCAACGGAGCCATTTCGGTGTCGTACTTGCCTGTGACAACTACGACCTTGTCGCATCCACCTTGCAGCAGCGAGTTCATCTGGTACTCAAGCAGCGTTGTTCCACGCCATTCAAGCAGGCCTTTCGGACTGCCCATCCGGCTGGATTCGCCAGCTGCAAGAATGATGCCGACCGCGTTGTAGTTCGGCACGTTAGTCGACGCCTACAGCTGCTTCTGGGGTTGAAGCATTTTCTGGGCGGAGGTCTGCTTTTTCGGCAGCTTTGTCGATGAGGCGTTGGTCAAGTTTCAATGTTCCGCCATCGCCCCCGAGTCGGAATCCGACTATTTCAGCCATGATCGAAAGTGCGATTTCTTCAGGAGTTCTCGCTGAAATATTCAGACCGATAGGGGAGCGTACGCTCTGGACTTCTTCCATCGTAAAGCCTTCGGCGAAAAGCTCTTCGAATATGAGAATCGTCTTTCGCTTGCTGCCGAGTAACCCGACATAGCTGGCAGGGGTTTTCATTGCTGCCGCCGTTGCCGAAGCGTCGTACCGATGACCGCGAGTGGCGATTACGATGAACGAATTTGTGCCGATTGGCAGCTTCTTGAACGCCGATCCGTAGTCGGAAACGACCGTCTGTTCGGCTTCAGGGAATCGGGTTGGATTAGAGAACTCTTCGCGGTCGTCGATGATGAATATGCGAAAACCGAGTGATGCGGCAATACTGGAGATCGCCTTCGATACGTGTCCGCCACCAGCGAGAACGAGTGTTGGAGGAGTGGTGTACGCCTCGACGAAGTACTCGGCGCCCGATTCTGCCGTGATGTAGTCGTTCTTGCCCATGGTCATCAGGTTTCGAGCGTTGTTTACGGCGTTCGAATCGAGTTTCTCGTCGCCGAGTGATCCGGAAGTAGAGCCGTTTTCTCGGATCAATAATTTTGAGCCGACAGTAAGTGACGAACCATTAGGAGCTTTCATCAGACTGGCGACAGCAACTGGTGCTCCGCCTTCATAGGCGGCGATAACTTCTTCGTTGAAATCTTTGTCAGTATTCGAGGAATCTGACTTGCGGAGCGGATCGAGCAAGAAGTACATCGTGCCGCCGCAGACTAAGCCGTCTTCGGCTGCGAGGTCTTCGTTAAGCTCGTAATCGCGCATTTCTGCGATTCCGCCACTCGAAAGTAACTGTGACGATGCGAACCAAATATCACCTTCAACACAGCCGCCACCGAGCGTCCCTACCCCTGAACCATCGGCGCGGACGAGCAGTTTTGCGCCCGGTTTCTGAGGCGTTGAACCGGAGGTTTTGACCACAGTTGCGACAACCATGTCGTTACCGGCTGTTATTTCGTCAGATGCGGCTCGAAATACCTGTTCCATTTGTTACTCGGCGTTTAGTTGGGGTCGTGTACAGATTAGATGCGGATTATGACCTAGAAGATGCATACGCAAATTTGCTGAGGCAACTGATTCGATCTGGGAATCAGATTACCACATTCAAGTATAAATCCTGCTTTTGATTCGAACGACGGATCACCGTGCAATGGGCATGTGACGCGGGCGAAGTTGTGAACTTAATGAGGAACGATGTTGCGATCGCTCTCGTCACGTGGAGTGCGAGTGTCACCGGGGCGTGATGACTGACGCAACGCGCCTTTCCACTGCTCGACAGCGTCGCTGTTTGTGAGTTCTTCTTCGGTGTAATCGTGAAATTCCAGCGAGTGATGCTTGATTCCACTAAGAATCTGGTCCATCGATTCGCCTGTAATTCCATACCCACAGGAGTAGCCCATGTCAGCACAAGTAATCGTCATCGCCATTTGAGAGCTCCTTTGGGCATTGTTGCCTCGGTCTGATGATCGACAGCAAATTCGATCAACAAAAGAATAATCTTCCGGCAAGTGTACTGACTCGCCGGACATATGAGATGCATTGAATCCGAATTAGATTCAAATTTTAGAAAGAGAATGTCCATGTGTACTTTGACTATCGAAAAAGCAGAAATGGAAAATTCAGGGAAGTGTCCGGATTGATAGAGTGAGCAGCCCGTTAAATTATTGGAGAATCACGAGGTTAAATTGAGCGCAAGTTCGGAAGATTATTTCCGGTCATCAGCTGGGTATTACACCGACTACCGGAAGCCGTACCCCGCCGCGCTGTTTGAGCCCATGAGAGGTTCGTTCCAAACGGGTTCCGAGAACGCTCTCTTGGATGTCGGTTGCGGAACGGGACAAATAGCCCTGCCGCTGAGAGACGATTTCGGGCGGGTTGTTGGTGTTGATCTTTCGCAAGAAATGATCGACTACGTCAATCAGCGATCTGAAGAGCTCGGAGCCACGAATACCGAATTCATTCAATTAGCTGGTGAAGAGATTGGGTCGCTAACAGGGCCGTTTGATCTGATTACGTATGGGAGTGCGCTCCATTGGATGGACATCAGGAGGTCGCTTGCCGCATGCGGTGATCTACTGTCGGAAGGCGGTGGAGTCGCTATTTTGGCGATGAGCAGCATATGGGGTGGAAAAGCTGATTGGGAACAAGCAGTCGTTCGAGTAGTGCAGAAGTGGATGGGCGACGATCGCCGTGCGGGATCGAGCACGTTCAACTCATCGACCAACGGCGTTAGTTTCGAAGATGCGCTGGTAAACGCCGGGTTCGATATTTTTAATTCAGGCGTGGTCGAAGCGAGTTATTCGGTCGACATTCCGTTCATTATCGGCCATCTGTACACGACGTCCTATTGCAACCGAGATCTTCTAGGCGAAAACGTCGAAGCGTTCGAACGCGATCTCTCTCAGACACTGCTCGAACTGAATTCGGTGGGCGAGTTTCAGTGGTCGCCGGGTGCGAGCTATATCTTCGGTCGCAAGGCGGCTTAACGGCGCGACTACCTACGAACTTAGGCTTTGCTCAGGCGTTCGGCTGCGTCTTGAACCGAGCGAACGATCTTGTCGTATCCTGTGCAGCGACATAGATTGCCTGCCAGCTTGAGTCGAATTTCGTTCTCGCTTGGGTGCGGATTTTCGTTGAGCAGGGCGGTTGTTGCGATCATGAATCCCGGTGTGCAGAATCCACACTGAAGTCCGGAGTGTTCCACAAACGCATCCTGAACCGGTGTCAGGTGTCCGTGATCGGCAAGCCCTTCGACGGTTGTTACTTCCCGACCGTTGATTTCGGGTGCGAGAACGAGACATGAGCAGGACGATTTGCCATCGACCATCACGGTGCAAGCACCGCAGTTGCCGTTTGAGCAGCCTTCTTTGGTTCCTGTCAGCTTCAGCTGATCTCGAAGTGTTTCGAGAAGCGTCCAAGTTGAATCGACAAGAATTTCGTGCTCAACGCCGTTCACAGTAGTTTTGATCTGTTTCTTGCTCATTTAGGCGAGTCTTTCCAGGCAGATATTTAGAGTTCGTTTGGTGAGAACTCGTATCAATTCTTTTCGGTATTCGGCTGATCCACGGACGTCGGTGATCGGAACGGCGGAACCGACAGCTAGATCGGCTGTCTTATCGATCGCTGCGGCGTCGATCACGATGCCTTCGAGGAACTCTTCGGCTGCGTACGCTCGAACTGGAGTCGGGGCAACAGATGCCAGAGCGATTCGAGCCTTGGTGACTACTTTGGTAGAGGGATCGACCTCAATGAGTGATCCGACACCAGCGACTGCAATGTCCATTTCGTTTCGAGGGATGAATCGTAAGTAGGTAGAAGCAGTGTTGTTCGAAGGGGCAGGAAGCACGAGCTCTTTTAGAATTTCGCCCTTTTCGAGAACGGATTGACCGGGACCCGCAAAGAAGTCGATCAGCGGAATTTCACGTCCACCAGAAGCGCTTGCAGTGTGGGCGACTGCTTCGTGGATGAGCAGCGACGGAATGGTGTCGGCAGACGGAGCTGCGTTGCATACGTTTCCGCCCACGCTTGCTCGGTTTTGAATATGAACTGAGCCGACAAGTTCGGTCGATTCGGATAGGGCAGGAAAGCCGCCTTTTTCCGCCGTGTACTTGTGGACTTCGGTGCACGACACGGCGGATCCGATTCGTAAGCCTGATCCGTTCGATTCCAGAGTAAGAAGTTCGGGAACTCGCTTTAGATCGACAACGAGATCGGCGTGACGTCGGTTGCCCTTCAGCTGGTCGATGACATCCGTGCCTCCGGCAAGAGGGCGGTTCTCACCTGCGCGGGCAAGTAGTTCAAGCGCACTCGCTAGCGAGGTTGGCGCTTCGTAATCAAAATTCGGCATTCGTTCGTGCTTCTCCAGTATTTACGTGCGATTGCTTGTCCCCGCGTGACTTCGTTGGTGAATTGACGCAGACAAAAACGCTCGTTCGGGCGAGATTGTACCCTTTATCCAACCCTGTATTCAGCTAGCGTGTCCCATTTTGGGGTCAGTCCTAGGCCGGGTAGTTCGGGGGCGATGACGTATCCGTCCTCGATTGTCAGTTCGTGCTCCCAGACTTTTCCGTGCATTGGGTTCACCGACTCACGGTAGTACTCGAGGATGAGCCCGTTCGGAATAGCGGCAACGAGGTGTATGTGAACCTCTTGAGCGCCGTGCGGAGAGACATCGAGGTCGTTTGCCTGAGCAAGCGCCGCGACTTTCATGAATTCAGTAATTCCGCCGAGAATCAGCGCATCGGGCTGAAGAATATCGACAGCACGGGCGTTGATCATGTCCCTGAATCCGTACTTGGTGTATTCGTTCTCACCAGCGGCGATGGGCACAGATGTTGCGCGGGTAATTTCCGCTTGCCCAATGTAGTCGTCTGGCTCTACTGGCTCTTCGAACCAGAACAGATCATATTTCTCGACTTTTCGAGCGAATTCGATCGCTTGGTAGTGCCGGTAAGCGTTGTTTGCATCGACCATCAGTCGTACGTCTGGTCCGATAGTTTCACGACAAACTCGCACTCGTTCGATGTCTTCGTTGATCGATACTGCGCCGACCTTGATCTTCACAGCACGTGCGCCAAGTTCGACGTTTTCTTCCATCTCCTTGGCGAGCTCTTTGAGGCCTTTGCCTTCCTCGTAGTAGCCACCCGCTATGTAGGTATCGACCTTGTTCGTGAACCCGCCGAGCAACTTGTAGACAGGCATGTTGGCGACTTTGCCCTTGATGTCCCACAGGGCGATATCGATGCCACCAAGGATGCGGGTTGAAATTCCGCGACGTCCAACCAGCTTGGGTCGCCACATGGCGTGCCACAGTGCTTCGTTATTGAGCGGATCTTCCCCGATGAGACCCTTCTTGAAGTGTTCAACAAATGCCAGTCCGACTTCTGGTGTTGCTTCGATGCCGCCGGCAAGACCAATGCCCTGAATGTCGGGATCATCGGTGTCGATCACAACGATGTTCAGCAAATTGTGGGTGTACGTATACAGACCGTTAGTGATCGGAATAGCGCGTGGCCATTTGAACATTTCGAGTCGTACATCTGTGATCTTCATCGAGGGTTGCCCTTGGTTTTTTGGGATTTTAAATGGCGTTTGGTTTCAGCAACGCTGGGGTAGCTGATTAAATTGCGAATCGGGCGGAGTGTAGCAGCGAAGAAGCGTTGAGCACATCGGCTAGCGCCAGATGGTTGGAATACGGAGACCCAAAATGCGGATTTCAATATCAGCATCCGTCACTGAATTTCATCATGATTTTAGCGGTGACTGAGCACAGGTAAGTGCTATCGTTGATTCGATGGAAAGCAGCCCTTCAACAGATTCTTCATTTCGCCAGAGTTACACCGAACGAGATCGTATCGAGGAAAATCGATTCGAAGACGATCGCCGTCGACGCATGGGTATGGCCATTGCGATCATCCCGTTCGGAATAGCGATGGCGCTTATCGTTCAGTACATCAATATCGTTGTGGCAATCGACGATGCTGATTGGCGGTACGTGCTGCATCGTCCCAATTTCTCGCACATTGTGAAACTCTCACTCGCCCCAATAATTGGTGGTGGAGTCACGATGTTCTTCGCTGGGTTGATTGCCACTTCAGTAGCGGGTAGGGAAGGACGATTCCTACCGTATTTCATGACAGCGATCATTTTTGCGCTCACCATGCCTCTATTGGTTAGCACGTTGTTGCCAGCGAACTTATTCCTTCTGGAAATAACTGGCCTGACGTTCTCAGAGAGCACTGCTGGCGAAGCATTTTCGTCGTGGATATGGAGCACTCCGTTCTTCGTGCTAACTTACGCGATGACCGGCATGAAGCAGGCTTTCTGGGCAGGTGCTGCCTCGGTATTGCTTGCGGCTGGTGTGTTCAAGTTCAACGGTCCTAACAGCGATAGTTTTAGTTTGCTTCGTTCGCTGGCGGTTACTTCGGTAGTGAGCCTGGTTGTGGTTTGGGTAGTTATGTTCGGTCCGCTCGGCATTTTCGAAATGCTGTTCGATTCGTTCCGAATCACAAAAACCGGCTAGAAGCTTTCGTTCGATTCAGCTTCTGGTTTCGTATGTGACTAACTTCGTAATGCTGTATGTTCATTTCTGTTGCCGCCTATACAACATGAACCTCGGCGCTTATCGGAGCGGATATGGAACGTTTACTCGAGAAATCCCTCGACGACCAGTTTGCGATGGAGAAATCTCGCAAAGGCGTAGAAAACGCGTTAAATCGTCGCTTGATCTGGGCGCTGTTGCCGTTGGGTATCGCAGTGGGATTGATTGCGCTGTACATCGATGTATCGACTCGAATCGCCATTCCCGAATTGATCGACCAAGTGGATCAAGCGTCGAAGCCGGGTCACCGAGCGAGTTACGACGTGTTCAGCTTGAACTTGAGCGGGTTCCTGAAACTTGCGCCGTCTGGTCTGATTGCTGGTGCGATTGCATCTTGGGTTGGCGTGTGGGCAGGGACTTACTATCGTCGATCGTTCATAGCCTCGATGTACGTATTGATCGGGCTTGCCTACTCGGCGTTGCTGACCGCGTTGCTGGCAGTTCTGATTCCGGTAAACATTTGGGTGCTAGAAACTACAGGAAATTCGATCACCGACGCACAGATACCACATAGCGGTTCGATTTCGCTGTTCCAGGCCAATTTTTCGGGGCTCGCTCCTTTCTCATACGTAGTAACCGGGATGGAACGTGGGATTTGGGCAGCGGCGGGAATGATATTGATCGGACTTGTTGGGGTCAGGCTCGCTGGCGGTTTACGGAGTTCGGCGGACCTGACGAAAGCCCTGACTTTGAACGTTGTGCTGGCAGTTATCGCGTTGGTTGTCGTTCACACAGGATCGCTCGGTGTTCACCAATTCCTATTCGACAGACTCGTGCAGCCTCCACCTGAAGCGATGCGCGAGTACGTGTTTCCAGAATCAGCCGCTGAGTAGCGACCGGCGAACGCCTGTGCGATGCCGCGTTCGATTAGCCGCCGAGAACATCGGCGAGAGCAATGCATGAATCGACAGACTGTTCACACAGCATCACGGTGTTTCCGACCACGGCGAACGCCTTGTATTTTGTGACCGCCGATGAGCCTGCGCCACGGTTGCTTGAACCGAACTGACCACCTTCGCGGAAGCTCTGGTCGATAGCTTCGGCTGCATTTTCAAATCCAGAGGTTTTGGCGACTTCGTGCGAATCGTAGAAGCGAACCTCGATGTCCTTAGAATTGAAGAAGCCGTACCAAATGTCGGTTGCTCCCGGAACGGTTTCAGTGTCGTACTGCTTGGACTTCTTCCATCCCGCTGCCACGTAGTCATCGAACGTCAGAGTCTTGTCGGGGTTGAGAATTCGCGAGACTTCTGCGAGGGCATCGTCGGTTTCTTCAGCGGCAGGAGCTGCTGCGTCTCCGGCGTCTCCAGAATCGGAGTCTGAATCCGATGATCCGCAAGCCATTACCAGTGACAACGCGCCTACGAGGAGTGCCAGGAGCAGCCAGCGTGTGTGCTTGGACATGGAGCTGAATTTGATGACGTTCGACATACGGGGAGCCTCGTGTGGATCAGAATGATTATTGGTTGACGTGCTGTTGGCGGTGAGGTTACCAATTGCGATTAGTTCCCACAATGGTTTTCGAAATAACTAGAGGGGGATTCGATTGGAGTGTTGCTCTGGGGTGTTCTCGTGAGAGAATCAATGTCGCCCAAGCGTGTAGGTCGCTGTGCAACCGCACCACCTCACCGCTTATCGGGGGCCCGTAGCTCAGTTGGTTAGAGCAATCGACTCATAATCGATTGGTCGCAGGTTCAAGTCCTGCCGGGCCCACCATTTTCCTCTTATTTTGCGCACGGAGTGATCGTTGTGTGGTGCACTCGTGTCGCCGCGTTTTCTAACGAACCCGCTGCTCACGATCCGGTCGGCCGCTCGGTGATCTTGTCGTAGTTTGATGTATGTTCGAATAAGTTTCCATCGTCGCCCTCTCACAAAAACACCACGTTTCCAACCGATCGCCTTCTGACCGATATTTGGTTGTGTTCGATAGAGTTGTCGTATGAACAAGAAAAAGAGAATTCTGATTTTGGGCGCCGGTTTTGGCGGGCTTGAGCTTTCGAGTAGGCTTTCGGAAGCATTGCCCGATCAGGTGGAAATCACTCTGATCGACAAGAACGAGGGCTTTATTTTCGGATTCTCCAAGTTCGATCTAATGTTGGGACAATCGACGAGACCCGAAGTGACGTACTTCTATCGTGATATTTCAAAGCCTTCAGTGGATTTCCGACAGGAAACTGTCGTTTCGATCGACCCAGAGCAGCGGCGGGTTATAACCGACAAGCAAACGTACGAGACCGATGTATTGGTTGTTGCTCTCGGTGCCGAGTACAGCATCGATGCGACCCCAGGATTCGCTGAGGACGGGCACGAGTTTTACTCTTTTGAGGGAGCGATTGCCCTTCACGATGTACTTGAAGAGTTCAAATCTGGAAAGCTCGTGATCGGAATTTTGGGGCAGCCGTTCAAGTGTCCTCCGGCACCCTGTGAAGCTGCAATATTGCTTGATGAGTGGTTCGACAAGCGTGGGCTGAGAAGGGATATCGACATATCGGTCGTGTCGCAATGGGGAGTTCCGATTCCACCTTCACCAGACGGCACAAAGACCATTCTTGAAACATTCAATGATCGTGGCCTGAAGTTCGTATCCGAACATGTGATTACGAGTCTTGATCCTTCTAGGAAAGTCGCAATTTGTTCGGACGGACAGGAAATTCCTTACGATTTATTCTTGGGAATTCCTGTTCATCGTGTTCCGGCAGTCGTCGAGGAAGCAGGGCTATCTGAGGATGACTGGATTCCCGTAGATGATAAGAACCTTGCAACAAAATTCCCGGGCGTTTATGCAGTTGGTGACGTTACGAGTGCGCCGACTCCGAAATCTGGCGTATTCGCCGAGAGTGCCGCCCGAGCAGTTGCAGAACATTTGATTTGGGAAATAACGGGCGAAGGCAAACCGACACCGTTCGATGGAAAAGGCTCGTGCTACGTCGAGTTTGGTGACGGGCTAGTCGGTCGCATGGATGCTGACTTCTTTCCTGGTACAAGACCTACCGCTCCGTTCGCTGCACCATCGAATTTGGTTGCAGACGAGAAGAAAGAGTTCGCTGCGGTTCGACGCAAACGCTGGATTGAAGGTTGATATTAATCTCACCGACGCTTTGAGTCGCTTCGAATGTTCTGCCAGATTTTGGCGTTCAATCGATGATTGGGATGACCTAAATACACGATTAGGCACTGTATTTAGGCCGATGATTTGATCATCCGAGTCAACTGCCGGGCTAGCCTATTCGAACGGCGGCAGCTTAACGCCGAGGATCACTCGTAGGTAGTTGACGTTGTGGGCTAGGTAATCGTCAACAGCGAGATCGAGGTTTCCGCCGATGGCGTCGAAGCCGTCGTCGCCTTCTTTTGGGCCATCCATATCGAACACTACCCAGCCCTTAAAGTGTCGCTCTCTGAGAAGTTTCATCACGGCTGGGAAGTCGACGCCTCCGCCACCCATGTTGTGATAAACGCTGGCTTTGAAGTGCTGGTCTTGTGGGGGAGTCGCCGTGTTCCCTCGGTACTTAGCGTAAGTGTCCTTGAGGTGCACTTCGGCGATGCGGGGGAAATAGTCACTCATGAGTTCGACAGCATCCGCTCCACCAAGAGTCAGGTGACCAGTGTCAGGCGTCATCCACACGTACGCCGGGTCTGTCAGATCGAGCATGGCTCGAATCTCGTGCTCGCGCTCAATAGGACCCCATATGTGAGGGTGCGGTGCGAGTCGAACACCCATTTCGATCGTTTGGCGACCGATTTCATTTAGCGTGTCGGCGATCCTTTTTAGTTCGTCGTCGGAAGTGCTGTTGATGGGGCGAGCCCCCATGTTGCACTTGAACATGTCGCTGCCGACTGGTTGAAGGAAGTCACGTGCAAATGCCACGTGATCGGCAATCGTCTTTGGAGTTTCTTTTGGGTCGATGAAGTTTGTCGATTGTCCCTTCGCACCGTTCGAGACATCGATCAGCGTTACGCCCGATTCGTCGAACTTCTTTTTGAGAGCAAGCGGATCGGCACGGTGGTCCTCGATTTGCTTCGCATATGGCTCGATTCCTTGGAGACCTAGCGCGGCGATGCGCTTGATGCCCCATTCGATCGAGTGCCGGGCATCCCAAAGCGAGCTTGTTGAGCCGTACAGGATGTCGGGATTTTCGGGATCGAGAGGACGATGGGATACCGTGGTCATGAGGTGCTTTCTCCAGTGATGATGCTGCGATGACGGAGTATAACTTTATTGGTGATGGTACATCGGTAAAGGTCTTCTTCTCAGCGGGGTGCTTCTAGTGTCTTGAGGTGTCGCCAGCTGCGGTTTGCAGTCGGTCTAGCTCCTGAAGCATTTCTGCTTGTACCAAGGAATACTCGGGGTTGTTGTAGACGTTTTTGATCTCTTCGGGGTCGGTTCGTAGATCATAGAGTTCCCATTCGGCGGGGATCTTCAAATCGTCGAGACCAGTATCCTCTGGCAAAACTCCGTAGTAGTGAATGAGCTTGTATCGCTCGTTTCGCACACCGTAATTCGGTACGACTCGGTGACCGAGCATGCTCATCCAGTAACGGTAGTACATGCTCGTTCGCCAGTCATCGGGTGTTGTTCCTGCGAGGATCTGGCGACCACTGGTTCCTTGAACTTCATCAGGGCAGTCGATTCCCGCGTAGTCGTAGAAGGTTGCAGCGAAGTCGATATTGAGCAGCATTGCGTCTGAAACAGAACCGGCGTCGATTTCGCCAGGAAGGCGGGCGAGAAACGGCATCTGGAGCGACTGTTCGTACATGAACCGCTTATCGTGCCAGCCGTGGTCTCCGAGGAACATGCCCTGATCTGACGTGTAGATCACCAACGTGTTTTCGGCGAGTCCATTTTCGTCGAGATAGTCCAGAAGAGTGCCGACTGAATCGTCGACAGCCTGAATGGTGCGTGTGTAGTCGGTGATATACCGCTGATACGCCCAACGTCGTTTTTGATCTTTGGACATGCCTTCAGGCGGATCGACCTTGAGATTTCTCGCGCTAGTGTCCTCGACTCGAATCGAAGTCATCTTTACCGCTTCTGAACGAGTTTCGTAGTCGTCCATCAACGTCTCTGGTTCAGGAAATTCTCCTTCAGCACCGAGGTTCATGTGCCGTGGCGCAGCCAGCCACGGTGAGTGTGGGGCTTTGTGGTGAACCATCAGAAAGAACGGGTCGTCTCGATCGGTTGAATCGAGCCAGTCGGTGGCCTTTTCGGTGATGATGTCGGTTACGTAGCCGGTGTACTGCTTCTCCTCACCCATCTCGTAGAACTTAGGGTCGAAATAGTCGCCTTGTCCGGGAAGCACGTTCCAGTAGTCGAAACCCTGCGGATTACTGCCCTCGCTGTTGCCAAGATGCCATTTACCGATGACTGCGGTTTTGTAGCCTGAAGCTTGTAGCAGTTTTTGTGATTGGATTGGACGAGAGCTGTCGATCTCGTCATCGAGGGTCTTTACGCCGTTGATGTGGCTGTATTGACCTGTGAGGATTGTCGCTCGACTTGGCGTGCACAGTGCGTTTGTGCAAAAAGTGCTGTCGAGTCGAATACCGTCTTTGGCCAATCGGTCGATGTTAGGGGTGTTGTTGATCTTGCTGCCGTACGCCGAAATGGCGTGCGCTGCGTGATCGTCGGACATTATGAAAAGGATGTTCGGGCGGGTGGTCATTCTGACTGGTCTCTATGTTTGGTTTTGGTGATCGAATTTACTCGTGGTCGGGTCGAGAGAAATAGGGCAGCACGTTGAGAGTAATATCGATGCTGGATCAATTATCTTCGGTTCAGGTACTTGATGATCTGATTGCAGATGAATAGATGGCCGCGATTGTTGAAGTGCAGTCCATCTTCGAAGATGAATTCATCGAACAAATCAGGTGTAATCATCTGGAAAATATCGATTACGTCTACACCTGCAGCACGGGCGATCTCTTCACCGCCGGTGACGTAGCTGCGTGTGATATCAGGGTCAAGACTGCGGGCTACATAGTCAACGGGATACTGAGTGAGGTAGAGCACATCGCCGATTTCGGCTGCCGCTGCGAGGATTCGGTCTAGCGATTCGGTGTGTCGATCGAGCGGCACTCTAATTTCAGACTTCTCATCGACTATGCGTGGGACATCGTTGATACCAAGGGTTACCAGCGCGAGCGGATTCGTACGAGACTTCATGTCTTCGATCACGCCGGGTAGTCGACTTATCATCATGTCGGTCGTGTCGCCGCCGATGCCGTGATTGATCGCAATCCCCCCGTCGGTGTCGCGTAAGAAGCGATCTAATCTAGCTACGAATCCGCCCTCGTCGTCCTTCGAGCCTTCAGCGGTGCTCGCTCCGAAGCTGTATGCCGTAATCATTTAAGTTGTTGAATCTCCTCATTTGTTGAACGACGGCATGATATCCAACTCTGATCACCCGATGCGCTCTCGACTTGCAACTGTGATGCCATCCTCAGGCACTCTTTTAATTCGGCATTGAGTGAGATCATCGAAATAGTAGGGGGGATTCTTATATAGCTCGAACCAACGGGTTGTGTGAATCGAGAGGTTGCGAAAGTGTCTAAGAAGATACTGATTGTTGAAGATGAGGCTGATATTCGAGCGGCGTTGAGCGCCTGGTTCGAGGGCGAAGGCTTTGAAATCGCAGAGGCTGACAACGGGATCGCTGGCTTGGCTGAGTTTGAACGGACTCAACCTGATATTGCTCTACTCGATATGAATATGCCCGGAATGACGGGCGTCGAACTATGTACCGAGATTCGAAAATTTTCTCGTACGCCATTGGTCATGTTCACCGCCGATGCCGATGCTAACGAAGTGCAGACCGCCATTGTTGAGGGTGCGACTGACTGGGTTTTGAAACAGGGTGGCTTTGACGCTCTTATTGATCGGATAACAGCTCACCTAAGCGTCGAACGACAGAGCACTAGCGTTGCCGAACTTGGCGAAGCTGCCTCTGCTCACGTTCTTGCTGCGTCATCTCAGCATGTCGATGGTGTTGAACACTTTGTTCCAGTCGATCCGGACGGTTTAGTCGCTAGCGAATCTCCGTCAGATGATGATCTTTGGACGTGGGGTGGCGAGTACTTCGGATTCCGTGACGGCGCTGATCTGTGGACGTTCGAAGGAAAGCATGTCGGACGGATCAGGCGTGGCACTGAAATTTACCGAACGGACGGTCGTTACATGGGCGATGTCGTGGACGGTCGATTGATAGTCGATTGGCACAAAACGGCTCGACGTGCGAGTTCGTTCACGCCTTCTGGAGATCGCTCGGTGAACAGGACGTTTGGAGATCGGGAGCCATTCGATATGCAGATCGGTTTCAAGGATTTCCCGAGTGTGCGAAAGCTGATTCAATAGCGAACTGCCGGTCGGCAAGAGAGCGGGATGTGGGAAACTTGCCGCATGCATATTTCAAAATTGAAGGGCATCGGGCCTGGGTCGGCAGAGAAGTTGGCAGATGTTGGAATCAAGACCGCCGACCAACTCGAAGAGGTTGGGGCGGTGGGGGCTTACCGATTGCTGAAAGATGCCTTTCCTCAATGGACCAGCTTGAACGCTCTGTGGGGCATGCAATCGGCTTTGATGGAGACAGATTGGCGCGAACTGCCGGTCGAACTGAAGGAACTGTTACTCGCCGAGTTGAATAGCTAGTTTGTTTGGTCGAGCGTTTCTGTGAGTCGGTCTTGGTGATACTGTGCGGCGGCACATGTGCAAACTCTGCTGTTCGCATTTATTAGCGCTTGGCGCGCAAGGACCCCTGAAATGATTCACGAGTTTCGATCTTACGATCTCAAGCCCGGCTCGCTCGGCCAGTACTACAAGAACACTGCTCCAATGATGGAGAAGAGGCTTGAGTACTCGCCATTGGTCGGATACTTCCACACTGAGATCGGTCCGCTGAACCGTGTGTTGCACATCTGGGAGTATGAGGATTTGAACGAACGAGCTGACGTTCGATCCAAGGTGGTGTCCGACGGAATATGGCCGCCGCCAAACAAAGGCATCGTCGAGAATCAGCAGGTCGACATATTCATGCCAGCACCATTTATGCCGTCTTTCGATCGAGAGCGAGCGATTGGTCCGCTATTTGAACTACGGATGTATCGGTATCCGGTTGGCGCAATTCCAAAAGTGTACGAAGCGTGGGCACCCAAGATTGAGGCACGGATGAAATTGGCGCAGCCGGTTGGTATCTGGTCGTCCGACATCGGCGGGGCGAATCAACTTGCACACATGTGGGCGTATGAAAGCTTTGAGCACCGGATGGAAGCTCGTAAGCAGTTCGCATCGATAGGTTGGCCACCCGACTCAGGAGTTAGTTCTATCACGATGCAGAACATGATTATGTTTGCAGCCGATTTTTCGCCGGTTCAGTAATTTAAGTTTTCAGGAGCAGTAAGTTGTCTCATCCGTTGTTTGATCTTTCTGGGCGAGTTGCGATGGTTTCAGGTGGCGCGAGTGGGATGGGGCGCGAGATGGCGCTCGGATTCGCAGAGTCTGGTGCCGACATTGTTCTTGCAGATCTCAACTTGCCTGGTGCGAAGGTGACCGCAACCGAGATCGAGTCGATGGGGCGCCGAGCGCTAGCGATCGAGTGCAATGTGTCGGATGTCGAGCAAATCCGGTCGATGTATCGGACGATAGACGACGAGTTTGGTCGAATCGATATCGTCGGGAACGTCGCGGGTGAGGGTGCAACGGGGCGACCCGAAGATATGCCGGTCGAGACGCTACAGGACGTACTGCAGAATCTTGTCGTGGGTCGATTTACGTCGTGTCAGGAAGCGGGTCGGCGGATGCTCAAACAGGGCAAAGGGTCGATTATTAATTTCGGATCGATCGGTGGATGGAATTCTTTGGGTAGAGGACACACACCGTATGGAATGGCGATGAGTGCCGGAATTCAGATGACGCGAGAGCTGTCGACAGAATGGGCTTCACGCGGAGTACGAGTGAACACAATATTGCCTGCCCAAGTATGGAACGAGGGATTACGAAAACGAGTGGCCGCAGTACCTGAACTGATCGATACGTTCCTTGGCGGTATTCCGATGGGACGACTCGGCGAGCCGGAGGAGATCAAGGGGCCGGCGATTTTCTTGGCGTCGGACGCTTCGAGTTTCGTTACGGGAGCGATACTTCCGATGGACGGCGGAAACCTGGCGCTGAACGCCGGAGGAACTTACCCGGGAAGCCCTCGGGCGTACGCATAGGCGGCTGATAGGTTCGATGCGGATGCGGTCGATGTCGCGGAAGTTCCGGATGCAACTGGAGATTATTTTTCTGTCGCTTCGAGGCTTCGTTCCATTTGAAGCCTGACCATGCGAATTTCTTCGTACGAATAACTATCGCCAAGCAACTCTTTGACCGGGGCGAGATAGCCGGTGTCGTTCGATTTTAGAGCCGCTTCGATAGTCGTGATGCGATCCTCGCTAGGAAGCAGCGAGTCGAGATTGAAGTCGGGGTCAACTCGCCCGATCTTCTCTAAATGCACCACGATTGTCTTGGCTGCGAATCCTCGTTCACTGGCGATTTCGTCGATGCTATAGCCGTCTGTGAACAGTCGCTTGGTTTCATTGAGACTTCTGCTTAGAGATGGGCGACCATCGGCGTTTGTCTTGCGCTTTGATCGTTTCCGTTTTTTAGGGGGCAGGCCGGATCGAACCCGAGGTGACAGATCGTTCTTGTCGCAATAGTCGGAAATGAGACTGACGAATCGATCACCGAACTGTTCGAGCTTGGTTGCGCCAACTCCGGATATCGAACTGAAGGTTTCAAGAGAATTGGGCATGTAATGCGCCATCTCTCGCAATGCCACATCGCCGAAGATCACGTAGGCAGGTACGTCGCGTTCCTGAGCGATTTCTTTTCGGAGCGATTTCAGGTCTGAGAAAAGATTCTGATCGTAATCAAGATCACCGCTGTTTGAACTGTCGTCGAGCCCAAAACTTGATTCAGGTTCCAAAGGAATGCGAGCGAGTGTCAGGGTTGCCCGTTCATTGAGGAAATCTTTGCCTTTTTCGGTTACGGCAAGAGTCCTGAATTCAGCCGACGAGATAATCAATAACCCTTCGTCTTCGAGTAGTCCGATAAGTTGGCGAAGTTCAGGGTCTGAAAAATCTGAAGCGATACCGTGAACGGTTAGTTGATCGTGCTGCAGGTCTCGAATGCGCTTGGCGCGTGACCCGCGGAGTACGTCAGAGACATGCTTTGCACCAAAACGCTCGCCGGTTCGAATGACCGCTGAGAGGATTTTCTGAGCGATTTCCGTCGCATCAAAATCCTCTTTCTCAGCGAGGCAAACATCGCAACCGCCACAGCCGCTCTCTGAATATTCAGAACCGTTCAGAGAAGTGACGTCTGTGTGATCGCCAAAGTATCTGAGCATGTACCGTCGTCGGCAGCTGCGAAGCTCGCTGTATTCGACCATCGCCGACAGCTTCTCAGAGGCGTGCTGACGTTCGGTTGGGTCTTCAATTTGGTTGATAAAGAAATCTTGTTTTACTCGATCGCCAAACGTGTAGAACAGCACGCATTCGCTTGGTAAGCCGTCTCGACCCGCTCTGCCAGTTTCCTGATAGTAGCCTTCGAGCGATTTCGACAGGTTGTAGTGAACAACGAGTCGAACGTCTGGCTTGTCGATGCCCATTCCGAAAGCGATTGTCGCAACGATGACTGTCACTTCATCTTTGATAAATCGATCTTGCGTGTCTCGGCGAAGATCCTTGTCGAGTCCGGCGTGATAGGGCGCCGCTGAAATCCCTCGTTCTGAAAGATCGTACGCAACTTCTTCTGTCTGTTTGCGAGAGTAACAGTAGATGATCGCCGATTCGTTGTTGTGACTTTTGATCAGACCAAGCAGCGATTCGAAGGCTTGCTGCTTGGGTCGAACGGAGTAGGTGAGATTTGGTCGATTGAAGCTTGATACGAACCATTTCGATTCGACCAATTGCAACTGATCGGCGATGTCTCGTCTGACGTCTTCCGTCGCTGTCGCTGTGAGAGCGATAACGGGAATCGATGCGAACCGCTGGCGTAGGCTCTTCAGGTTTCGATAGTCAGGTCGGAAGTCGTGACCCCACTCAGAAATACAGTGAGCTTCGTCGATAGCAATTAGGCTTGGCGACAGATCGGTGAGAAATCGCTGAAACCGAGTTGTTGCAATGCGTTCAGGAGCGACGTACAGAATTTTCAGATCGCCCTGTGCGGCATTTACGAGGATTTGCTCGTTCTCTTGCACGGTTAACGTGCTGTTGACGAACGCGGCAGGAATGCCGTTTGCCTGGAGTGCGTCCACCTGATCTTTCATGAGTGCGATCAGTGGCGACACGACTAGTGTGTAGCCTTCTCGGCACACTGCGGGCAGCTGGTAGCAGAGCGACTTACCTGCTCCGGTCGGCATGAGCACGAGGGAATCGTTGCCAGCTAAGACGTTCGAAACGATTTCTTCTTGAAGTGGAAGGAATTCGTCGAAGCCGAATCGAGCTTTGAGAACGCTTTGTATCGATTGATTCGTAGTGGTCACTGTTGGAGTTGTCGTTGTTCTGAAAGCGCTTAGGGACGCGTCGGTGTTGCTGTAGTGGGATATTACTGAAGTTCCAATTGTGTCGTATTCCCTAAGCGAATCCCAAGCCGGATTGACGCTAAGTGATTTTGGTAGTTGTTCATGAATTCACTGCAAAATCGTTGGTTAGCGGCGTAGAATTCGGCTCGCTGAATTCTCTCTGAAATACTCAGGGTGAAAATATTGAAATCGTTCGACCGGGAGATGCACTTTTGCCTCGAATTCTTATCGCTGGAATCGCCCAGGAAATATCTTCGTTCAACCCTGTTCCGACCGAGTATGAATTGTTCTCAATTCAACGGGGCGAAGAAGTGGTTGAAGTGAATAAAGGCACCAGTACCGCTATTGCAGGGGCGATGGAAGTATTCGACTCAGAAGTCGACGTTCAATTCGTTACGACTTTTGCCGCTAAGGCGGTGAGTGCTGGTCCGATGTCTGCCAAATGCTGGAGCACTCTATCGGCTGAGTTCATCGATTCGCTCCGACCGTACGTGGGAGAGGTTGATGCAATTTATCTCGCCTTGCACGGAGCTATGGGCGGAGAGAGTGAACTCGACCCCGAGGGATGGGTACTTGAGCAAACTCGTGCTTTGTTCGGCGACGATACGCCGATTGTATTCTCGCTTGATCTGCACGGTATTTTGACTGCCAAGATGCTGCAATATGGCAATGGCGTGACCTCGTATCACACGTATCCGCATGTCGATCTTCACGATACTGGCATGAGAGCCGCTTCGTTGCTTCTGAAAATCGTGGCAGGTGCCAAACCTGCAGTTGCCCGAGTACGAGTTCCCGCGATTGTCCGTGGAGATGAACTGAAAACCGATACCGGGTGCTTTGGCGATCAGATTCGCAAGATCAAGTCGCTTGAGGCCGAAGGAAAGATTATTTCTGGAGGATTTTTGATTGGAAATCCATTTACAGATGTGCCGGAACTTTGTTCACAAGCTTTCATCATTACTGATGGCAACCAGGGCGACGCTGAACGTATTGCATTGGAACTAACTGCCGAATTCTGGGATAACCGCGAGAAGATGCAGTCGAACTTGGTTCCGCTGGAAGAATCTGTTGAGAAGGCTAGTTCGATGGCTGGACCGATAATTTTCACAGATGCCGCCGATGCTCCGTCGTCAGGTTCTCCGGGAGATTCGAACTCAATTCTTGCCGAATTAGTTCGTACTAACTACCCGCACACGGTGTTGGCACCTGTGACAGATGCTGCAGCGGTTCAAAAGGCAGTTGCAGTCGGTGTTGGAGGTACGTTCACTGCGGCTGTCGGTGGTGCGTTAGATCCTCGATTTACTCCGTTGGAGTTTGAATTCGAAGTGAAGCTGCTCTCTGACGGTAACTACATTCTCGAATCGTGGGGAGCACCGCAGTTTTCTGGGATTACTGCGGTTGTGACCAGCGGGGTGTTCACATTGGTGCTTACGTCGCTACCTGTGAGCTTATTCGATCGATCACTGTTCTTAGGGCACGGGCTTGATCCTAAGAATTTCCATTCAATTATTGTGAAATCACCGCATTGTCAGCCTCGATTCTTTGATGACTGGGCCGAACACAACTTCAACGTGGATGCACCGGGTTCTACCAGCGCTAATTTGCGATCACTGGGCCATTCGATTTGTAGTCGACCGATCTTCCCGCTGGATCCGGACGTTTCGTTTGAGCCTGCAGTAGAACTCTTTTAACTAAAGAGGCACCAAAGCCGGATCGCTGATAGTTCGAGCGATTCGACTTTGGTGCCTGAAATTACGGATGCTTTTAGCTTAGAAAGCGGGCATCGGGTGCGCTTCCGCACCGTACTTCACCTGAATCGACTCTCGAACGATCTTGTCGGCGATTTCGGAATCCGATGTGCCGTGGTCAACGTCGAGAACGATGTCGTAGAGGTTTCGATCTTCCGGATCCGTGTCGGCGAGTTTGCCGAACCAAGCGCGTCGATCATTATCGAAACGTCGTACTAGTTTCGATGCCTCTTTGATTCCGACCTTCATTCTCCGGGAGAGTCGTCGTTCTCGCTGATCGAGAGGGGCAAAAATACCCACGTGAACTACTCCTGGGGTTTCGATAAGACTCAGGCAACCACCTCGCTTGACGACTACTGAATCGCCCAAGGTACGCAGGTCATCAGACGTAGCGTAAAAGGCATCTCTGTACTCGTCGTCGCTGATCTGGTCGGGTAGATAACGTTTAGGCGAGTCTGACTTCGACCAAAATCCGAAATCTACCGCCAAATGTGGGTCCCAACCGTACATTGCTGAACGGTACAACCCGTATTCGAGGGCGTTAGCGAATCGGATGCGTCGGCTTCCGAATGCTAGTTCCTTCCGAACCACAGCATCTACGCTGGCATCTAGGCGACGGGCGAGCTTTCGGATTGCGAGAGTTCGTACAAGCGGAAGTCCGAGTTTCTTCGAAACTTCTGCACCGATCTCATGGCCTCCGGCTCCGGCCTGTCCACCGATGGTGATAGTCAACATTGGCTCCACCTCCTGCTAATTGCGCTACAAGCGCCAATTTGTAAGCAGAGCCTACCACATGTTAGTGAGCGTTTACAAACAAGTGGCAAATATCGTTATCTGGTGATCGTAACTACTAATACCGTGAATTAAATATCAAAAGATGCCGTATTCGTAGAAGTTTACGTAGTTTTAAGCGTTATGTTGCGGTGGTCGGTGCGGTCGAGCTAGGTAGATCAGAATCGCTACGAAGCAGCTCTAGTTCGTGGTGGTACGGCAGGTTTGGCTCCGGGTCGAGCTCCGTGCTTACCGGCGGCTGCTTTTGCCGCTGCTTTGGCTGCAGTTCGTTCTGCAAGTTTCTCTGCTTTGGCTTCGGCGAGGGCAGCGACTTTAGCCGCTTTTTCCTCTTGAGCCTTTAGAGCCAGCATCTTCGCCTTGCGTCGTCGCTTTCGAATCACATCGAGCGTGTGTGCGAACTGACCTTCAAGAGAACCATCGTCCCAAGGTTCACCGGCGAACGCCATTGCTCCGCCAAATTCGGCGAGTCGCTGTTTTTCGGGAGATTTAGATTTGTAAGTTACAAATAGAGCGATCGCTTTGCCAGTCGCCGACTCTCGAATAGTTTTCAGAGCTTGCTTGGTCGGAGGGTCAGTCAATTCCCAATCAAGAGAAACCATGACGGTTCGATTTTCTTCGCAGGCTTGAATTGCCTCGGTAGTCGTTCCGACTTCGATCACGTGGAGTGATGAGTTAAGACGTTCTACGATTTCAGTTTGAAACGCTCGCTTTTCAGCATCGGCGTGAGCGACAACGACTACAAACGGGCGTTTTCCGTCTTGAACCGGGGCCCGCAAAGATTTCACAATTGCTTTTTTAGGAATTACGTCAGCGACCATCTCGTCTGAATCTTCGTCTTCGTCAGATTTGCTGTCGGAAACGGCTTCGGCAGGTTCTTCGCTTGATGCGGATGACTCAGCGTCCTTGAGAATTCGCGCCAGAATCTTGTCTGGTCCCGAGTTTTTGAGTACGTAGTCACTGGCACCAGCGGTAACTGCGGCGGTTATTGCACCGGCGTCTTCGCTGTTTCCACAGACGATGATTCGACCGGGTACTAGCGGTTTGAGTTCTTGGACATAGTCTGCAATAGCGACACCAGGTAGTTCTCCACTAACTAGTACTAGATCGGCTTCGAACGCTTTTGCCCGAACGATTCCGTACTTTGCGTCACCAACGATTCGAGTTTCGTGACCTGCGTTCAGTAGAGCCCTGCCGACTAGGGAGGCGAAATCTGAATCTGCGTCGATTACGAGAACTTTGAGCATCTTTTGCTAAACCTGTTTGTGCTGGATGGTTGGTGGCACCTATGTGAAACGTTAAGTTCAGAATATGGGTGAACCGAGTTACACGAATACGTATAAATACGGACATCGGTACAAGAAACCCGCAGTCTCTTTTGCGTATTCAAAGCTGGACGCAGGCTATTAAGGGCCAAAACGCTCGGTGCGGATCGAGTTATTTGGAATGCCTAAGTCGAGCAAGTGATTTGCCATAGCTTCGACAAAACTCGATCCTCCACAGATGTAGGAGCGCGAGGGGTGTGTTGCGAGGTTCG
Organism: Chloroflexota bacterium; assembly: GCA_018649665.1. Lineage (GTDB taxonomy): Bacteria > Chloroflexota > Dehalococcoidia > Lucifugimonadales > Lucifugimonadaceae > Lucifugimonas. Next base: position 6,079 of record JABIHL010000107.1, on the reverse strand, counting down.
ACAGGGCGGATTCGATCATTGGGCCGTCGATTCGGCGGAGGTGTCTGAATGGGCGATTGCCCGACGCTACTTCCTCGGATCTGGTGAGCGCGACGATTAGATGGAAGTCGGGGTCGTTGACCGCTATGGATTCTAGTTCGGCGGCGAAGAGCATATCGGCTTCAGTGCGTGCACTAAACATTAGTAGCATCGGCGTTTTTTTGATTACATCTGCATTTGAGCGATGCCGGATCATCGACATTATCGGGGCGATGCCAGAACCACCCGCGATCATCATGACCGGCTTAGCAGCGATCGGGCTCCAAGTGAAATGTCCGCCGATAGGACCACGTATCTCGATTTGATCGCCAACTTCGACAGCTTCATGGAAGTACGACGATACTTCACCGTCGGCGATCAACTCAACGGCGAATTCGATAGATGTCGGGTTAGGCGCTGGTTCGGGTGACGAACTAACGGAGTAACTTCGTTGAGCCTGATACCCATCGGAGGCCGTGAGGCGCACGTCGAAGTGTTGACCCGCTCGAAACGGTGTCTCGGCCGGAAGCTCAAGCGTGAACAGCTTTACCCGAGGCGATTCGACATGAATCGATCTAACGGTTGCTATCTGCCAATCTATGGTCGATACCTGACTCAAGGCTAATCGTTTGTGTAGCGTTGCTCACGCCACGGATCGCCGTACATGTGATAGCCGTATCGTTCCCAAAATCCGGGTTCGTCTTTGTCCATGAACTTTAGGCTGCGTATCCACTTGGCAGACTTCCATAAGTAGAGGTGCGGGATAAGAAGGCGAACAGGACCGCCGTGTTCTGCTTCCAGTGGTTCGCCATCGTACGTGTGTACCAATAGTCCTTTGCCATCGATCACATCGGCAGATGGAACATTGGTCGTGTACCCACCATCTGAACTTGCCATGACGAATCCGGCAGGAGGTTGAACTCCCGCGTCGGCAAGCAATGCGTCGATAGTTACGCCTCGCCAGTCGGTATCTTGCTTCGACCATTTCGTCACGCAGTGAAGATCGGTGTGAAGATCGGTCTGCGGTAGGGCGTTGAGAGCATCCCACGTCCAAGTTCCGACGGTATCGTCACCGATTTCAATCGAGAAATTCCACGTCGCTTTATCGACTCGCTGCGTTGGGCCTGCAGAAAGAACAGGAAAGCCATCTTCAAGATATTGCCCAGGTGGAATTGGGCGTGCCGGTTCTGCTCGTTTTCGACCAAAAAATTTATTGTTTATCAATGTTCAGCCCAAGGACCTAATGAATAGATATTTAGAAAGTTGCTCTGAGCCAAGTTTACTCATCATCTGCAAGTCGTTCGCGCAGTATATTGACGCATTACGTATTGAAGAGCGAATTTGATCGTGACTTAGAGGAGATTTTTGTATGGGATTGGCGAATTCATTGAACGGGAAATCGGCGGTTGTTACCGGTAGTGGTAACGGGATTGGGCGAGCGATAGCGGTTCGATTCGCAGCTGAGGGTGCGAAGGTAGTGGTTGCAGAGATAGAGGAAGACTCAGGGCAAGAAACGGTTGAACTGATCAACAAAGCTGGCGGTACAGCGATTTTTAGTCGAACTGATACGACTGATTCTGATTCGGTTCGAGCGACTATGGCTGCTGCCAATGCCGCACATGGCGATGTCGATTTACTAGTTAACAACGCTGCGGCGTTCGTGTTCGGCAAGGTTGAAGACGTGACTGAAGCTGATTGGGCAAAGGTATTCGGTGTGAACGTAATTGGCTATGCCAATTGTGTTCGAGAAGCGTTGCCATCGATGCGCAGGCAGAACGGTGGAGCTATTGTGAATATCGCTTCTGTTTCATCGTTTATCGCTCAGCCTGAATTCATACCGTATAACGCCTCGAAGGGCGCTGTTGCGCAGTTGACCCGATGTTTAGCGATGGATCTTTCGGTGGACAATATTCGGGTAAATGCAGTGTGTCCTGGGTCTATTCGTACGCGGGCTACCGATCGACACATTGCGTCGCTTGGACTTGATCCTGAAGAGGCGTACGTCGACTTCGGCAAAGACTCGTTACTGAAGCGGATGGGTAAGCCCGAAGAAATTGCATCAGGTGCTCTTTTCCTCGCCTCAGACGAAGCGTCTTTCATGACCGGTGCGCAGATTGTGATCGATGGTGGAGCGACTATCGATTGATCGTAATTCGACTTATCACTAGGCACTAACCGCGGCTTTTTCGGGTGCTGACAGTTGCGGTTGGGTGTGTAGGAAACACGTATGTAGGAACAACACTCAGTTGGGTTGTGCAGAGTTCGACACAAGAGCGAATTGGTAACTCATAATCTGGAGTGATGTACCAAAGGTTTTTCTTGAACGAGCCGGAACAGCAGCGCGGCTCGGTTGCGATCGAAGTAGCGATTATCGCAATCGCTGGCTTCATAGTTGCGATACTGGGCACCGTAGCCCTTCTTGGCTCGTCGTTTCTCATAACAGAGACTGGCGACCGCGCGGTAAACGATGGCGTTGTCGGCGCTGCTTCGCAATTGGTTCTCCGTACCGGCGTGACTGCCGAAAGCGGCGAGATCGACGTCGATGGGAACGACGCAATCTTGCTGAGTGGGGTAGACGAACTAGCGGTCGCCAAAGTGAAGCTGGTAGTGGAAGTTTCTACGGATATGCCGGTGAATCTCACACCTCCAATGACTGTCGACGATACGATGACTGATCCTGATTCGAGCGGACTTTCACCAACAACGTTCATCACGCTGAGTTGGGGCGAGTTCACTACGCACGAAGCTGCATGGACCGTAAAGTTCATGGGTGATTCTGATGGCGACTATTTCCTCGATCAAGGGGAGCGCGCCGAGATTACGATCTGGCTTCATGCATACGATGGTACTAATGTTCTCTACGATCTTGGTATTGGAACATCTGATGGGTACGTCGATACTGTAATAGAGCTGCTGCAGAAACGAGATACGTTCACAGTTGAACTAAACGTTGCTGGGTCAACCTCATTGTCCATACAGAGAACGCTTCCATTGGAATTGGGTAGCTCGGATCTTTTGGACTGAGTGGGTCAATTCAGTTGGCTGCTCACACTAGTAGTGACCTCCGTGTTGGCACGTGCGATTTGGGAGGTAACCGGCTAGTGTGGGAAATCTTAAAGAGCGATCATTACGGAAAGTCATATTTAGATGAATGACCGACGCTTCCTAATCTAGATCGAGATAATTACATGGCACGCAGAGTAATTCGACGACGACGACCGTCTGGTGGACGAGTCATTCGACGGGTGGCCAAAAATCCGGCTAGGGTCGCATCTAAAGAGGCGGTTTCTTCAGCAGTTGAACCCAAGGGCACTCCGGTGCTGATGGCAACAACGAACAACACTCGAAATCTGATACTGCCAAAGCTAGCTGCGATTGCGGATATTCAGTTGGCAGGGCTCTCGGACACACCTGCAACTGCCCTCAAGTTGCTTGTTCAAGAACACCCCGAAGTAGTGGTGTTCGATATGGACTTCGGTGGTTCCTTTATTGGTCTAGATACAGCCAGAATGATGCAGAAGACTCGCATCCGAGCCGCCGTCGTGATGTTACTTCCCGAACTTGATATTCAAGAGTTGCACCGTGAATCACGCAGATTCGGTACATCGTGGAGCTACGTTAGGAAAACTACCGCAGCAAGAGTTGATGTACTTGAAACGGTTCTGAAATCGGCGGCACGAGGGGTGCAGTGGATTGAACCCGCCCTGAGTCGCCCACTGGCAACAATTTGGAAGGTCGCTGAGGAAGCTCGTGATCTCGAAGCTGTGCGAGATGCGGCAGAACCGGTACCGGTAACTTCTCGAACCAAGATAAAGAACGCTAAGTTCGCAGAGCCAGAACCAATGGCTGTTGACCCAGATATCGATGTTGACGAGATCTTCGAAGAAGATGAAATCGCACCCGGCATCAAAACAAAGTCGACCAGCGACCCCGGAACAGACGGGCTCAATATCACGTCAGTGTCTGTTGGTCACGGCGGAATCGGACAAAATGTCGGCAAGGTTCGCCGCACCGGGTAATGCAGCGAGTCCAAGCGACTATTTCGGGTTTGATTGCTACGCGCTGATCTTCGGTAAGTGTTCGATTAGGAACAACACGAGTCCGATCGCCAGTAGGGCGAGGGCGACCATGTTTAGCATCCTTAGCACGATGAACTTCGGTAGGTGCTTCAATAGGTATGCAGCACCAAGCAGTCCCCACATTGCCGTGTCGATTAGTGCTCCGTCATTGTTGAACGAAATCAGAGCGAGAATCCAGAAGATCAACGCTCCGGCGAATCCGTAAACCGATGGTGTGTAGAAAAACGGCAAGTGTTATCTCAGCTTTCGTCTATTTGTGAACTTCTATTGTTGGTAGGTACCTTACCTACCAGTTCGTGATAGCTCCGTCGTTGCGACGCAGTCGCGGTGGCCAACCGTGGGGTTCGACAGCAGCGCTTTCCGCCGCGTCGATGTCGAATTCAACCCCGAGCCCAGGGGTGTCTGGACACCACGAATAGCCATCGGCCCATTCGATCTGCTGCGGGAACAAGTCGGTAGCGTACGAACCGGGACGTCGTGGCATCTCTTGCACGCCGACGTTGCTTGAAGCCATGCACAGTGCAACACAGGCTGCCGCTGAGACAGGTCCGAGTGGGTTGTGAGGGACGATGTCGATGTAGTGCGTTTCCGCCCAATGCGTAATTTTGAGAGCTTCTGTCAGCCCTCCGACGATGCAGAGGTCGATTCGAGCGTAGTCGATCAGATCTTCCTCAATTACTTCTCTGAATGGCCATTTTGATGCCCATTGCTCGCCCGCTGCAATCGGCAAATTAATTTGCCGACGTAGATTGCGATAGCTTCCCTGATTTTCAGATCGGATAGGGTCTTCTATGAAAAACGGCTTGAACTGTTCCATCTCTTTGCACATCTGAACAACGTGAGCTGTGTCGAGCCTTGTGTGAACGTCAAACGTCATCTGGATATCTGGACCAACGGCTTCGCGCAGCTGCCCCATCTGGTCGATGGCTATCTTCATCGACTCGACTGGCTCTAGAGTGGATATACCGGGTGCTTCGAATCCGGCAGCACCCGTTTCGGGCTGACCCCAGCGAACAAATTTCCAGCCAGCCTCAACAGCGGCTAACGAATTCGCAACCAGCTCTTCGGTGGTCTTGCCCTGAGTGTGTGGATAGCTCACAACCTTGTTGCGAACGGGACCACCCATGAGCTTGTATGTCGGCATATTTACCGATTTGCCCTTGATGTCCCATAGCGCAATATCGATTGCTGAAATCGCGCATGTGTAAACCTTGTCGGCAGGGAAGAAACCCGAACGGAACATTTCCTGCCAAAGTCGTTCGGTTTCCCATGGATCGGCTCCGACAACGAGCTCTGAAAGATGCTCGATGGCGGCTCCGATTGCTCGCCCCCAATTGCGTATGCCGACCTCGCCAAGTCCGTGATGACCGGCATCGGTATCGACTCGAACGATCATGTAGGCGCGACCGCCTTCGTCCTGAACCGAGAAACTGCGAATTTGTGTGACTTTCATAGTGTTATAGGCTCCGGGCGTCGTCGAACGACTTGGTCGCGCGTCGCATTTCACCTTTCCTCCAACTCCTTTCCATCAAGGAAAAGAGAGCTAAATGTTTCTGTTTACCAGTTAGTTTTTGCGCCGTCGGGTCGTCGAAGTTGTAGTCCCATTCCGGTCGGGTTTACATATGCGCTTTCGGCTGCTTCGACATCAAAGTCGACTCCCAGACCGGGTACGTCTGCACACCACGAGTAGCCGTCTTCCCATTCGATCTGTCTAGGGAATAGTTTGTTGTCTGATGTACCGGGTTGGCGCGGCATTTCTTGCGCTCCGACGTTACTAGAAGCCATACAGAGAGATACGCACGCCGCTGCTGAAACAGGGCCGAGCGGGTTGTGAGGAACGATGTCGATGTAGTGCGTTTCCGCCCAGTGAGTGATTTTCAGCGCTTCGGTAATTCCACCAACGATGCAGAGATCGATTCTGGCGTAGTCAATGAGATCTTCTTCGATAACTTGCCTGAACGGCCATTTGGATCCCCACTGTT
>JABIHL010000008.1 GCA_018649665.1 Chloroflexota bacterium | reverse complement strand
TGGCCCCCTCTGCCGGAGCGAAACATTACGCAACGTATGACGGATTGCTCGTCACGAAGTGCGAAGTAGTGGTGTCCGGAAGACGGGTTTCGGTATCCAGAAACTTCCCCAACTACGGTGAGATCGGCGAGTCGGGGGTCGGATTCAAGACTGGCTTTCAGATAATCGGCAACAGCGCTTACTGTGTACGCAGTATGGCGTCCTGATTGATCGTCACTTGAATCGTAGTTGCCTGTCATCGAAGCATTTTTTCACAGCCGCTTCAAAGCTACCAGCGCGGGCGGCAGTAAACCGGCACGATATGTAGTTTGCGGAGGGCGTTTTTGCGGAAGAACCGTGACGAGAGATCGTCGGCTGGTTTCCCGCGATCATCGATATTACTTAAAGTATAAATCCTCTCATATAGGAGAGGATTTTTGATCGTGCTGACAAAAAGAAGATTAGTCGGCGCGGCCGGTGTATTCGCCAGTTGTTGAGTTAACAATGATGCGGTCGCCGGTTGATACGAACAGCGGTACGTTGAGAGTCAGGCCAGTGGTCGTAGTCGCTGGCTTGTTTGCTCCACTCTGAGTATCGCCCTTGAGGCCAACTTCAGTCTGGCCGATCTCGAGCGTTACAGATGGTGCAACTTGTACTGATATCGCTGCGCCTTCGTACATCATTACTTCGAGCGTGTCGCCTTCAGATATGTACTTGAGAGCGTCGCCGAGCGTTTCTTCAGGGATTGCGAACTGCTCGAAAGTCTCGGTGTCCATGAAGTGGTGCATATCGCCGTCTGGGTACAGGTACTGTACTTTTGGCGTGTCGACTTCGGCTCGCGTCAGCTTCTGGTTGCCTGCAAGCTTTCGCTCGTAAACGTTGCCGGATTTAACCTGGCGAACTTTTAGCGTGAGAGTCGGAGGAGCCTTCGGCGCCTGGCGGTGCTGCCAGTCGAGGATCTGGTAAACATCATCGTCGAGGATGATGGTCATATTTCGACGAATTTCGCCTGAAGAGATGGTCATCGCAGTTCCTGAGGTTCCTTATCGTGGCAGTCGCTGCTGCCTTACGTGTTCGTAACGGGTATCAAATATACGTGATAGAAGCGGTTAGAACGTCATTTTAGCTGCGTGACTTAACACGCGGGCTTTGTCGTTTTCGAGAACAACGACGTCTTCAATGCGGACTCCGCCCCAACCGGGAATGTAAATTCCTGGCTCAATCGTAAATGGCATGCCATTTTCGAGCTTGCCTTTAGCGTTCGGGCCTACACCAGGGTTTTCGTGGACTTCGAGTCCGAGTCCGTGTCCAAGGCTGTGTCCGAAATCGTTTTCGTGCCCCGCTTCAGTAATGATTTTTCGAGCGATTGCATCGATTTCTTCACCGGTCATCCCCGATGCGACCATGTCGATGGCTGCGAGCTGGGCGGTGAGTACGATGTCGTATACCCGTTTTACTTCGTCGTCGGCTTCGCCGAGGACAACAGTTCGGGTAAGGTCGGAGCAGTAGCCTTGATACCTAGCTCCGCAGTCGAATACGATCGTTTGACCTTCCACCAATTTGCTGTCGCTCGTTGCGTGGTGAGGACGAGCTGCGTTGGGGCCAATGGCAACTATGGTTTCAAATGAGATAGATTCAGCGCCACGTTCTCGAACCGCCTTTTCGAAGATCCAAGCTGCTTCTTTTTCAGTCATGCCGACTTCAAGTTGGCTCGAAGTTTCTTCGAACGCTTGATCGCCGATATCGATGGCGCGCTGGAGCAGTTCAAGCTCACCGGCGTCTTTGTAGGCTCGAAGGTCTACTCCGATGCCGGAAGTTGGCTTAAGTTCGGGGTTGGTGTCGTTTTCCTTGAGCGCTTTCTTGAAGCGTTCGAGAGTGCTGACCGTCATGTCGTCAGATTCGAACCCAAGAGTCTTGATCTCGAATTCTTTCACCAATTTCGCAAGCCAGTCGGATGGCCCCCCGATGCGATCGATTCGCCAGCCGGGAGCCTGTTGTTCAGCTAGTTCGGTGTAGCGGAAGTCGGTGCAAATGACGGCGTCGTTCTGTGTCACCAGCAAGTAGCCGGCGCTGCTTACGAATCCGGAAACGTAGCGCCTGTTTTCACCATTGCTGATGAATATGGCGTCGAGTTCGTCTTTTGCGAGGCGTTGTCGAAGTTTTTCGACGCGCGATGGAAATCGGAAATCGCTCAATGCGAATTAGCTCCCCTAGAAAAATGCGATTAGCTATTTATGACCGTTGCGAGGTGGTCGATGGCGTAAATGTACCCGGAAGGACCGAATCCCGCCATTTGGCCAACAGCCTTCCCTGCGAAGACGGATTCCTGACGGAATTTTTCGCGAGCGTGAATGTTCGATAGATGAACTTCGATGAACGGGAGTCCTGAATCGAGCAACGCATCGAGAATCGAGTAGCCGACCTGAGTTAGAGCCCCGGCGTTGATGATTACGCCGTTGGCACCAGCAGACGATTCCTGAATGAAATCAACAATCGAACCCTCGTGGTTCGACTGGAAGAACTTCACGTCGACTCCGAGAGATGACGCCTTTTTTGAAATATCGCTTTGGATGTCATCGAGAGTTTTGGTCCCGTACATCGATGCATCTCGTTTTCCGAGATTGTTCAGATTGGGTCCGTTGATGACAAGAATCGTTGATGGCAATGTTGGTTCCCCGGGTGTCGGGTCGTTCATGTTTTGCACTGTGGCACGGTGAAAATGTGCCACGATCAATAGTTATGCACTAAGCGTACTACGAAGGTTCGATAGTTTTCTGCAAATTTTGCTTCGTTGATTTGGCGGAGCTTGCCGATCTGTTCGCTCGGGGATGCGCACCTAAGTACACCGATCGGGCTTGTTCGGCAGATACGTGAGTGTAGATCTGTGTCGTTGCTGGGCTGCTGTGACCGAGAAGATCTTGGACCACTCGGAGGTCGGCTCCACCATCGAGCAGGTGAGTGGCGAAGCTGTGTCGCAGTGAATGGGTGTGGAAGTCAGGATCGAGCCCGGCTGCAAGGGCGTATTTTTTTACGATTCGCTGTATTGAGCGGGTTGTTAACCGACCGCCAGACTGGTTCATCCATAAGGCGGTATCGGATCGGCGGCTGGCGAATTTTAGTCTAACGTTTTTGAGATAGTTCTCGATCCACTTACTTGCGGATTCGCCGAAGAGGGCGATTCGAGGTTTCGAACCTTTTCCGATTACTCGAACTTCGCGGGTTGTAAGATCGATGTCTGTGATATCGATCGCATATGCTTCCGAAACACGAAGGCCAGCGCCGTATAGCAGTTCGAGGATTGCTCGATCACGGATGCCTGCGTCGTTGTTTGTGTCAGGTTCTTCGAGGAGTCGATCGATTTCGTAGCTTGATGCTATCGCCGGGAGCTTTTTCTCTTTTTTGGGCGAAGTCATCAACTCGGTGTGGTCTAGTTCGATGACGCCAGAGTGGCGAAGGAACTGGAAGAACGATTTGAGTGCTGAGAGTTTGCGCGACACGCTGCTGCGGGTGAATCCGCTGGAGATTAGCCATGCGAGATAGCTGCGGAGAAATAGTCGATCTACCGCCGAAACTTGTTCAACAACTTTTTCGTCCAAGAAGTGAACGAATGGCGCGAGGTCGTTCACGTAGTTGCGAACTGTGTGATCGGCGAGCTGGCGCGTTGTGCTGATGTGCTCAGCGTAGTTTCGTACCAAGTTCGAAATATCGGGTACGTCAGACTGCCGCAGGGCCTGTTCCATTGCAGGTGAGGGAAGTTGCTTGGCGGTCGTCATGATCGGACCGCCAAGATCTGTTCCTTCATCGCTATTGCATAAGTTTCGAAGCGAAAGCTAGGCTTTGGCTTTTGCCTTAGCTTTAGGCTTCGCCTTTGACTTGGCTTTAGTCTTAGTTCCGGTTTTCTTAGCAGCGGCTTTCTTCTTGGGAGCTTTTCGCTTTGATGCGCGCTTTTCTTCAGCTTCGGCTGCTGCTGCAGCGGCTGCTTCGGGGTGCACGATCGCGCACTTCTCCATTGCAGTTTTCCAAGCGATTTCCCAGTTCTCTTTGACTTCGCCTGTTGCGCGTTCGCCGGGGCGAGTAGAGATGGAAACGCGACATTCCGGGAATTTTCCGCACGACAAGAATTTGCCGAACCTACCGGTACGGATGACGAGATCATCTCCGCCTTCACATTTTTCATCGCTGACCTGAATTAACTTAGCTCTATCGACACGTTCTGCCTTTTCGGTCGTATCAGTGACCGCTTTGTCGAACGGGCCGAAGAACTCCTTCAGCATTTCGATCCAGTCTTGCTCACCTTCTGCCACGGCGTCGAGTTTCGACTCCATGCCAGACGTGAAGCCGGTATCCATGATGTTTGGAAAGTGCTCTGACAAGAAGTCAGATACTGCTACACCCATTGGAGTTGGCTTAAATCGAGATTTTTCGCGGTCGACATACTGTCTACGTTCGATTGTGCCGACAATCGACGCGTACGTGCTAGGGCGACCTATTCCCTGTTCTTCCAAATATCGAATTAGATTTGCTTCTGTGAAACGAGGTGGAGGCTGCGTGAATTTCTGGTCGGCGTTCACAGTTTCCTTCTTGTGAACATCGCCTTCGTTCATCGGGGGCAGCTGTTTGCTGTCGTCATCTTCAGCGTCTTCGTCTTTGGTTTCGATATAGAGCTTTCGGAAGCCATCGAACTTGATGACCGAACCGGTTGCACGGACGGTGTATTCGTTGCCGTTAGGTGCGGCCGCAGTAATATCGACTCCGGTGTTGTCGACGATGGCGTCGGCCATCTGGCTGGCGATAGTTCGCTTCCAGATCATCGTGTAGAGCCGTAGCTGTTCGCTCGACAGGTAGGGAGCAACCTTTTCAGGTGTGTTCAATGCAGAAGTTGGGCGTACAGCTTCGTGAGCTTCCTGTGCCGATTTGCTTCGAGTTTTGTACTTCTTGGGACCAGTTGAGTATTCGTCGCCGTAAGTAGATTTGATGAAAGACATGGCCTCATCCAGCGCGTTCTGGGCGAGGTTTACGGAGTCGGTACGCATGTAGGTGATGAGGCCGACAGGTTCTGCGCTACCGATTTCCATGCCTTCGTAAAGATCCTGAGCGATACGCATTGTGCGTTGAGCGCTGTATCGGAACGATCGTGCAGCCTGCTGCTGCAGCGTGCTCGTGGTGAACGGCGGTCGTGGGCGTTGCTTAGCTTCTTTGCGGGTGACCTTGGAGACTGTGTAGGTCGCCACTTCGAGGTCGGTCTTGATCGCCATGGCAGTCGATTCGTTATCGACGACCGGCTTGCCTTTTTGGTTGGGCACGGCTGTGAGATTGGCGTTGAATGTGAATTTGCGGGAGCCGGACTCGGTTTCGAGGTCGACTGTTATTACCCAGAATTCAACAGGATTAAACGCGTCGATTTCACGTTCGCGATCGACGATGACACGGAGTGCTACGGACTGCACTCGACCGGCGGATAGTCCACGCTTTACCTTGCTCCATAGAACAGGGCTGAGTTTGTATCCAACGATTCGGTCTAGAAGTCGTCGTGCTTGCTGTGCGTTGACCAGCTCCATGTCGATATCACGGGGGTGGGAGAATGCTTCTTCGACGGCTGCATTTGTGATTTCGTGGAACACAACCCGTTTGAGATTTTTGGCTTTGCCGAGGTCGGCAGCTTCGACGAGATGCCATGAGATTGCTTCGCCTTCGCGGTCAGGGTCAGTTGCGAGGTAGACGGAGTCGGCTTGTTTCGCCGCTTTTTTGATTTCGGCTATGAGGGTTGCTCGCCCACGTACATTCTCGTAGGTAGGCTCAAATGTTAGGTTTTCAACATCGACACCTAGTTTGCTTTTGGGTAGGTCACGAACGTGCCCCATTGAAGCTTTGACGACGTATTTGTCGCCAAGAAATCGGCCTACTGTTCGGGCCTTCGCCGGTGATTCGACGATAACAAGATCACGCTTTGACGTTTTCGCCAACTGTTTATTCCCTCATTTGAGTGGTTCCCATTTTTCATGGAGATACCACCGGACGTTCTTTATCAGCAATGAATTGCATCGAACCGACCTGATGGGCATTTCCCCTCAGCTCTAACATCACCAAAACGGAGCTTACAGCCGCTGAAGCCTCGCCCAGCGTTCTAGTGATGTCGTCGACGTGCATTGGCTCACTTGAATTTTCAAGAAGATCGATGACACGACGTTCGATACTTAATACATTGTTCTCACGCGCGAGGTTGTCAAGCGCGTTTTCACCAAATGCAGCACTTTTCTCGGACGAACCTTGAGAATTCGGTTGCTCGATGGAAGATTGTACAGATTGGCTCTCAATGTTGAGATCTTCAAGGATATCGTCGGCTGTCGTAGTTAGCTTGGCACCTTGCTGAATTAACCAGTTAGTTCCTTTGCTCTTATCACTGAGTGCGCTGCCCGGTACTGCGAATACATCTCTATCTTGCTCAAGCGCCCAGTTGACCGTAAGCATGGCACCGCTTTTGAATGCAGCTTCAACTACGAGTACGCCCCGGCACAGGCCGCTGATGACTCTATTTCGTCGAGGGAAGTGCTGGGGTAAGGCGCTTACTCCGGGCGGGTATTCAGTGAAGAGTGCTCCGTTTTCTGCGATTTTTTCTGCCATAGGGATATTGCGCTGTGGGTATATACGGTCGAGACCGGAGCCGAGGATCGCCATAGTCCGCCCTCCCGCTTCGAGTGCGGAACGGTGAGCGGCAGAATCGATTCCACGTGCCAGGCCCGATACGACTGTGACACCCGCTCTTGCAAGGTCGTATGAAATTCGCCGAGTCATTTCGAGTCCGTAGGGAGTTGCGTCACGAGAACCTACGATGGCAATCGCAGGCTCATCGGCGGCGAGCATCTGGCCTTTGACGTAGATCACGCTGGGAGCAGCCGGAGTTTCCGCTAGCTGAGTCGGGTATTCGGGGTGACGAAGGTGGTATGGCTGAATGCCGAGTCGAGCGATTTCGCCCAACACCTCGTCAGGCTCATTCTCGTCGCGGAATCGTTCTGCTTCGCCCGCTGCTTTTCGCGAGACTCCAGCGGCCACGAGATCGGATACTGAAGCTCGCCAAGCGTCTTCGAGATTGCCGAAGCGCGATTCGAGTTTCGTAAATGTTGCCGGACCAATTCCAGAGATTTGGTGGAACGCCACCCAGTACTTTAAGTCATTCATTTGGCGAATGATTACTTAACAAACCGTGTTCTGGCAAATTGTGTTGTCACTTTGCGTTGCTCCGGGCGTCGTCGGGCGACTTGGTCGCGAGCTGTAATCTCCCCCCTCTAACTCCCCCGGTCCGGGGGCAGGCGGTTTGCTTGAGACGGGCGTTAAGCGGCTATCTCACGGTCATTCTGATTAGGGTTCAGAATGACAATCTTCAACAGCAGGTTGTGCGCTGGGGGCTGCCAACAATAATATGGCGGAGAGGACAGGATTCGAACCTGCGGTGAATTTGCACCCACACACGCTTTCCAAGCGTGCCCATTAAACCGCTCTGGCACCTCTCCGCGGCAGCGTTTTAGACCGATCGAAATCAGTCTTCGCTCATCGTTGTTGGAAGGCGGCGGACCAACTTCGATGTATATATGGCGGAGAGAGCGGGATTCGAACCCGCGATATGCGGATGCATATACCGGTTTTCGAGACCGGCGCCTTCAGCCACTCAGCCATCTCTCCGAACTCATCAACTATAACAATCGAAGTGACTCTTTCGGTGGGGCATTTCGCAGGATTATTGCGAATATTTTCGGTGTAATCACAACTACACGTACATGGAATTGTTGACGCACAATAATCCAAAACCCTACGATTGGATGAGTTACCGATCTATATCAACGCTCGCGATTCAGGCGAATAGGGTCGGTTGTGGTGCTTGTTCGCGTTAGATTGGAATTGAACGACACTGTTTAGGTACGCTGCATGGTGCTTCTCAAAGGTGATCGATAGTTGACGACTGCCGGAATAATTCTCGCTGCCGGTAAGGGCACGCGAATGAAATCGAGCCTCCCAAAGATGCTTCATATGGTTGCAGGGGTGGCATTGGTAGGGCACGCAGTACGCATAATGCGAATTGCCGGCATCGAAGACATCACCGTGATCGTTTCGAGCGATCTTGCCGATTCTGCCGAACTTCGCGAGGCGTTATTACCGCGTGTCAAGGTTTCAGTACAAGCAGCACAACTCGGCACTGCCGATGCGCTTCAAGCTGCTCGATTGGACGTAGCAGGAGCCGACACGATCGTTGTTGCTCCGGCTGACGTGATTCTGGTGACAGACGACCTTGTGCGGCAGATGATCGATCAACACATTTCATCAAGTTCACTTGCGACTGTTCTTGGTGCAAGGGTCGATGATCCGGCTGGGTTGGGACGAATACAACTAGATGATTCTGGTCGGCCGTCGGCGATTTTGGAAGAGCATGAAGCCGACGAACAACTTTTGCTCAGTAAGTTGATTAATACGGCGTGGTACTGCTTCGACAATCGTTGGATTTGGGACGAACTCGATAACGTGAATGCTGCCGATACTGGCGAGTTTTATTTGCCAAGAGTCGTAGCGGCGGCTGCATCGGATGATCGCTCAGGAGCTGTCGTTTCGAACGATTCGGATGCCGGTCTTGGCGTAAACGACAGAGTGCAGTTGTCGAGGGTCGAATCGATCATGCGTAAACGCACGAACGAGGCGCATATGGCGAGCGGAGTGACCATTGACGATCCCGCAACCACGTATATAGATGTCGATGTGGAGATTGGTGTCGATACGGCGATCGGGCCGGGCTCTCACATAGGGACACGATCAGTAATCGGCTCAGGTGTCGTCATCGGTCCAAACACGCAAATTACTGATAGTCGGATTGGTGACAACGCTATTATCGATGGTGCACGCGTGCTCGATTCGATCGTTGGTGAGGGCGCTAGTGTTGGTTCGAATGCGGTGCTTCGTCATGGCGCAGAGCTAAAGCCACGATCAAAAGTCGGTAACCTAGCTGAGATCAAGAATTCCGTTATCGGAAGTGGTTCTAGCGTTTCGCATTTCAGTTACGTTGGCGATGCTGTAGTCGGCGATAATGTGAATATTGGTGCCGGGACGATCACCTGCAATTACGATGGGAAAGATAAGCATCGTACGGTTATTGAAGATGAGGTACTAATTGGGTCGAGCACTATGCTGATAGCTCCGATAACTATCGGGAAAGCTGCTCGTACTGGTGCCGGTTCTGTCGTGCGTAACGACGTTATGGCAGGCGACACAGTAGCCGGAGTGCCGGCAAAATCTATAAAATCTAAGTGATCTAATTATGTTTCGTGGAAAAATCGAGACAGAAATCTAAAGGAATGACCAAAAATACAGAAGACCCCGTCAGTACGGGGCAACCTCCAGATACGAATCAGCAGTCGACCCGGTTTGAGGTGCTCGCGTAGTGTCACCTGTATTACTATCACTGCTGGCTCTTGTAATCTCTGGAAGCGTTTTCTTCCTCACTGCCTTAGCGATATCTTCACTAGGTACGCGTATAAATCCGTTGCCTGCCGGTATTCGGCACCCGGGTTTTAACGGGAATGGAGATGCCGAGCACGATCACGATCACGGCTTTTCGGGTCGGCTCAGTGCTGAAGCGAGCCTTATAGGCAGAAGTCTTCAGGCTGCCGCACTCATGGCATCGGCGCTCGCAGTATTCGCTTTCTTCGAATCGGGTTCTGGCTTGGCCGGATCTGGATACGAAGTTGCGTTAAGTGGAGTTTTAACGGCGGCCGGTGCAATCGTTGTTCAGCTAATTGCATCAGGTCTTTCCGGTTATCGGCGAAACTGGTCGCGGGCGATTAGCCGCCCAACGGGAACGCTTCTGCGATGGTCCAGCGTGGTGCCCGGCATTTCACATATTGTCGATTTTTCACTTTCGCGTGGACGTGGCGATGACGCGGTTGGAGAAGACGTGTCTGCAGCTCTTCAGGAGAGTTTAGATTTCCTCGAAGAATCGGTCATCCCTGCAGATCAAAATGAACTTCGAATGATTCGCGGAATACTCCGAATGGACACCGTGAAAGTTCGAGAGATCATGGTGCCTCGTGTGGATATGAATTCTGCTTCAGCGACCTCCAGTATCGGTGCGGTTGCCGATCTTATGTCTGTAGGTGGTCACAGTAAGATCCCTGTGTACAACGAGAGCATCGATTCGATTGCCGGAGTGGTTTTCGCTCGCGACGTTCTTTCCGCATTGGACAATGACGCTAATCCTAATGATCAAGTAGCGAGCCTCGCCCGGCGGGCGTTGCACGTGCCGGAGTCCCAAAGTCTTGAACGGCTGTTACGGCAGCTCCAGGAGCACCGCACGGGACTTGCGATAGTGGTTGACGAGTATGGTGGCGTTTCCGGACTAGTGACGGTTACTGACCTGATCGAAGAGATCGTTGGTGAGCTGATCGACGAGTTCGATGTGGATGGTCCTGAGGTGGAGGCAGCAGGCTCGAAAGAGATGTTCGCCGATGCTGGTGCTTCTATCGACATCATGAACCAGACTCTCGGAACTTCGATTGTTCCTGACGGCTTTGATACCGTCGGCGGTCTGGTTTTTCGTGAGCTTGGCAAAATGCCATCACCTGGCGATACAGTATCGGTCGAAGGCGTGATCATTACAGTGCAATCAGTAATCGGACGTCGGATACGGCGAGTGAAGATCGAACGCGCTGAATACTAAGCGGTGTCCGTCATAGTTCTCAGGCAGCCTGCTTAGTTTCGTAGGACGTGTGGGGGCTACTGGCGTAGACGATAGACGGCGATTGGTACGCCTTCGATGCCATCGGGAAGCTCTTCGACCAACTCCCAGCCGTGTGTCTCGTAGAAACGTCTTGCCCTGCTGTTCGCTGCGATAACTCCAAGCTCTACATTCTTGAACTCTCGTTCTTTTATGAATGTGATGGCTTGTTTCATTAGTAAGCTGCCTATGCCAGAGCCCGTTGCGTCGGGAGATACGTGCATGCCATTGAGCTGTGCATCGAATTCATTTGAACCAGCTGACGAGACGCGCACTGACCCGACGATTTCTCCGTTGCTTTCTGCGACGAATACTCGTGTAGAGAGGGATTCCTCCGCCAGTATTTCTTGCCACTTCGACTGATATTCGGGCAGGTCACGAGAGTCGACCCAGTTGGATGATGCGAACGGCGCGAATGAGATTGTGTGGCTGCTGAAGATGAGGGCGGCCACAGATCGGTAGTCGTCTGAGCGGGCTGTTCTGATTCGTATCGATCGTGTCTGCATTGTTTTCGATTGCTGATTCATATTGGTGAAGTACTAGGTTAAACAAAAACGCCCCGGTGAAAACCGGGGCGTTTTTCGAATCTCTAGATTCAGGTGTTATCCAGCTACCTTGTCAACAAGGATGAATGCTGAAGCACCACGGTTGCCTTGGTCTCCCTCAGCAGTGACGGTAAATACGTCACCAGCAGGGAATCCACCACCAGAACCACCGACCTGAATTTCCAGATCAACAGTAACCTCGAATGCACCGTGGTCATTTGCGACCGCGTCACCTAGGAGGAATGGGAAGCTACCTGGCTTAGATGAAACTGAAATGCTTTCACCAGCTGCGAAACCACCACCAATTACGGTGATAGATGCAGAGCCGTTTGTGATCTCAGCCGAACCGGTCGAAGGACCGCTAGCGTCGAACACAACAATTCCAGCAATCTGAGTCGTGCCGTCAGCACCGTCAGCGCCGTCAGCGCCATCAGCACCAGCCGCACCAGCCGCACCAGCGTTACCAGGGTTACCTGGGTTACCAGGTTCACCCGGAGCACCAGCTTCACCTGGGTTACCAGGCTCACCAGGGTTACCAGCTGCACCAGCGCTACCAGGGTTACCCGGTGCACCAGGAGCGCCAACGGCGCCAGCCGGACCGCGTTCACCCTGACAAGCAATTGCTGCCATGAGGGCGAACATCGTACCAATCAATAGGAAAGCCTTTAGCTTTCCGCGGAGCAGTCCTGTCATTGGGCCCCGTCCTCCAGTTCTTAATATTTGAATATTGTGCCGAGTGCAGCAGCAGAACCCATTATGAATTCACGCACAATGAGAGTAATAGAAGCGCATTACGCGCAAATTACAGCCGCGGCAAGTGGCGTGCCAAAAGCAATCTTATTCGGGGCATTTCTCCACTGTCAAGCAATACAGGCTGGGCTTATGGGGCGTTTTGGTGTTTGCTTCGTTGGATATCCGACTGTTGCATAGTAATTAGGGGGTGCGGGTCGTGGCTAAAGGAGGTTTGGGGGGATCGGGACAACGGATTCGTTAAAATGAAGTGCTGATATGTCTGGCTTCGTGATAATCTTCTAAGGTTGTGATAGCACAAGAACGAAAAACGAAGTAACTAGAGAAGTACAAATCACAGAATCCCATCTATATAGGTGGGTTGCCGGCAACAGACCGGGTATTTGCGATACGGAGAGCACCAAACTTGGATCAGTCAGAACGAAGCGCTGTAATTGAGAAGTACAGGACCCACGAAGGCGATAGTGGATCGTCAGAGGTTCAGATAGCGCTACTGACAGCTCGGATTACCGAGCTAACGGAACACCTGCGAGAGCACAAACACGACCACGCAAGCCGAAGAGGCCTGTTGAAAATGGTCGGTCAGCGTCGCCGTCTTCTTAACTACCTTAATAGTGAAGACGTAAATCGATACCGCGAGATCATTAGCAAACTCGGTCTCCGTAAGTAGAAGAACGCCCCTGTTTAGGGGCGTTTTGTTCGCCTGAGTCTTATGCAGCTCTCAAAAGATTAAGAGTTCTGGCTCAGCGGGTATTCGAATATCCGAAGCGACATTCCTGCACAGGTGCCGGTTCCGTTTATGGAACTTGGCGCCGGGCGACGTCCCTGTGAATACATGTGCGTTGAAAAGTAGAAACAGAATAGAAAATGATTAATAATTTTGAAATGGAAATTGGCGGACGAGTGCTCAAATTCGAGCACGGCCGCGTAGCTGCCCAAGCTGGCGGCGCAATTACAGTCCAGTACGGTGACACAATGTTGCTTGCTACTGCGACTGCCTCGAAGAAGCCTCGCCCAGGCGCTGACTTCCTTCCTATGACCGTTGATGTTGCCGAAAAGGCTTACGCTGGTGGCAAGCTACCAGGCGGTTTCTTTAAAAGGGAAGGTCGACCTTCTACTGAAGCGATTCTCGCTTCACGGATGATTGATCGACCGATCCGTCCACTATTTTCAAAGACGATTCACAACGAAATTCAGATCATCGTTACGATCCTGTCTTCCGATAAAGTGAATCCTTACCCAGCTATCGGAATCATCGGAGCCTCGACTGCACTGGCTATTTCCGACATCGCATTCAACGATCCAATCGGTGCTTGTGTTGTTGGTCTTGTTGAAGGCGAGTTAGTGGTCAACCCCACTTACGAAGAACTGCAGACAAGCGATCTCGAATTGCTGGTTGCGGGAACTGGCGAAGCCACAATGATGGTCGAATCGGGCGGTAACTTTGTATCTGAAGCAGTGTTGCTAGATGCACTTGAGTTGGCTCAAGAGGTCAACGGTGCGATCGTCGAGCAGATTGTCGAAATTCAGGGCAAAGTCGGTAAGAAGAAGTGGGAAGCCCCTCCTGTATCTGATGAAGAGAAGGCTGCTGAGAAGGCAACCCGATCTCTCGTTGGTGAAGAGTTCCTGAAAGTATTGAAGTCTCCTGGAGACAAAGCTACTCGTCAGGGTCGTATGGACGACGTAATGGACGGGACCATCGAAAAGCTTTCGGTCGACCATGATCCTGGTCATGTGAAATCAGCTCTTTACGCTCTTGAGACAGAGGCCGTTCGAAGCACGATCCTAGAAGACGGATCACGACCTGACGGACGGAAGCTCGATGAACTTCGTGATCTGAACTCGGAAGTTGGCTACCTACCTCGTGTTCACGGTTCAGGAATATTTACTCGTGGTGAGACCCAGATCATGGGTGTCCTTACGTTGGCTTCGGCTGGCGAGCGACAGCGCTTGGACACTTACGGTTTAGACACCGAAAAGCACTTCATTCACCACTACAACTTCCCTCCTTACTCCGTAGGTGAAGCTGGGCGATTTGGATTCACAGGTCGTCGTGAAGTTGGTCACGGTGCGCTTGCTGAGCGTGCTCTGAAGCCGGTTGTACCAAGTCAAGCCGATTTCCCTTACACCATCCGACTCGTCTCTGAGTCGTTGGCATCGAACGGATCAACTTCGATGGCGAGTGTTTGTGCTGGTTCGCTGGCAATGATGGACGGTGGTGTTCCGATTTCATCTCCTGTTGCTGGTATCGCAATGGGACTGATCACGGGTGAAAACGGCAAGTACGCAGTTCTTACCGACATTCAGGGTGCCGAAGATCACTCTGGTGACATGGACTTCAAGGTTGCTGGTACACGTGATGGTGTTACAGCGCTGCAGATGGACATCAAGGTAAAGGGAATTACGTTCGACATCATGCGTGAGGCTCTTGAGCAGGCTCGGATTGCTCGACTGCAGATTCTCGACAATATGGAAAACACCATCTCGAATACCCGAGATGACCTGAGTGAGTTTGCACCTCGAATGCTTTCGCTCAAAATACCTACCGACAAGATTGGTGCAATCATCGGCCCTGGTGGCTCAGTGATTCGCGGCATGATCGACGAATTCGGTGTGACTATCGATGTTCAGGACGACGGCACCGTTGTCGTTGGATCGCCTGACCGCGAGAACGCTGAAAAGGCCGAAGCTGCAATCACTGCTCTTACCAAGGATGTTGAGGTCGGTGACAAGTACACCGGTCGGGTTGTTCGAATCATGCCATTTGGTGCGTTCGTTCAGATCCTTCCTGGTAAGGACGGAATGGTTCACATAAGCGAACTTTCTCAGAACCGCGTTCCCGATGTTGAGTCGGTTGTCAGCATTGGCGATCAGCTTGAAGTTATGGTTATCAACGTCGACGGAATGGGTCGCATCGACCTGTCACACCGTGCGCTGCTCGAAGAGAGCAACGAAGGCGGTAACGGTGGCGGGAATAGCGACTCATCACCACGTCCCGAACGACAAGAATCTCGTGATCGTGATGATCGCGGCGGCGACCGAGGCCCACGTGGTCGAGGTGGCGACCGGGGCGGTCGTGGTGGAGACCGTGATCGCGGCGGAGATCGTGGAGGCCGAGGTCGAGAAGACCGAGGCGGCGACAGAGGCGATCGAGGTCCACGTCGAGAGCGAAGTGATGATCGAGGACCTAGACCTGAGCGAAGTGATCGTAATGACGAAGGTAGCCAGGATCGTGGCCCAAGGCGTCCTGCCGGTGGTTATGATGGTGGCAACCGACGTTCAGGTCCGCCTCGTCGACGCTAGCCCTTTAGCGGTAACTTCTGAAAGAAACTAAGACACGATGTCACCGGAAATAACAGTTGCAGTAAATGGCGCGCTTGGGAGGATGGGTTCAACCGTTCTCTCCGCGGCCGCTGCCGAACCTGGGGTAACACCTGTGGGCGGCGCTGATATCGCAGCATCGTCTGATTCTGTGACAATTTTCGGTACATCGATGTCGGTTCCGCTTGCTCCAAGGCTTACGGAGCTTTTCGCCATTGCGAAGCCCGACGTTGTGGTCGACTTCACCAATGGTGAAGCTGCCAAAGAGTCGATCCTCACTTGTATCGACGCTGGCGTCCGAGTGGTTTCTGGTTCGACGGGTCTATCTCCTGAAGATATGGAAGAGATAAGACAGCATTCGTCGAGAACCGGCGTTGGCGTGATCTCGGCGTCTAACTTTGCGCTGGGAGCTGTTGTGCTGATGCACTTGGCTGGCATCGCTTCCAAGTATTTCGATTACGCTGACCTTCTCGAGAGCCATCACGAGATGAAAGTCGACGCACCTTCAGGCACTGCTCTTTCGATCGCGGAAGCGATGATCGAAGGACGTGGTTCACGATTTGAACAAAATGTCGCCGATTTACAGACCCTTCCCGGAACTCGTGGCGGCGATTTCGAAGGTATCAACGTTCACAGCGCAAGAATGCCCGGACGTGTCGCCCGGCACGAAGTGGTGTTTGGCGCGCTTGGTCAAACTCTTACGATGATCCACGATTCAGCGAATCGCGAGAGTTTTATGCCTGGCGTTATGCTGGGAGTGAAGCACGTGGTTAATGACACCGAGCTCGTTGTTGGGCTCGCAAACGTGCTGGGTCTCGGTAAATCTAAGCCGTAGCCGACATTCGTAGCTCTGAGAGTTTACGCATTGTTGGCACCCCAAAATCACTATTTTCTAAACCGTAGTTAATTGCGTAAAGTCGTTGGGCGAACTGATTCATCGACGCAGTACTTTGAGATCAAGAAATGAACAGTAACGAAATAAATATCGCCGTTGTTGGAGCTACTGGTGCAGCCGGTGGAACAGCACTCGAACTACTTCTCGAACGGAATCACCCGGCGGACAAGATCGTGGCGATGGCATCGGAACGTTCTGCCGGCAAGAAGATTCAGTACGGTGATGCCGAACTGACGATCGTTCATGCCACGCTCGATGCGTTTGAAGATATCGATGTTGCTTTGTTTGCAGCTGGCGGCTACGTAAGCCGACGTCTGGCTCACAAAGTGGTCGAAAAAGGCGTGTTCGTAATCGACAAGGGGTCAATTTTCAGAATGGATCCGACGATTCCGTTGGTCGTTCCTGAAGTAAACGGCGACGACATTGAGTGGCACCCTGGAATCGTTTCAACTCCCAATTGCACAAGCACTCCCCTTGTGATGGTTCTCGATGCGTTGCGCTCACTATCTCCGATCACAGCGGTTACTGTGGCGACTTACCAATCGGTAACTGGTACAGGCGTTGCAGCGAACGAAGAGCTACTTGAGCAGTCGCGAGCCGCTCTGGCAGGCGAAAAATCTGAGCCTGAGGTTTACCCGCACCCGATTGCTTTTAATGTGCTTCCACACGTCGACGACTTCCTTGAAGACGGTTACACCAAGGAAGAACAGAAGATGTTGAACGAGTCACGCAAGATATTGCATGATGAGACTCTTCGTGTGTCGGCAACGTGCGTGCGTGTTCCAGTCGAGATATCTCATAGCGAATCGGTGCAGATCGAATTCGAATCGAGTGTCGATGTAGCAGACGCAAAGCGCGTTCTTGCAGAGTATGACGGCATGATTGTTGTAGACGATCCCAGTAAGAATGAATACCCTATGCCGCTGAGGGCTGCGGGACGTGACGAAGTTCTGGTTGGGCGAATTCGAAAAGATATTGCTCATGAGAACGGAATTGCGCTGTGGCTGGCATGTGACAACCTGCGCAAAGGCGCCGCGCTGAATGCACTTCAAATTATGGACGAAGCACTTCGTCGAGATGCCTTCAAACCCGCGGCTCAGCGTACGGCAACATAGCTGACTATCAAATAACCGATATTTCGAAACAATCAGACAGTAACCGACGAGAGGTCGGTCAACCATGGCAGAACTAGGGCGACTTTTAACGGCAATGGTCACTCCCTTCACTGAAGAGGGTGACGTCGACTATGCGCGAGCACGTGAATTGGCGAAGGCGTTACTCAAGTCGGGTTCGGACGGGCTTGTGATCGGTGGAACCACTGGTGAAGCGCCTGCGATGGGTGACGACGAGCTCTTACGGCTGTTTGCCGAAGTAAAAGAAGCCATCGGTGAAGATGGCGCTGTGATTGCCGGTACGACGAATAACAACACTCGTGGTTCGATTGCTTTATCTCAAGCGGCTGAAAAAGCAGGTGTCGACGCACTGCTATTGACTGTTCCGGCTTACAACAAGCCAACTATGGGCGGTTTATACCAGCACTTCACTGCAATCGCTGATGCCGTTTCGATCCCTGGAATTCTCTACAACGTCCCATCTCGAACTGCATTGAACATGGACGCAGCAACCACTTTGCGCCTTGCAGATGTGCCGAATATCGTTGGTGTTAAAGAAGCATCGAGCGATCCTGATCAGATCGCATATGTGATCAAAGATTCGCCAGAAGGCTTCAGGGTGTGGAGTGGAAACGACAATGAGATTTTGTCGACTATGGCAATGGGCGGCTACGGAATTGTGAGCGTAGCCGGAAATATCATCAGTGGTCAGATACAGAAGATGATAGGGCTGCTACTTGAAGGTGACGCCGAAGCTGCGGCCGCTGAGCACCTAAGATTGCTACCGATATTCAACGCGTTGTTCTACATCACGAATCCGATTCCGGTCCGATACGCCATGAACCGCTCGGGTTTCAACGTTGGCCCAGCAAGACTGCCCATGGTTCCAGAGCCAAGTGAACTTGCTGCGTTTAGCGCCAAATTCGACCAGATAATGGATCAATACGCTATCGATTTGGCTGACTAGCCCCCACTTCCATTGCTGGGGCGACGATGTGGTGGCATGGTGCGACCGGTAATTTTTACCATATTCGTACTGAGTGATGAATGCCCTGAAGCAAGCGATGTGGCATCCTGACGCCATTGGAGTGTGTCGCTTCGGTAAAAGGGGACTGTTCGCTTGAGCACAAAGCGCAAAAGTATTGTGGTGATCGGTGGAGGTAGTGGTTCCTCGGCGGCGCTGCGAGGTCTTAAATCGTACGATGCTGATCTAACAGCCATCGTCACTATGTTCGATAGTGGCGGTAGCACAGGTATTCTCAGAGAAGAGTTTGGCTATCCACCATTGGGCGACATTCGCCAGTGCTTAGTGGCTTTGAGCGACAAGGGCAACGACCAGATAGTCGCACTCAACAGTGCACTCGACTTCCGGTTCGATACAGAATCCAGTCTTAATGGGCACAGCGTTGGTAACTTGGTATTGGCAGCCTTAACGACCGTTTATAACGGTGTGCAAGGAGCTATCGACGAACTATCGAGGATGATGCAGCTTGAAGGCCAGGTTGTGCCTGTGACGCTTGATGAAGCGCATCTGTGCGCTCGACTGATAGATGGACAAGTAGTTCGAACTGAATCCGCTATCGACCTGCGCGGCGCAAATGGCCCGGGGATCAGCGAAGTATTTCTGGATAATGAAGTTTCGGCCAACGACCGTGCCCTGCGAGCGATCAGGGAAGCAGATGTGATTCTGCTGGGGCCGGGAGACCTTTACACGAGTGTAATTCCGAACTTACTTGTGCAGGAGGTTAGTGATGCTATTAGAGACACTGAATCTCCCGTTATATATGCCTGCAACTTGATGACTAAGCTGGGCGAAACCGCCGGCTACGGAGCATCTACATTCGCGTCAGAGGTTGTCAAGTACATAGGCGGTCGCAAACTCGACTACCTACTGGTGAACAGCACCAAGTTCACTGCTGACGTCTTGGACCTATATGCTGCTGAGGATGCGCAACCAGTAGAGCTTGATAATGGGGACGCTGAGATATTCGCTCACGAGATTCTTGTGAGCGACCTGGCATATGTCGATGGGTTGACTGTGAGGCACAATTCCGAGCGACTAGCTGGAATTGTGATGGCGGCCGTTGAGCAGCCTTTGAAGAGTCCGCTGAGCACCGGACTGGAGTAGTCCGGCACTCAGCGTGATATTCGAACAGTGCTAGCCGATCAAGTCTTCGATGACCAGCGTTTCGTCACGGTGTGGTCCAGTTGAAACTATCTTCACCGGTACTCCGACGACTTCTTCAAGCTTATTTAGATAAGCCTGTGCGCCGTCGTTGATCTGGCTTGGTTTCGTAATAGACCGAGTCGACTCAGTCCAACCTGGGAGAGATTCGTAAATTGGAACCGCTCGTTCGAGCTTCGCCGCATCGATTGGAAACTGGTCAGTTCGCTTTCCATCTAATTCATAGGCGACACAAATCTTTATCTCGTCCCAGCCATCGAGTGTGTCGAGTCGAGTGATTATCAAGCCGTCGAAACCGTTGACTCGGGCAGAGTACTTCGCTGCGACACCGTCGAACCAACCGATTCGGCGGGCCCTTCCGGTTGTCACTCCGAATTCGCCGGCCATCTCTCGTATGCGGTCACCCTCTTCACCGTGGATTTC
>JABIHL010000007.1 GCA_018649665.1 Chloroflexota bacterium | reverse complement strand
CTCTTCCTGCCAAACGTGAATTGCGGGTGGCATAGCGACAGCGAATCGCAAACTCATTTCGTCGCCTTCAGTAACAATGTGGTGAACAGTCCCGCGAGGAATCCACACGATATCGCCCTTTTGAGCGTGAATGATCTTGCCGCCGGTCAGCTCCCATCGAAGCTTGCCCGCCATAACGCACCACCACTCGTCGAAATTGCTGTGCCAGTGAGCGTGGTTGCCCTGTCCCGGCATCGCAGCGATAAGTGTGCCCAAGTTGCGTTCATCCTCGATGAGCAGCTTTGACCAGGGCGCTGGCCCCATCTCGGCGACTACTTTATCCACTTCGATGTGCATCATTCCCGGTCCCATCGATGCATCAACCCGAGGTGGAATCGGTCCTTCGACTACATCGTCGATAGCAGCCACTACGCCTTCGTAATTAGTTCCCATTTTTCAATTCTCCAAGTCAGAAGCCGAATGGCGGCTTCTGAGGTTGTTGCTGAATATTCGCGTTGCGGCTAACGTAGCACGATCACGAATCGATGAAAGCTCAAAGAGCATCATAAGATCGAGAACTAGAATCGCTGCGGTCGAATATTTCGAGGCCGACAAGGAACATCATGCCCAAGATCACAGGCGAAATTAGAGACGCCGCAACCGGTGAAATCGTTCAGGCGCGAGTACAAGTGCTCGCCCCGAACGGCGAAAACGTTGCACCTGCCGACGCCATGTGGAAAGTTGGCACGGGTGAACCGTTCTTTTACAGCAACGGTCAGTTCTCTCTCGAAACAACTCGCGGCTATCACCGAGTACTGGTGGAGCGAGGAACAGAGTTCACACCTTGGGAAGGGACTATCGAAGTTGATGGTTCTTCTGATTCGTCGGTCGATATCCAGCTTGAGCGATGGTCCGATCTTCCAGATCGCGGCTGGCATCCAGGTAATACCCATATTCACTACGACGAAAAGGAAACTGATCCCGACCGTCGGCTGGCGTACGACTCACGGGTTGAAGACCTGCGAATGACCGCTGTGTCGATCCTCAAACGATGGGACCTCGACTACGCAACGAATAAGTACCCACCGGGAGTTCTCACCGAATACACCGACACACATCATCACGTTCAGAGCGGTGAAGAAACGCGTCACAACCACGATCCGTCCGATCCGTTCAAAATCGGCTACGGACACGTGATGCTTTTGAACATTCGCAATCAGGTCGATCCTATTAGTCGAGGTCTGATCATCGACCAGTTCGATCCCGACTATCCGCCGCTCAGCTATGCCTGTGATCAAGCAAACGATCAAGACGGTCTAGTCATTTGGTGTCACAACGGGCAGGGCATGGAGGCTCCGGTCGCCGCAGCCCTCGGCAAGGTGCAAGCAATGAATCTGTTCGATCCGTTTTGGACTGATATCGAATATCTCTACTGGTACCACATGCTCAATACCGGAATCAAAATGCCGGTTTCGACCGGCTCTGACTGGTTCGTTAGTTCTGCCAACCGCGTTTACTCGCAGACCAACGGCGGATTCGCTTACGAATCGTGGCTTGATGGGATTCGCAGCGGTCGAACTTTCATCACGAACGGACCCGCACTATTCCTATCCGTGGCTGGACAAGAACCGGGTGAAACGATTCAAGTCGAAAAAGGCACACGTATTCCGGTTCATGCCAACTGGAATTCTCATCACGCCGTAGAGCGAGTCGAGATCGTGTTCAACGGGAAAGTGGTTGCGAGGCGAGACTTTCCTGAAGGCGTGACTACCGGACATGTTGAAGTCGATCTTGTTGCTGATTCCGACGGATGGATTGGCGCTCGACTGGGTTCGGGTTCTCGCGATTCTTTTAACCAACCGATCTGGGCGCACACAAGTCCGGTGTACGTCCGCGGGACTGGGGCACAGTCTGAAGCCAGCGTTGAATCAGCGAAGTTCTACACCGATCAAATTGGAGAGGGAATCAACTGGGTGAAGTCCAAAGGCCGCTTCTACAACGATTCCCAACGCAAAGAAGTAGTCGACCTGTTCAAGCAAGGTCAGGATTGGTACCGCAATCTGATTTGACCACGGTGACCGTACAACCGTACGAACGAGCTAGCGGGTAAACTCGCTCGGGTCGTATTGTTCTCGACCAATCATTTATCCAACGTCGAAAAATCCGAGTCTGTAAAAAATATGTCTGTCGAAGCCCTGTTTGATTCCTATTACGACCGTGCCACGATCCCTCTTCGGAACACCGAATTCCAACGAGAGCAAACGGGTTCTATCGACATTCGACACGTGGTTGAACATGATGAATTTCGAGCCCTTAATCACAAAATTATCCTCAAGGACGGCGTTGCATCCAGCGTGTGGCGAGAACAGGAGTGGGGACTCGGCGAGACTTCAATCGACGTTACTCACTTTGAAGATGGCATAGTCAAACAACTCAGCGTGAGGTACACCGGAGACTCTGTAACGGGTTTGAAAATCAGCCTCAGCCGAGATGAATGGCTGATTCCTGATCCCGATCATCGCTTGCCTTACATTTTCGGTCGTGCTGACATGGAAACCTGGTACAAAGCTAGCGATTTCCAAATGGGTCTGAAACGACTTCGCCTCGCATGGGATCAGGAAACCAAGCACACGTTCTCAGTTCGCGAACTGGGCATCGACAAAGATAAAGCCGAGCATCTGTATCGGGGCATCGAGTATCGAATCGAAATAGATGACGCAATTCGTTTGACGATCGAAGACAAAGGTGCGCGGAAGATTAATTGGCGGACTAGTTTGTCGGCCGATGAAGTTCGAACGCTCTTCGAATATGCCAGGGATGAACCATGGTTGAACGGCTGGGAACCAGTCGCTAATATCGTCGAAAACGGCAAGTAGTCGCGATTCGCTTTTTCGGTTAGTCGTGGATGTACGTAGCTTCCAAGTCCAACGGATACAGCGACTTGCGAACTCGTTTGTAGTCGAAGCTCGACATATCAGCTGAAGTAGCACCCGGGGTGTTTACTGTGACCATTTCGCTCGCTATTGGCTGATACGCCGGTCGAGGAGAAACCACTCCCTTAGCGACCACTACATCGAAGTCATCGGGTCGGTAGCCGAGCGAGTAGAACTGCTCTCGACTCATGTTTCCGACGCGAGTCGTCACCAACGCAACCGTTGGGCCTTCGATTGTTTCGATCACAACTGTCGTACCGCCGTCGAAAAATCGCCAACCAGCGTGAACCGTACCGCTGTCTTCGAATCGACCGTCTGAAATGCGGGTCACTCGACCGCTTAGCCTAACCGGCTCTCCATGTAGCGAATCGGTCTTGCCACCCACTTCGACGGTTATGTTTTTGCCGATACCAGCTTCTAGACATGCAGCAATCGCTTCAGTATCACGCACTGTCTGAAGCCATGATGACGCTCCTTGCTTCACTGCCTCGGCAAGCAAAAACGTGCTGTCGCCGGAGCTACCAGCTCCGATGTTGTCGCCAACATCGAGCAACACGATAGAGCCTGAATCTTCGGGCTTTACTGCTGCTTGCGTAAGCGCATATTCAACGGCTTCGGAAGCTGTAGGCCCGACCGGCTCGTAAAGCTCTTTTCGATTCGCCCATGCGCGATCAGCGATCCAGCGTGCTGCCTTCTTTGCTTCATCTAACGAGCTCTCGTGCAGCACGTAGCAGGCGAGTCCGTTCTCGTCGACGTCCGACCATGGATATCCTTCGCCAATTGAACCGCCAACGATTCCCGGCTGTGCAAGCACCGTTTCGAGATCGTTGATGACCGACTTCATCGGCATGTCGCGCGTGTCGTGCTGGAAAATTCCAACGACCATCGGGGGCATTTCGAGCCACTTGGCAGGACGCCAGTTTTCGCGAGCCATGCGTACGACAAGATCGCAGGCGTCGTGCGCTCGTGGCACGGCGTCGGTGTGCGGGTTGGTTTTGTAGATGACTAGCGCATCGGTTTCATCGGCCATCTGCTGTGAAACGTTCGCGTGGAGATCAAGCGTCATTGCGACCGGCACGTCAGCCCCAACGATTTCGCGCACTCGCTGAGCCAACTCGCCATCCATGTCCGGATATTCCTCCGAGACGGCTGCTCCCATCTGATTAAGTAAAACGCCATCGAACGGACCCTGCTCACGAAGCATGTCTAACGCTTCACCCCCGATCGTGTCGAACACTTCTTTACTGATCGTTCCACCGGGGTCTGTGGCTGCAAATATCAGGGGGATGAGCTCGAAATCGAGTCGCTTGGAAGCCTGAATGAACCCGGCCATTGAAGTCGACGATTTCTCATGCATATCGTAGTACTGCTGACCTCGTTGCACTGCGTACGTCTGCATCCCCGAAACCTTGAAGCTGTCCATGGTCGTGGGGTTACTGGCGAACGTGTTTGTCTCGTGGTGAATACCGAGGGTTGCGATACGGAGTTTATTGCTCATATTTCTTCTTAAACAAAGTCGGCGGAGCCAAAACCCCGCCGACTCAAATTATCGTTTATTCCCGAAGCCTAGTCGCCATGGCCGTTGATGTGTCCTGCAGAACCTGGCTGACGAGTCTTCGATTCAAGCTTCGAAGTCACTTCTGGGTTCTGACCAGAGCTTGGCCATTCGCCACGAAGTACCGCTGCAACCTGCTGCGAGGCACGCTGGCGCGATAGCCATGCTGAACGAGTCGATTGACCCGCTGAGTGCGGAGCGGTGATTACGTTCTTCATTTGGAGTAGAGGATTGTTCGGATCTACCGGCTCTTGTTCGAATACGTCGAGACCAGCGCCACGAATCTTGCCCTGTTGCAGGGCTTCGATCAACGCTGGCTCATCGTTCACCGAACCACGGCAAGTGTTGATGTAGTACGCAGATTCCTTCATCACATCAAACTGCTCTTTGCCGATCATGTGGAACGTTTCTGCGTTCAATGGAACCACTACAACGACGTAGTCAGATCGTTCAAATAGGTCGTTCAGTTCAAAGACCTGCTCCACGCCATATTCGCTAATGATCCATGGCTCAATGTATGGATCGTAAACGATAGTCTCCATGCGCCATCCTTGACCGAGCTTGCGTGCGACTTGGCGTCCGATGTTTCCGAATCCTACGATTCCAAGAGTCTGTTCATCGATTGGCTCGGTCGGCCCGAATTCTGCTGCGTTCCATCGTCCTTCTCGCAATTGGAGAGTCGATTGCACCGTGTGCCGGTTGAGAGCCAGCGTCATCGTTACGGCTTGGTTAGAAACTTCTTCAGCACACATACCAGCACCGTTTGTCACGATGATGCCCATGTCGGTCGCTGCGTCCACATCGATGTGGTTGAAACCGTGCGAATACACAGCTAGAACCTGTGCCTGATCAGCAGCTTTGATCACCTGCTCCGAACCCCAGCCACCGCGCATCATGATCGCGTCGGCGCCTCGAACGGCTTCCATTGCCTCGCCCTCTGAAGTGGGGGCTTCCTGAACAAATTCCACATCAAGATCGGCCATTTCGGCACGTTCGTGATACAGCGGATCGTCGGTGTCTCCACCAAGTACGACAACTCTTTGCTTTGCCATTATTAATACTCCAAAAAATTGTTAGATCAACTGAGCCAAAACTATGAATTTTGGCTCATAAAGAAGAACGTGTGAAAGACGCTCGTTACTTGCCCTGCTCGGCGAGCATGACCTCCCAGCTAACAGCCCAGTTACGTGGCTCGACTGTGCTTCGAACGTCTGGGTTGATTAGCGACATTGGCCAGTAGCCGAGAGCTACTCGCATGGCTTCTTCACCGAGCTGTGTGTTCGCCCGACCCCACGCTACTTCACTGTAAGAAGCGTAGTGGTTCGTTACAGATACGTTGTCCATCTTGAGCAATTCGTTGTTCGGATCTACAGGTTCCTGCTCGAACACGTCGAGTCCGGCACCAGCGATCTTGCCCTGCTGGAGTGCCTCGATTAGTGCTTTCTCATCGACCACGGGTCCACGCGAGCAGTTGATCAGGTAAGCAGTTGGCTTCATTAGGTCAAAGAACTCAGCGCCAACCATGTGGTGAGTCTTTGGGGTTAGATAGGTGTGTGGCGAACCGTAGTCAGATCGCTTAGCGATTTCCTGAGGAGTTCCAACCATCTCTACGCCGTATTCCTTGGCATCCCACGAGGAAACGAAAGGATCGTAGCCGATTACTTTCATGCCGAAAGCCTGAGCCTTCCGAGCTACCGTTCGACCGATGTCGCCAAGTCCGATAATGCCGAATGTCTGGCCAGCGATGTGACCCATAGGAGCAAGGTGCTCTCGAGTCCAAGTGCCGTTCTTTACCAGCTTGTCGTGCAGTACAAATTTTCGTGAGCAAACGAGGAAGTGCATCATCGTCTGGTTACTAACTTCTTCAGTTCCGAACGAAGCAGTGTTGGCGAGAACGACACCGTTTTCAACGGCAGAACTCAAGTCCATGCCGTCGTAGCCGTGTCCGAACGAAACTAATCCCTTGCATCGCCCGTTGTTACCCATGTGAACGAATAAGCTGGGGTCGATGCCGTGACCTTGACTCATGGCGACATCGGCATCTTTCAACGCTTCGATCAACTCGCCATCGCTGTCACCAGCGTAAACAACGAACTCAGCGCCCATTTCTTTGGCTGCCTTGCTCTGTTGCTCAATGTCCGACGAGTGAACGCCGGGTCGGCCCTTAGGCCCCAAATATAGAACTCGAATATCTTTAGCGTCTGGGCTCATAGGTCTGTGTACGTTCTCGTTTTACTGGTTAGCTGAATTAGTTTTTCGTTATTCGGGTTTGACGATGCTTTGCGCAGTGCCGCCATCCCAAACTCGTTTCATATTGTCGAAGGCGAATCGTACTCTTCTCGGATAACTTTCGTAACTCTTGCCCGCAATATGCGGAGCAACTACAACATTCTCCATCGTGAGCAGGGGATTACCTGGATCAACGGGCTCTTGCTCGAACACGTCTAATCCGGCACCCCATATTTCGCCGTCTTCGAGCGCGTGCTGCAATGCTATCTCGTCCACAACCGGACCTCGGCAAGTATTTATCAGAACAGCAGTCTTCTTCATTAGCTTGAATTCACGCTCGCTGATCAAAGCACGAGTGCTGTTGTCGAGAGGGGTGTGAAGCGTGACGATATCGGATCGTTCTAGTAACTCATCGAGATCGACCCTCGTCGCTCCGTAGCCCTCCACCTTTTCGCTTCGAATCTTGTCAGTGTAGAGCGTTGTTGTCTCAAATCCTCGAAGCATTCCAGCGACGTTACTGCCGATCTTTCCCGCGCCGATTATTCCAACAGTCGCTCCGAACAATTCGTGCGAATCACGTCCATCCACTTCAGGTCGCATCCAGTCTCCGGCGCTGGTGTCAGAATGGGACACAGGGAGGTGACGAATCGTCGACAACGCGAGCGTAATCGCAAACTCGGCAACCGGAATAGCGTTCGCACCGCCGTTGTTAGCGACTGGAATTCCCATCTCGCCGGCGAGTCCAAGATTCACCCCATCGAAACCGGCAGAACAAAGTTGTACTAGCTTAGTTTTCTGTGCGAGTCGAAGGGTTTCATCGGAAACACCGTGACCGAACACCAGAATGAAATCTGCGATTTCAGCTGCTTGCGCAACTTCTTCATCAGTCGATTCGTCAGTGCGAATGTGTAGATTCCAGTCGCCTGGTTTCATCTCGTTCGCCATGTCCAACAAGGGGAGGGCGGGACCAGAAAATACGAGCACTTCAGGCATATTGTTTCGATCTCGATTCAGAATGTTCAAAGGGTCGGTCGTTGCAAACTCGGGCATTGTAAAACGTGAACGACGATTAGTGTGACGCTTACCGGCGTTTCAACGCGTATGCTTTTCGTAACAAAGTACTGATTCAACAAAACTTCATCGTTCTCTGGTTTATCTTTCATGACCAACGGCTCTGACTCTGGCACTAATTCCGACTTCGGGCAGATCGAATCTGCCGCAATCGAAATTCTCTCTGACCTCGGCGAGTTCACCGCCACTTCCTATTGGGAAGACGAACCTGCCGACTATCTGGCGGAACATGCCAGAAAAGGCGGTTTAGAGGTATCGATCGATGAGTGGGGCAACGTTCTCGCTACAAAACTCGGGAACGATCCAGCCGCACCCGGAATCGCTTTCGTCGCTCATACCGATCATCCCGGCTACGAAGTTGTTGCTCAAGAAGGCTCAAAGCTAACACTGAAAACGCTTGGAGGAGTCGGAATCTCGGCGGGTCGTGAAGGAACCCGAGTTTTGGTTATCGGAGAGAACGGCAAGCGTATAAAAGCCACAGTCACTGGAGCCGAACCGGCTGAAGGCGATTTTCCTAAATCCCGTGAAGCTGCCGGCTGGCTTGGTACCGACACCGTTCACGCAGAGCTATCGAATGGGGAAGCCAAACTCGGCGATCTACCGCGTCCGGTCGTTCCTGATCTACCAGATTTCTCATTAGAAGACGGTCTAATCAAGATGCGCGCTGCCGATGATCTGGCTGGCTGCGCTGCAATCCTTGCTGCCCTCGAATCGATCGTAAACGCATCAACCGATGGCAACGTTTACGGCCTATTTACTCGTGCCGAAGAAACTGGTCTAGTGGGCGCTCGATTGGCAGCCGAGAACGAACTGCTTCCGAAAAACACGATCATCGTTTCGGTCGAAACAAGCTCGGTGCTGCCCGGCGCGGAAATCGGCGAAGGTGTTGTGATCCGTACTGGTGATCGAGCAGCTACTTTCGACTATGAAGCCGAGGCGTATTTGGGACAGGCGGTTCACATAATCAAATCAGCAAACCCCGATTACAAGATACAGCGGCAACTCATGAGCGCTGGCGGCTGCGAGGCGTCAGCATTCAAAGCGTTTGGCTACAAAGTCACTGGCACGGCATTTCCTCTCGGCGCATGGCACAATCGAGGCGAAACCGGCGTCGAGCCAGAGTTCATTTCGAAAGACGATTTTATTGACGGTGCGATCCTGATCGCCGAAGCTGCAAAGCTCGCAGGAACCTCGCCAAAAGGCGTGCTCGCTCGTCTTACAGACACGCCTTCAGAAGAAGGCGATAGGCTAAAGTCGGCTCGTCTCAATCGCTAGAAACCCACAACGTACTACGTCGACGGGCGTATTCTGAATCCAAAATTAAATCCAACTTGGTTGGATCGTTTACACAAGCGGAGTTATCGAGAACAATATGGAAGTAGATGGCAGCTACCTACTGGCACGCACACTTAAGGAAGAAGGGGTTGAACACCTCTTCTATCTGATGGGCGGACCCAACTACGAGATCATCAATAATTCCGAGGATCTTGGAATCAAGGCGATCGACTTCCGTCACGAGCAAGCCGCTTCGATGGCTGCCCACGGATACGCCCGAGTCACAGGCAAACCCGGTGTCACCACTGCTGCGTCCGGACCCGGCACGCTGAACCTACTGACGGGCCAGTACACGGCATGGGTAGACGGCGCACCAATGATTACGCTTGGTGGTGCTGGGCCGATCGAAGATTTTGGCCGTGGTGGATTCCAAGAAGTCGACCAAGTTGGCATCTTCGAACCGATATCCAAAGCCGTGATGCGACCGACCGATCCCGCACGTTACCCCGAACATATTTCGACCGCTTTCCGTATTGCCACGACTGGTCGACCCGGTCCGGTTTATATCGACTGCAACGAAGATGTTCTGTACGGTAAGGTCGAAGAATCTAATGCTGTTGTCCCGTCCCGAGCAGTGGGGCGAGCTCGACCTGCTGGTGACCCCGATCTAATCAAGCAAGCCGTGAAAATGCTTTCTGAAGCGAGCAGCCCAATGGTGTTCGCTGGCGGAGGAGTCTGGTGGTCGCAGGCGTACGACGAACTTCGACTACTTGTCGAACGAATGGGCATTCCGTTCTACACTTCGCCAATGTCACGAGGTCTGCTCCCCGACGACCACGAAATGTCGTTCCCTGCGGCTCGTTCTGGAGCGTTTAGAGGGGCAGATGTAGTTCTGGTTGTCGGAACCCGAATGAACTGGATGATGACTTTCGGAGAACGTATTGCAGCCGAGTCGAAGATCATCCAAATCGATATTCATGGTGCAGAGCTCGGACACAACCGCTCGGTCGATGTTGGAATCGAAGGCGACGCCAAAGCTGTTCTTCAGCAACTTGTCGACGAAGCCGACCGCATCGGATTCGAATCGAAGTCGAACTCCAAGTGGATCGATAAACTTCGTGAAGCTGATGTTTCGCGCCGAGCGCGCGTTGCGCCTCTCGAAAATTCCGACCAACAGCCGATTCACCCACTACGACTCTGCAAAGAGCTTCGGGAAGTGATGGATAGGGATTCGATTCTGGCGGTCGATGGCAACGAAATTCTTCACTTTGGTCGCCAGTCGATGCCGACATACGTGCCCGGTCATCGTCTAAATTCTGGGCCTTCAGGCTGCATGGGCGTAGGTCTTCCTTACGCACTCGGAGCCAAGATCGCCAAGCCAGACAAGCAGGTCGTCGCCCTTCACGGTGACGGATCGCTTGGGATGAATATTCAAGACTTCGACACCGCCGTTCGACACAACTTGCCGATCGTCATCGTCGTTTCGAACAACGAGGGCTGGACAGCTCGGGTCGAAGGCATTCGCAAGCCTGGTCGTGAGCTTGGATTCACTCGATTCGACAAGGTCGCTGAGGCACTTGGTGGTCACGGCGAACTAGTTGAGGATCCCAAAGATCTTAAGCCAGCGTTCGAACGCGCTTTCGCTTCGGGAGTACCAGCTATCGTGAACGTCCGAACCGATCCTACAGCCCGAGCTCTTTCGCGATTCGTCGGATCGAAAATGGAGTAGATCGTCGAGTTCAACCGGCTGTGGAAATCGAAATAGTAACGACCGGATTCATCATCTAAAACTAACGCCTAACGGGGAGCCAAAAGTGCCGTACTACCTAATGCTTTCAAAACTTACCGAGCGTGGACGTGATCGGATCAAGCACGATCCCGACCGAATCACGCAGGTGAACCTGGAAATCGAAGAGCAAGGCTGTAGCGTGGTGTCGCAATACGCCCTGCTGGGTCGATACGACTTCGCAACGCTCATCGAAGCTCCAGATAACGCGCATATGAGTCGACTAGCGGTCGATCTAGGCGCCCGCGGCACAATCGAAACCGAAACACTTCCTGCCGAACCAACTGAACTGTTTATCGAAGCAATGAAGGGTAAATAGAACACTATGACCTCAGATCGAGAACTCGGATTCACGCCAACATTCAAACTACGAAAAATGATCGGTTCGAAAGAGATTTCACCGGTCGAACTCACGGAATCTCACCTGAGGCGTGCCGATGAACTCGATCCGAAACTCGGCATCTTCATCACTCGAATTTCCGACATGGCAATGGACGCCGCTCGAGAAGCTGAGGCTGCGGTAATGCGTGGTGACGAGCTTGGCCCACTTCATGGCATTCCCGTTCCCTACAAGGACACCGAGCCGATGAAGGGCGTTATATGGACGCACGGTTCGCTCACTTACAAAGACAACATTGCCGAAGTTGATTCGATCCCGCTTTCTCGAGTAAAAGCAGCCGGTGGAATCATCACAGGCAAGACGAATACTCCCGAGAACGGATTCGCAGGGACGACCGAAAATCGACTCGGTCCACCCGCTCGAAATCCGTGGAACCCCGACAAAACCCCCGGCGGGTCTTCAGGTGGAGCATCGGCGGCTGTTGCTTCCGGTCTCACGAGCTTTGCGCCCGGCGGTGATGGCGGAGGTTCTATAAGAATTCCGGCTGCGTTCGCCGGTGTTTACGGAATCAAAGCGACGCAGGGCAGGGTAGCGCGTGCAGGAAGCACGACCCGTAATGCTGGTCACAACATTATGAACAACGCCACTTCAGGGCCGCTCACTCGCACAGTGCGAGACGCCGCTGAAACACTGGCTATCTTCTCTGGATACGACCCACGAGGCGAGTACGACACGATCACTGACGATGTTCCCGACTATGTTGGAGCCCTTACCAAAGGCGTCAAAGGAATGAAGATCGGCTGGACGCCCGACATGGGCGGCAATCCAGTCGATCCTGAAGTAGTGAAAGTCGCCGAAAGCGCGGCTAAGACGTTCGAGGATGCGGGCGCAATCGTCGAAACTGTCGACTTTAATCCCGCCGACTACGAAGACGTATTTTGGACGTTCTTTGACTATTTCACGATCAAAGGTCTGGATGCCGCACGAGAAGATTTCGACAATCACCGTGAAGACATGACCGACTACTTCGGTGAATACATGGATCGTGCCGACACGCTTTCTGCCGAACGGATGTGGAACATCTTTAGCAACATCGGCGCTTACCGAAAGTACGTCAACGGCTACTTTGGCAAGTACGATCTGCTGCTTTCACCGTCGTTGGCGGTCCCTGCTTTTGATATTGGTGACGAGCCCGACGTTATCGGTGGCAAACAGGTTCCGCACCGGCTCTGGGGATTCACGCCGTTCACCTATCTGTTCAACCTCACTGGCAATCCTGGAGCATCAGCTCCCGCTGGCTTCTCGTCGGACGGTCTTCCAATTGGACTTCAAATCGTCGGCGACATGAAAGACGAAGTGAGTGTTTTGGCCGCTTCAGCCGCCCTAGAGGAAGCTCGACCCTGGGCCGATAAGCGACCGCCGGTTAGCTAAGGGCTAAACGGCCGCATTTTCATGCGCTCTGACGATTTCGATATCTCCGCTCGTAGTGCGAGCTCGAATCGTTAGGTCCGCTGAGTCCGAATGGTCGCCCGAACTATCGAGATCGCTTGAGACGCTTCCAGACTTCGAATCTAGGTCAAGCCGAACTCCGGTATCCGGAACAACTCCAACGCTAACCTTTCCAGACGCGCTGTTGGCTGATATCACTCCGCGGTGGGCGATGCCGAGCTTCAGATCGCCAGAAGCAGATTTCGACTGAACGTCTGCGTGCGCTTCTGCGATGTCGATGTTTCCGCTGGCAGTTCTGAGTCTCGCTGAGCCTCTTACGCCACCTGCTGAAAACTTTCCGGACGCAGTTTTCAGGCGCAACTGTCCACCAACCTCAGCGATGCTGGCATCGCCGCTGGCGATCTGGATTCTCACATCACCAGTGGTGTTCTCGAGTTCCATGTCGCCTGACGCAGAGTAAACAACGACTGCTCCATATCGCCCGGTGCATTTGACCGTAGCTGAGGCAACGCTGATGCGTATGTCACTATCGAGCGGAGTCTGTACTTTAATCTTGAGTTGAACGCTACTTCTCAGATAGCTGTTGCCCTTTGGTGGCTCGATCTTCAGTTCGTCTCCGTTGAGAATCACAGAAGTCGCTTCTGCGGCTTCACGATCCTGACGACTACTGCCGAGCGGAGTGACTGAAACGTTGACGGTGTCACGTTCTTCAGCGACCACATCGACCGACCCGCTAGGGAGAGATATTTTGATCGATAGTGGAGTTTTGCGAGTAAATTCGGGCATTGAATACTTTCGTTTAGTCGATTTACGGCTGACTGTACTTGCGAATTACGTCCCAAATCTCGGGCTTCATCGAGTTGTAGATGAAGTAGCAATAATGTGTCGCTCCCTGCGACTGCATCTCCGCTAGCATCCGATCTAGCTCGCTCGCCGTCAGCCAGTTCGATCCGAAATGTTCGAGTCCGACCCAGGGCATATAGCGCTCTTGCCCACCGCTGTTAGCGATCATCTTCGCCGTTTGATCACGAATAGCGGTCGTGAACCACTCGTCGGTTGCTTCACCGTTGTAATCGCTGATTGGATACGAAGCGGCGAGCGGGTAATCGAACATCGCCCCGAACAACTCCGAAGCCAAGTCTTTATCGAGACCATCGTTCCAATCGACGAGCGTATCAACCCAGTTCACGATGGTTCCTCTGAACCCGGCTACACCGGCAGACCACCAGTACTGCTTGGGCTGTTGGAAGTCGATGTACTTCTGCTTCCTGACCGTGTTGTGGCCAGTCAACGGCTCGGCGAATGGCAATCGAGACGAGTTGCCGACTTGTAGGTTAGGCAGGTGCTCTTTCACGCCACGGTACGAGCTGCTCACGCTCCATTCGACCGCAGCTTGCTTGAACGAGTACCAGTCGCTGAACTTAGGGTGATCCCGCCACCAATCGTGACTCGCCAACGCACCCGGAGCTTTTGAAATGAATTTGCGAGCGTATTCCGGATTGAATCCGTGGAGAAATTCTTTGAAGTGTTCTCGACCGTCGAGGACCTTTTGGAAATTCATGCCGTTGTTTGCTGCGAATGCTCGATTTTCTGGAGTGTCGATTGGTTCGACCCACAGATCATCACGGTGACCCGGCTGAATCTCCCATTTGAAGTCAGGACCATCGAGCAGCAGCCCTGTGACCTGTGGAAAGTGCTTTGCAGTGTCACGGGCGCGTGCAACGGTCATTGCGGGCATGCTTGGATCGGTGAAGCTGGGCGTGCGCTTGGTTAGATCGAGCTTTCCAGATCCGAATCCACCGTGAAGAAAATATCCCTTGTCGTCCACTGCGTAGATCGTGAAGCCTTTCGAACGCCCCATATCCAGAGCTGTCGACAATTTTTTCGATTGCCCTGCGAGATGATCGGGCATCGTGGGCGGTTGCCAAGAAAATCCTTCGTAGTATTCAGGCGTTGGGTTGAACGCTGCTGTCGGTACTCGATTTACCCGTGAGCCACCCACCGCCGCCAAGCCACGGGGATGACCATCTTCGGGCTGGGGATAGACGTTGCCTTCGTCTTCGGGTGCCTGATCGTCGAGCAGGCACAGCCACTGAAGGGCAATCTCTTTTACACCGCCGTCAGCGAGCTCATCCCAGAACGACTCCTCAAACATGATGTCGTTGGGCGGCCTGAGCGTCATTACGGGTCTGAGGGGCTGTTTATGCGTGTTGCCGGATGTCATCGACTCGTTCTCCAATTGCTGGGTTTCATACCCCCGAGAATGTACACCTATTTTGGTCGAATAATTACTAACATCCCGACCGGAGCACAACGAAGTGGAGGGATCTTCGGTGAGGTGGATGAGCTCGTCGATTACTTTCTGATGAACGACCGGAGAGAGCCCGGTGCCAGATGGCTGTACTTGGGAGATTTAACGAGCAAGCGCGCCGCGTTACGAGAGCGAAGGAATTGCGGTGAACTGCTCTTCGTACAGTTGCCTGTAAAGCGATGATCGTTCCAGTAACTCTTCGTTCGTGCCTCTATCGGAAATTCTGCCTTGCTCCATGACCAATATTTGATCCGCAGCAATGACTGTCGACAAACGGTGGGCGATTGCCACGGTCGTGCGACCTTGCCGAAGCCTAGTTAGCGCCTGCTGGATCATTCGTTCAGAAAGAGTATCGAGTGAACTGGTGGCTTCATCAAGCAGCAAGATTCGCGGGTTGGCAAGAATCACACGAGCGATTGCCAGCCGCTGACGTTCTCCGCCCGACAACCGATAACCGCGTTCTCCGACCACAGTCTCGAACCCATTGGGCAAGCCATCAATCAACTCGAAAATCTGAGCCGCTTTTGTCGCGTCGATCATCTCTTCTTCGGTCGCTTCCGACTTCCCGAACACCAGATTCTCTCGGATCGTGGCGTGGAACATGAACGAATCTTGCGACACCACGCCAATGAGTTTCGACAAATCGGCCTGTGCCATATCCTTCACGTTGATTCCATCGATCGACACCGAGCCGCTATCGGCATCGTAAAGCCTCGCAAGTAAATAGCCAACCGATGTCTTTCCAGCTCCACTGGGGCCGACCAAAGCGGTTAGCCCACCACTGGGTACAGAGAAACTAATGTCGTCGAGCGTGAATGGTGCCGCTTCATCCGTGGGCGCCGTTTTCTTATCACCAATTGCAATCTCGGAATACCTGAACCCAACACTGCTGTACTCGATCTCGCCTTTGAAGTTCGCAGGGTCAACAGGGACAGGATTGACAGGATCTTTGATCTTCGGGTCGATATCGAGATACTCGAAAATTCGATCGAACAGAGCAATCGAACTCGATATCTGAACACCTCGCATGAACATCCCCGCCATTGGGAACAATAGGCGTGCTTGAATAGCAGTGAACGCAACGATGTCACCGAGCGAAACAGAATCTTGAGCATCGATTATCAGATAACCACCGAGCAACCAGATAATCGCTGGAACTATCGTGAAGAACGTCTGCATAACGACTGAGAACCGCTGGCCGGTCATCGCTTGTCTTAGGCTAAGAACGGTCAATTCGGAATTGTTCTGCTTGAACTGTTCCAATTGATCGGCTTCACGCCCAAATGTTTTCGACAGCATTACTCCAGAAACAGAAAGAGTCTCACCGGTTCGTGACGTCAGATCGGAAAGTGACCGTTGAGTTTCGCGAGTTAGTTCGCGTCGTCGCTTTCCTACTTTGATCATTGCGAAGGTGAACATTGGAAGCGAAATCAGAGCGATTATCGATAACTCCCACGAAATTATCAGCATCGCCGTGATCGCCGAAATCACCACGACGCTATTCGAAAGCATCACTCCGAGCGTGTCGGTGAGCAGCATCTGAGTGCTGGCAACGTCACTTGAAATACGAGTTTGAAGATCACCAGTTCGGGTTGATGTGAAAAACGAAAGCGGGAGTTTTTGCAAATGCGAATATACGGATATTCGGAGACTTTCCATCACCGTTAACCCGGTCCGCATATTTAGAAAGTTCGTGCCGTACGTGATCGCTCCGCTCACCGCCGCTACTGCAATCATCCAGCCAGTAAGCCAGAAGAGCTGTGATTTATCGGCGTTCGGTATCGCATCGTCGATGATCTGACGAATTAAAAGCGGAGTTGCAACCAACAACGTGGCCGAGATGATCACGAGGATCGCAACGCTAACGAGCGCGTTCCGATGCGGACGATAAAGCTTCGCCACCCGAATCAGCGTTTTTCGCGCAATCGGGCGTTTGGGAGCATCGTCAAATGCCCTGCCCATGTGCCCGCCGTGTCCACGAACCAAATCGCGCTCCTTAGATCAAGACGTGAATCGTTGTAATCAACTCTTCATTCTTCTGGCATCTGGCAACTGACTGCAATTGTGCGCCGAATACCGAGCTCGCAGTTAACAGAAAAGCGGCTAGTACATGTACTAGCCGCTTTATTTTGCTACTTGATGGTAGCCCCAAGGGGATTTGAACCCCTGTTTCAGCCTTGAGAGGGCCGTGTCCTGGGCCACTAGACGATGGGGCCACGTGGCTGCCGATCCAGGGATCGAACCTGGGTTACCAGATTCAGAGTCTGGT